>NZ_JAWGSV010000054.1:0-15125 GCF_032552055.1 Clostridium sp. | reverse complement strand
CTTCGCCCTTTGGAAGTACTGTTATTTCACAACTAGCTGTAAATCCTCCATCCTTAGTTGTTACTGTTATTGTAGCCTTTCCTTCTGCTATTGCAGTTATTTTTCCATTTTTATCTACTTTGGCTACTTTTTCATCACTACTTGTCCAAGACACTTCTTTATTAGTTGCATTTTCAGGTAAAGTACTAGCAATTAATTTAAGCTCTTCATCTACCTTTAATTCTACAGAAGTCTTATCTAATGAAACTCCAGTTACACTAATCTCTTCTTGATTACCATCTGTTTTATAGTTAATCTTCATTACTACATCCCTAGTTGCCTGAGAGGCCCTACCATCATCAGTGTACCAAGGTAAATTAATTGTCTTCTCTGTTGGTTCTATATGAATATTGAACTCATTTAATCCTGGATTTAATTTAATACCTTCAACATATACATTCCCAAATTTATCCATAGCATTAGGATATAAAGTATTAATATCTTCCTCGTTTATAGTAAATTCAACTCCATATGGAACTTTTGCCTTTAATGTAAATTCTTCATCTGTTGTTTCATATTCAATATTTTCTCCATAAGATATTCTAGGCATCGTAATTATCATTGGCATGTCTACCCATCCTAATACATAATCATCAATAACCATTGAGTTACCTCCCTGATTTTGAACAGTTAATTTCATATTAGTATCTGTAGAACTATATGCCCAGTTACCATAATCTTCTGTGTCATTTGCTTCACGACTATGACTAGTATATGATTCAGTATCCCATGATCCTCTAGTATATTTATATTGAATACTCTTTCCTGCCATCATTTTAAATTTATATTCTACTATATCTCTTGATGTAGCTCCACTTGGTACATTTAACTTTCCACCTGATGCATTCCATCCATTAAAATCACCAGCTATATAGATGTCATCAGTAACAGGTGTATAATTTGGAATATGAAGTCTTAATGTTACATCAACCATAACTAAAGTCGGTGTTACATTCTTTTCTTCTGAATATGCTCTATTATAGAATTTATTATATGCTGCTACCTTATAAGAATACTTTTTGCCATTACTAACAGCAAAATCAGTGTATTCTCTAGCTGATTTATCTAAAACAGCTACTTTAATATATTCACCATCTGCCTCTTTACGATAAACTTCATATCCTTCAACATTTTCTTCATTTGATACCCATTCAAGCTTTGCTCTATTAGATTCAACTAATATATCATTAAGAATAGGTGCTTCTACTACTAAGTTATCATCTTCATTTCTAATTGCCTTAAATTCTGATACTTCTGATTCTACATAAGTATCTCCTGAATTTGTTGTAGCCTTTGCATAGTATTTATAAATGCCTTCTTCTGTAGGCTCAAAAGATGCAAAGTAAATCTTAGTGCCATCCTCCTTTGAATCTTCTTTATATCTTAATTTAGTGCTATCTGCATTCTCCTTTAAAGATCCATCTTTATAATACATAAGCCTAGCTTCAAAATTCGGAATATCCTTTCCAGCATATTCATCATTATCAGTTATTCTTGGTATAGAAACTTTAACAGTTATTTCATCAGTTTTATTACCAACTCCAAGAGTAACATCTTTAATAGAACTTGGTTTTGAAATTGATTTAATATTATATGAAGGAAGTGCTGTAACTGAATTACTAAATTCACTTTCTCCACCATTTTTTAAAGCTGTAACATAATAATAGTATCTAACACCATTTTCTACATCTATATCTTCATAACTATTTTTATCAGAGCTACCAATTAACACTGAGCTTTGTCCTTCTAAATTTGTTCTATATATATTATATTTATTAGCTCCAGCTACTGGATCCCAGCTTAATGTTACCTTTCCCTCTTCAGCAACTGCCTTTAAACCTTCAACCTTATCTACCTTATTTATTTTATTAGTTGAAACCATCATTAATCCTGTTTCTGCTGGTATAGTAATTTTAACTTTACCACCTTCAACCTTAGCAGTAATATCTCCATATAACTCATCTTTTAATTCTAATCCATCCGGTAAAAATCCTGCTACATTTGCTTCTATTGTCTTTTCTAAAGGTTCCTTATTAATAACTAATAATCCACCTTTATCTTCACTCTTTCTTGCATATGCTATAACATTTCCTTCTGCATAAGCACTATAAATATCTCCAGTTGCAAAGATATCTAAATTTTCATTTCTTACATTTGCAGCAGTTTTATATACATCAAATAAGTTTTCATACCTTCCAACTCCGCTATATTCTCCATTAACCTCAGATACTCTTTCCCACGGGAATGTTCTCCTTGAGTCTGGATCCTTTGTTCCTGTAACCCCTACTTCATCACCATAATAAATAGTTGGAGCACCTGCATAACCTAATTGGAATATTGCAGTTAATTCTTGTAGTTTTAAAGCTCTATCACTAGCTTCTGGAGCTATTTTTGTATTTTCTTCTTCCCAAGTTGGATTATCAATTTTAGTTATATTACGAACAGTATCATGAGAATCTACAAGGTTTAACATTGCCTGCCATGCTTCTTTAGGATAGTTTTCTCTAATTGTTTCAAGAGCATTATTAAATGTTATTGCATCTCCATTAATAATATAATTTTGAAGTGCAGCCCTAAATTGATAATTCATAACTGAATCAAATTGATCTCCTAATAAATAGTGAGTTGCAACTCCCCATTCTTCCCCTAATATCACAGGATCATCAATAATATTACCATTTACATCAGTTCTTCCTACTGTTGATTTAACGGATTCCCTAAACTTTTGCCATGTTCCTGTAGATACATCTGGAGCAACATCTAGTCTCCATCCGCTTGCTCCCATCCACATCCATCTTTGTGATGCTGCAGTTTTCATCATTTCTTCTGCTTCTCCATCACTTAATCCTGATAAATCGTAACCTATAACATTTTCTCTATAATCAATGTTATTCCATTCATGATAACCATCTAAGGCTAAATCATCATCATCTTGTGGTTCTTTTGATTCCATTACTGGCAATGAATCATATCCCCACCAACCTTCATATTGATAATGCTGATATTTTTCTTCTAAGCTAATTCCATCCTTATCTTTAACTACCCACTTATTTTCAACCTTAAACCATGTTGTATAATTAAAATCTTCTGGATAAGAGTACTTCTTACCCGTTAAAGGATTAATTTGACTTTCATATTCTTTAACAACTTCTTTTTCAGCATCTTTTTGTGTCTTTCCATCATTAACCTTGTCCCAAACTCTCTTCCAGTATTCATAAGCCCCAATTTCAGGATACTTTTCATATCTATCAAAGTAAATTGAATCATCGCCAACATGATTAAATACACCATCAGCAATAAGGTCAATTCCAACTTCATCAGCTGCATCTGCAAATGCTTGATAAATTCTATCTGAAGCTGCCCTAGTTTTTTCATAATTTAATCCTGAAGTAGAATCTCCCTCTTTATTATAAATAGGTTTTCCAAACATAGGATCTAAATGCTTATAATCTGTGGCATCATACTTATGATTTGATGAAGCCCAAGCTACTGGATTTAAGTAAATAGCTGTAATTCCAATAGACTTTAAATAATCAAGTTTTTCTTCTATTCCTTGAATATCTCCTCCATAATATTCATTTGACCATACATCATCTGTTTTAGCATTAGGATAATATGGTTTATTTTCAGGAGTTGATTGTCTAGGATTTTCAGGGTAGTCACTCCAACTTCCCCAAACCTTATCTTTAGCTGGATCATTTTCTACTCCTCCATCAAAGTATTGAAGATCAAAAGGAACTATAGTTCCATCCTTCATAGTATATCCACGATAACCATCTATAAGTTTTGCTCTATTATTTTCTTCATTTCCATCGAAAAATCTATCTGGGAAGATTTGATATACTGTAGCATTTTTCATCCAATCTGGAGTTTTATAATCTTTATCATAAACTGTTAAATTAAATGGAAGCGCACCTTCATCAACTGCTGATCCTGTACCTCCACTCATGCTATCATCACCATATTCAATTTTAGTTACACCATCTACAAGGATGAATTTATATCCCCATATACCAATGCCAATAAAATCTACTTTAGGTATTGTAGCTTCATAGTAATCTGTCTCTCCTATAGTAGTTGCTTTTCTCATATCATAGTTTTTTGCTACTCCATTACCATCAGTAAGCTCAACCTTAGCCATTTGGACATCATTTTTTGCAACACCAATTCTAAGTGTTAAATCTTCTGATTCTTCTTTAATAGCTCCAAAAGGTTTTTTATAAGTTATACTTCTTGAATCAAATATTATCTTTGACTTATCTATAATTCCATCATAATTTCCTTCTTTAGGTGTGTAGTTATGTGTTAAATACTTATTTCCTTTGTAATCTATGGTAAATATTACATCAGCTTTATCTAAAGTATTAATTATTAAATTATCTTGTGTTGCACCAGTAGCCCCATAACTTTCATCCCAATTTGGACCAAAAGCTACCTTAGCCTCAAATTTTCCTACTGGTAATTCTCTTTGAATCTTATAAATACTTCCATCGAAATAGTAATCTACAAACATTTGCTTTGCAGTTTCTGGTGACCAATCAGTTTCTCCAAATACATGTTGTAAGCTTCCCACTAATCTTGGCCATTTTTCACTACTTAATTCTGGAACATATTCTTTTAAATTATTAACTCCTGGAATATTAATTCTTGCTTCATTTAATTTATCATTAACATAGAAATTAACTTTAGTGATTTTTTCTAAATTAATTTTAAAGTTATTTCCACCATCAGAAAATCCATTCCAAGTTCCGTTCTTTACAATTTTAAATTCATGGTTTCCTGCTGGTAATACTACTGAATATTCATAAAATCCATCTACTAAATGCTTCATTTTAATTTCATCACTTGAACTATTCCAATTCCCAAATAGACCAGGAATATACCAAGTATTATCGCCACCATTTTGATTTATAAGTTCATCAGCTACTATATCAGATTCCTCAATTTTAGGTTCTAAATAATAAGTAGTATCATCAAATTGTTTATAATAAACTTCTAAATTGCCATTACAATCTAAATAGGCTAAATCTATAAGCTTATCCTTCCCCTCTTCGCTTGTCCACTTAGCCTTTCTAACAATAACTCCTACTTGTTTATTGCTTTTAGTTATATTATTAAAACTTAAATTCCCAACACTACCATAATCATTAGTTTCACTAAAGTTCACTACTGTATCTTCTGAACCCTCTTGTCCACCTTCTATCCAATTCCATAGTTGCCAATCCTCATAATTTTTATCTAATCTATTATAATTAACCTTAATATTAATCTTATCAAAGTCTTTATATAAATCTGTGTATTCTATATTCTTTGGTTCTGGATTATCCTTATCTATTTTCCCTGCAGTTACTATGATTTCACTAGGTCCTTTTGATAAGTCATATATAACATTAGAAGTTGCCTTTGCTTCCCAATCTCCCTTTCTTACACTGAATCCAAACTCTGAGTCATTTGGAACATCCAATACGGCATAAACCCCTTGTTCATCTTCATGAGTAAAACTCACCTCTTTGCCCTTGTTTCCTGACCACCAAGCCCATAAATTCCAGCCAGTATAGTCAGCATCATCTTTTAAAAACCTTATTTTTACCTTTTCTGTTATAGTAGCATCAGCTTTAACAACAATATTAGGTACAGGTATAAGTGTTAATAAAAACATTAATACTGTAAATATAGCTAGTTTAGACTTGTGCTTCAAAAAGCTATTCCCCTTCATAATAATAACCCTCCTTTTATTAAATTTTCAAAGAACTTAGAAAACGTTTCCATAATCCAATTTAAAATCTTTTAGGAAATATTTTCCATATAATATATATTAAATGATTATTATGTTTTTGTCCATATATTTAAATCCTTTTATACAAACTTACAAAAATATGAAATTTAAAATATTGTTTTACATTTTATACTACTATGTATAATTTTTTTTGAATCTGACAACTTATTTTTAAAAAGAGCTTGTCAAACTTGGAAATATATATCATAATATTACTATGGTAAATTAAGGCAATTAAATTTAAAGGGGAGTTTTTATGAAAAAAAAATTAAGTTTAACAAAGAAAATATTCTTAGCTATGTTTTTAGGAGCAGCCTTTGGCATATTAGTTCAAAGGATAGGATCTAATTTTATTAAAGATACTATTATCTTAAACGGATTTGTAAAGGTTTTATCAAATATTTTTTTATCCTCTATAAAAATGATGGTTGTTCCGCTTGTATTTGTATCATTAACTTGTGGAGCTGCTTCTGCTGATAACATAAGAAAGCTAGGACGAGTTGGAGTTAAAACCTTTTTATTTTATATTTCAACCACTTGTATAGCTATTACTATAGGAGTAATTCTTTCATTAACTATTAAACCTGGTATTGGCTTAGATATGTCACATCTATTAGTAACTGAGCCAACGATTTCTCAAAATAATTCTTTTATAGATATTCTAGTTAATATAATACCTACAAACCCTATTGCTTCATTAGTTAATGGGGATATGCTTCAAATCATATTCTTTTCAATATTATTAGGAATTGCAATAAGCTTAGTTGGTAAAAAAGCTGAAATAATTAAAAATGCTTTTGAATCATTAAATGAAGTTATTATGAAAATTGTCCAAATAGTTATGTCCTTTGCACCAATTGGAGTATTTGCTTTAATGACTAATACTTTTGCAACTATGGGATTTAGCGCAATGATTCCTTTATTAAAATATATGTTTGTTATTTTATTTTCACTACTTATCCATTCTGTTTTTGTATATGGAGGTATGTTCAAACTTTTTACAAGGTTAAGCATAAAACCTTTTTTAAAGAAATTTATTAAACCTGCTTCAATAGTTTTTTCAACTGCTTCTAGTAATGCTGCATTACCAGTTACTTTAGAAACAGTTAATGAAATGGGCGTTGATAATTCTATTTCATCTTTTACAATTCCATTAGGTTCTACTATTAATATGGATGGTACTGCTATTATGCAAGGTGTTGCAGCAATTTTTATTTCTCAAGTATATAATGTAGACTTAGGTCTACCTGCTATCTTAACCATTATTCTTACTGCTACCTTAGCTTCAATTGGAACTGCTGGAGTTCCTGGTGTTGGTATGGTTATGCTTTCAATGGTGTTGCAATCCGTTGGCCTACCAATAGAAGGAATAGGCCTAATTCTTGGTATAGATAGAATATTAGATATGTGTAGAAGTACAGTTAATACTATGGGAGATTGTATTTGCACTATTATCATAAGCAAATCTGAAAATTCCTTTGATACTAGTAAGTATTATTCTAATGAAGATAATACAGATATACTAGCTGATGACATACTTGAAACTACAGATTATTAAATAAAATACAGTTATATATAACTTAAAACTCCAAAATCGCCAAGTCGACTTTGGAGTTTTAAAATTTAAATAATTTTTGTTAATTAATTAGGCTGTCCTTTGGACAGCCTAATATTATATATCAAGTTCTATAACTTTATTATGTTTTTTACTTTTAGCTATATCAATAACCCTTTGGTTACTTGAACCTCTATATTTTAGAGAAATATTTCTCTTATCAAGCTGGAACCTACCATCTATTAATACATCTACATAAGTTAATATTTCATTTTTATTTGAATCACTAATAATATCTTCATATATATACCCTGACCATAGCCATATGCTTTTATTAGTTTCTTCTTTAATTCTTTTAAGTAAATTATGTAAATCCTTATCTTTTACTTGATCCATTGGCTCTCCACCTAAAATATTTACTCCAACTACATTTTCATTTTTAACAAAGGAAAGGAATTCATCTTCCTTTTCTTTTGTCCACCTGTCACCATAATTAAAGTCTTGTAACTCTTTATTAAAGCAACCTTCACAATTATTAGTGCATCCACTTACAAATAATGTAGTTCTAATTCCAGGTCCATTACTTACATCAAATTTTCTTATTTTAGCACAGTTCATACTAAATCATCCTTATAAATGTAATACTCTATCGCCAATTTCTGCAGTTCTACCTTTATTCCAGAAATTAGTTCCAATATATCCACAAGTTCTTCTCATAACTTGCATTTCCGCTTCATCTTCATTTCCACAAGAAGGACAGTACCATACTAAATCTTCATTAAGTTTAATCTCTCCAGTGTATCCACATTTATAACATACATCGGGTTTAGTATTTATTTCAGCGTATTGAATATTATGATATATAAAATTAATAATTTGCTCAACAGCATCTAGGTTTTTACTCATATCAGGTACTTCAACATAAGAAATACATCCACCTAAACTTATTCCATGGAATTGTGATTCAAATTTAAGCTTACTAAAGGCATCTATTTCTTCACATACATGAACATGATAAGAATTAGTGTAATATAGCTTATCTGTTACATTAGGTATTACTCCAAACTTAGTTCTATCTATTCTACAGAATCTATAAATTAAATTTTCTGCAGGAGTTCCATATAAGCTAAATCCTAAACCAGTTTCATCTTTCCACTTTTGGCAAGTCTCATTCATATGTTTCATTACTGCAAGTGCAAATTCTTCGCCTTTTTTAGTAGTATGACTTTCTCCAAGCATCGCTTGAACCATTTCATATATTCCTACATACCCTAATGATAGAGTAGAGTATCCATCTTTTAATAAGCTATCTATACTCTCTTCTTTTTCTAATCTTGCTATAGCTCCATGTTGCCAATGAATTGGAGAAACATCTGATTTAGTTCCAAGTAACATTTTATGTCTAGTTAATAAAGCTTCCTTACATAATTCTAATCTTTGATCTAGCATATCCCAGAATAATTCCATATCCTTATCAGCAATAATTCCAATTTGAGGTAAATTAATACTTACTACACCTTGGTTAAATCTTCCGTACCACTTATAGTTATCATTTTCATCCTTCCAAGGTGATAAATGAGATCTACATCCCATTGGTGGGAAGGTATTTCCTTCATAATTTTCTCTCATAATTTTTGCTGATTGATAGTCAGGAACTAATCTTCTTGCAGTACATTTTGCAGCTAGCTTAGTTATATAATCATATTTTCCACCTTCAAGGCAGTTATGTTCATCTAAAAGGTAGATAAGCTTAGGAAATGCTTCCCCAATTTCTTGACCTTTATAATTCTTCATCCCTTCTAATCTTTGCTTAATCATCTCTTCACAGATTAAAGCCATTTCTTCTTCATAAGGATGTCCCTCTTCTATTTCTAAATATATAGTACTAAATGGCGCTTGACCATTAGTAGTCTGTAATGTTGATAATTGATATCTAATTGTTTGAACTCCGTCTCTAAGCTCCTTCATTTTAGTATCTAAAGCTAACTTTTTAGCAAGCTCCTCGTCACCTAAAAGTTCTAAATAATGTTTATATGCCTTATCTTCTGTAACTTTTAGATACTTTGCTAGGTGTTTTACAGTAATACTTTGTCCACCATATTGATTACTAGATACCTGTGCGATTATTTGAGTAGTTACTGTACAAGCAGTGCTAAATGATTTTGGGCTCTCAACTAATTTATCATTAATTACAGTACCATTTTCTAGCATATCTTCTAAGTTAATTAAACAGCAATTAAAAATAGGAGATAAACTATAATCCATATCATGCCAATGAATAACACCTTCATCATGAGCTTGAACTATGTGAGATGGAATTAATCTCCTTCTTGATATATCCTTTGATACTTCTCCTGCTATCAAATCTCTTTGAGTTGCAGCTATTACTGAATTCTTGTTAGAATTTTCTTTTATTACATCTTCATTAGTTTTATTTAAAAGAGATAAAATACTTTCATCTGTTGTATTAGTATTTCTTTTGAACTCTTGGACAGCTCTATATCCTTCATATGATTTAGCTGTTACTTTTTGTCCGTAATGTACAAGCCTATCATATACATAGGCCTCTATTTTATATATTGTTGGAGTTTCACCACTTTTGTAAAAGTACTTTTCAGCATCGCTAGCAATAAGCTTAGCTATATCCCCTAAATAGATTCCACTTCCGTTTTTCATAGCCTTACTAATGGCTTCTCTTATTTTTCTTTTGTCGAAATCTACTATACTACCATCTCTTTTTATTACCTTCATCCAATTTCCACTCCCCTTAATTATCTATCTTACTAATTATATCACCTATAAAATTTATTTAATAATAACAAAACCTTCATTATCTTAAAAAAGGGATATAAATTTGAAAGTTTTCTTCTTAAACTTAACTTTCTCTCTAATTATTATCTTTTTATATTTTATATTTTCTTGTTGTAACTTGTTGAATCTTTAAATTATTGCAATAATTATGTCTTTTCATTTTACTTTAATTGATACTTTTCTACTTCATTTACTAATTATCGTATTAATAATATTTCCCTATATAAACTTAATATTTAATTTATTAGAATTAGAAATTTTAATAATTATCTAATGATTTAGTAAATTTCATTCGAGATTTTGTTAAAAAATTGCTAATATATAATAAATACAATTTATAAGGGGGCTATAAAATTGAATACAATCGTTACTAAATTTGGGGGAAGTTCTTTAGCTGATGCTGATCAGTTTAAGAAGGTAAAAAATATCATCTTATCTAATTCTGATAGAAAGGTAGTTGTACCTTCAGCACCAGGCAAAAGACACTCTAAAGACTTTAAAGTTACAGATTTACTTTATCTTTGTCAAAGTCATATTGAGTCTAGTATTCCACTAGATGATGTTTTTGAATTAATAGCTAATAGATATAAAAAAATAGTATCAAAATTAGATTTATCATTAGACATTGGTAGTTACTTAGACAAAATTAAAAAAGATATCGAAAATGGTTCATCAAAAGATTATGCTGCAAGTAGGGGCGAATATCTAAATGGTATTATTCTTGCAAATTATCTTGACTTTGATTTTATTGATGCTAAAGATGTAATTTTCTTTAATAAATATGGAAGTATTGATAGGAATCTAACTTATACTTCATTAAGAAAAGCACTTGAAAATGGTAGAAAAGCTGTTATTCCAGGATTTTATGGTTGTGATATTGATGGCAACATTATAACTTTTTCAAGAGGTGGTTCTGATGTAACTGGAGCTTTAGTATCAGCAAGTATTAATGCTGATTTATATGAAAACTGGACAGACGTTTCTGGATTCTTAATGACAGATCCAAGAATCGTTAATAATCCAAAGCAAATTAATAAAATTACTTATAGGGAGCTAAGAGAACTTTCATATATGGGGGCATCTGTATTACATGAAGAATCTGTTTTCCCTGTAAGAGATGCTGGTATCCCTATTAATATTAAGAACACTAATATGCCAGAAGATCCAGGAACTCTTATAGTTAAAGATATGGAGCCTGATTATAATAATCCTATTAAAGGTATTGCAGGCAAGAAAGATTTCACTGTAATATCTATTGAAAAGGCAATGATGAATTCAGAACTTGGCTTCTGTAGAAAGGTTCTATCTATATTAGAACAAAACTGTGTTTCTTATGAAAATATGCCTTCAGGTATAGATACAGTTTGTGTTGTAATTTCAGATTCACAGCTTAAGAATAAAACTGAAATATTAGTTGATGAAATAAAGAGGACATGCAATCCTGATTCTATTTTAGTTCATCCTAACATGGCATTAATTGCAACTGTTGGTAACGGTATGTCTTCAAACAAAGGAGTTGCTGCTAAAATATTCACTTCACTAAGTGAAGCTAATGTTAATATCAGAATGATTGATCAAGGTTCAAGTGAAATAAATATTCTTATAGGTATAGAAAATGATGATTTTGAAAAAGGTATTAATTCAATTTATAAAGCATTTGTCTAGAAGAAATTAATTATAAACCAATAAAAAGGGGCTGCCACAGACAGCTCCTTTAAATTTATAAACTATGTATAGAAAATATATCTATGCAATTTTCTATCTCATTATGACACAAAGTTAATTTTAGACTTCCTGAAACTTCATTGCCTAAATAAAATTGCTCAGAAACTTTTTCATATTTATAGATAATCCTAATAAGATTATTAACATAATAATATAATGATTTCTCTTTACTCTTCTCATTTCCCTATTTCCTTATACCACTACATATCACTCCATATTATACAATTATGTATAGTTTTTTATAAATTGTAATAAATTTCCCCAAAATTTAATTTCGTTTCATAATATAATAAAAACTATCTATTTTCTCTTGTTAATTTAATAATTATATCTCTATAATCAGGATAAAGATCTAAAAGTTCTTTTCTAGTAAATAGCTCAAATTCATCATATTCAAATGCTGGTGATACCATACATCCAACCAAGGCGTATCCATTATTATTCATTGCTGAACCAAAAATACATCCTTTTGGGACTAATACTTGAGGTTCTTCTCCACTTTCAATATTTTTCCCAAGTTGTTTTGTTATTAATTTACCTTCTTCTGTTATCATATATATTGTTAATGCTTCACCATCATGATAATACCATAGTTCATCAGATTTTAATCTATGGAAATTTGATACTTCACCAGTCATTAATAGAAAGTAAATACTACTCCATAACTTCTTATCCGTCCTAATATCATCAGTAGATACAAAGGACTCTTTAAAATATCCTCCTTCAATATGAGGTTCCATGCTTAGATTTTCTATATAATATTCTGCACTCTTCATAATGCTTCCCCCCCCTTTTTATTTAGCTAAATAAATCAATCTTCTCTTTAATATATTAGTAGAAATATTAATCTTCTCTTACTAAGTATTGATTTCCATCCTCATCAAAGAAATTAAACATTGAACCATATGGCATTTTCATTATTTCTCCTACTTTTACACCATTATTCTTAATTTCTTCATAAGTTTTATCTATATTATCAGTACTTAAAATTATTGAAGGGTGCTCAACATTTGTATTTGGATTTTGTTTTTTCATCATTTCCTTATTATATAAAACAAAAGTTGTAAATTCATCTTCACTTGGGCCTACTTCTATCCATTTCATATTAGGACCCATTGCTTGCTCAAATTTTACTACAAAGTTTAATTTTTCAGTCCAGAACTTTTTAGCACTTTCTTGATCACTTACATATAATGTTATCTTACCTATTTTTCTAATCATTTGCTTTCCTCCTATTTTTTGTCCTTTTTAATGATATTGAACAATTAATTATAACACTTTACTTTCCAATAATTTCAATCCTATATAACATCAATTTATAAGATAACCCTTCTGTAGATTAACTCTTAAATATAAGTATTTAAAATTCAAATTATGAAAGTAATTATATTATATAATTAAAATGATTAAATTCAATAATAATTTTCAATTTCATTAACTTCTTAAGAAATTAATTTATTATTATACTTTTAGCTTTAATGAAATCTTTAGGCGCAAACTTAGTATACTTCTTAAAAACTGAACAAAAATGTTTATATTCCCCGAAGCCAACCATATCAGCAATCTCATAAACCCTATACTTACCTCTTTCTTTTGTCATCAATTCTATAGCTTTTTGTATCCTATATTTATTAAGCATATCTAAAAAGGTATATGATGTTTCTTCTTTAAACTTTCTGCTTAAATAGCTTGGACTTACTCCAAGCTCATCTGCTAGCATCTCTATACTAAGTTTGTCACTATACTCTTCTTTAATTTTATTAATTGCATACTTTACATAAGTATTTATTTCCTTAGAATCAATATATATTTTAAGATTAGCAAATTCCATATCTTCTTTATTAGTCGTATAATTTCTTATATCTTCATAAGCTTTTCTTTCATCTATCTTTTTTTTAATTTTTGATACTATTTTAAAGAGTTCTTCCTCATTTATAGGCTTTAATATATAGTCGCTTACTCCTATTGATATTGCCATTTTTGCATAATCAAATTCACCATAGCTAGTTAAAATTATACTTTCAAAGTTTTCATTGTTATTAAATGAAGCCAACATTTCCAATCCACTCATAAATGGCATCTTAATATCAGTTATTATTAAATCAGGCTTCAACTCCTCTATTAATTTAATACCCTCTTTCCCATTTTCTCCTTCTCCTACAACAACAAATCCCAAAGTTAACCAATCAATAGTATGAACTAATCCTTTTCTGATTATTTCTTCATCCTCTACAATGATTAATTTATACATTGCTACACTTCCTTTTTTATATATGGTAGAACAATTTTTATAGTAGTTCCCTTACCCTCAATACTATCTATAATGATATTGTATTCATCACCATAAATTAGTCTTAATCGTTTCTGCACATTATACAAGCCTATTGTATATGTATCATTTTGCTTTTTCTCTAACAACTCATTAATATAATTCATTCTTTCTTGGCTAATACCACTTCCATCATCTTTTATAATTATATATATTTTTTCTACATCTATGATTGAACTAATATAAATATTTATAGTTGATTTTTTTTCAAATCCATACTTTATTGCATTTTCTATAATTGGCTGAAGTATAAGCTTAGGTACTACAGCCTCCTTAACTTCATCGTCTATATGTATTTCAAATTTAAGCTTATCCCCAAATCTGTACTTAAGTATTGCTAAATAATTGTTAATATATTGAATATCATCAATTAACTTAACTGAATGTATTTCATTATTTATGCTATATCTTAAAAGAGAAGATAAATTCACTATTATATCACTAGCTACATTTTTATCTAGCTTTATCATTATTCTTATAGTTTCTAAAGTGTTGAATAAGAAATGTGGGTTAAACTGAGCTTCTAGCTGCTTTATTTCACTTTGCATTCTTAGCGATACTTCTTCTTTGTTACTTTCTATTAGATTCTTAATATCTATCAACATATTATTATAGGCTTTAGCTATAATTCCAAATTCATCTTCTGATTGAATTTCAAGCTTTGTATCTAAATTACCTTCCTGTATACTTTCTATAGCCTTAACAATTTCATTAATAGTTATGGTTTTGCTATTAGCAACCTTCTTAGATATTAGAAGCATTAAATAAGATATAATCAAAAATAATACAATTAGGAATATACCGCCAATAAAGAAAGTCCTATTAAAAAAATCAAAATTTGTTCTTGTATAAACATATAAATTAGTATCTTTAATTGAAGTAGTTTCAAT
>NZ_JAWGSV010000053.1:0-15750 GCF_032552055.1 Clostridium sp. | reverse complement strand
CTGATGAATTTGATGTTAAAAGTATAGGGGGATTTGAAATGAAAAGTAAAGTCTTAAAAAGGATTATAGCTGGAGTAGCTGTATCGGTAATATCTTTAAGTATAGTTGGATGTGGTGGATCTAAAGATGATAAAGAAAAAGATAACAGTGGAAAGAAAGCAGAAATAACATTTGCACTTTGGGATCAAGCTCAAGCTCCAGCTATGGAGAAGATTGCTTCAGAATTTACTAAGGAAAATCCAAATATAAAAGTGAAGATTGAGGTAACTCCATGGGGAGAGTATTGGACTAAGCTTGAAACAGGTGCACAAGCTGATAAATTACCTGATGTTATAACATACAATGCTTCAAATATTGAAAAGTATGTGGATGCAGGAATGATTGAAGATTTAACAGATACATTAAAGGATGTAGATTTAAACCAATTTATAGAACCAGTTAAAAATATATATACATTTGATGAGAAATTATATGCACTACCAAGAGATTGGGACACCATATGTTTAGCTTATAACAAGAAAATATTAGAGACAGCAGGTGCAGAAGTGCCAACTAATTGGGATGAACTTGTTACAGCTACAACTAAGGTTAAGGAGGCTAATATTGAAGGAGTTACACCATTTTATTTTGGAGTAGCCAATGAAACTTATACAGGTACGTGGAACTTTATAGCACAAGCTGGTGGTAGCGTTTTAGATACTAGTAAAAATCAATCAGGATATCATAATCCAGCCAATAAAGATGCTGTACAATTTATGTATGACTTAGTCCAAAAGTATAAAGTAATCCCAACTCCATCAGAAGCAGAAGGATGGCCAGTTGCTATAATGTCAGAAGGTAAATCAGCTTTTGCTTATATAGGAACATATGCATTAAATACTTTAAAAGATAGCCCAATAGCAGATCAATTAGGAGTGGCATTATTACCTAAGGGAAAAACAGATACTAGAGCTTTAGTTCATGGAACAGGAACAGCAGTATCAGCAAAATCAGAAAATAAAGAAGCAGCATTAGAATTTGTAAAATTCCTAACAACTGATATAGCTAATAAGATATTAGCAGAAGATGCAGGAGTATTACCAGCAAAAATCAATATGGCAGATTTATATTATGAAAGTTTATCACAATTCCCAGAACTTAAAGAAGTAATTGAGGATGCAAATAAAAATGGTCAAATGCACCCAAGAGCTGTAGCTACAGGGTGGGAACAAAAAGAGATAGAGATAATGACTGAAGTTTATAATGGAACAATTTCAGTTGATGATGGTATAAATAAAGTTACTGAAGAAGTAGATGCAATATTACAACGTAAGTAAAAGTTGATTTAATAATTACGCCTATACTAATTAATTTTAGTAAAGGCGTTAATTTTAAGGAGTGATAATATATGGCTTTACCAAGAACAAAAAAGAATACAAGAATAGCCTATACATTTCTATTACCTGCAATAGTGGGTATGGCAATTTTCTCAATATTACCTATATTTCTAAGTTTCAGTTATAGTTTTATGGATTGGTATGGATTTGGAAGTAAAACATTTATTGGATTTCAAAATTATCAAAAGGTATTAACAAATCCAGAAGTATGGACGGCTGTGTTCAATACTGTAAGGATGGTGTTATTTATATTACCAATAAGTTTATTGTTATCATTAGTAATTTCGTACATG
Source organism: Clostridium sp. (assembly GCF_032552055.1). GTDB lineage: Bacteria > Bacillota > Clostridia > Clostridiales > Clostridiaceae > Clostridium. The sequence goes on along the minus strand of NZ_JAWGSV010000053.1, from coordinate 14,081 downwards.
TTAAATAACGAAATTAGAGGAAAGTCATTTTTTAGAGTACTATTCTATTTACCAGTAGTAACTATGCCAGCAGCAATAGCAGTAGTCATGGGGTATATTTTTAGTATGAATTATGGAATATTAAATAGAATAATTCAATTATTTGGTGGACAACCAATTTCATGGAGCCAAAATCCAGAATGGTCTTGGGTATTGTTAGTTATTATTGGGGTATGGGGAATGCTTGGAGGACAGATCCTTATATTATCTGCAGCATTCCAGAGAGTTCCTAAAGAATTGTATGAAGTTGCTTCAATTGATGGTGCATCACAAGTTGTGAAATTTTTCAAAATAACAATTCCAATGGTATCACCAACAATACTATTTTTAATAATAACTAATTTTATAGCGTTATTTCAAATGTTTGATAATGTGTTTATGATGATAGGAACTGGTGCTGGATTATCTTCTACAAAAACAATAGTTTATTTATTTTATAATGAAGTATTTGTCAAAGGAGAAAAAGGATATGGAGCAGCAATTGCAGTATTTATATTCGTACTCATTAGTATCTTTACATTTATACAAACAAGATTGGAAAAGAAATGGGTTCATTATGATAATTAGGAGGTGGAATATATGAATATTAAGGTTAAAGATATAAAAATTAAAAGTAAATCTAAAAAAATTAAGCTTAAAAAATTTAAAATAAAGAAATCACACATTGGAATATATATCTTTTTGGGAATGCTCTCCGTAATAATGATATGGCCATTTTTTCAAATGATATCAACATCATTAATGACTTTTCAAGAAGCGACATCTATGCCACCTGCATTAATTCCAGGGGATGCAAGTCTGGATGCGTATAAAAATGTTTTTGATATGATTCCATTTGGGAAGTTTTATCTTAACAGTATTATAGCTACTTTAATAAGAGTTGTAGGCAGTGTATTAATTGCATCTTTTGCAGGATATACATTTGCTATGTATGATTTCAAAGGTAAAAAGTTTTTGTTTTCTCTAGTGTTAGTAATAATGATGGTACCAGGTCAAATATTCTTATTACCACAATTTAATATGATGAATAATCTTGGGTTATTAGATACATTAACTGCAATATGGTTACCCAATCTTTTTACAGCTTATGGAATATTTATGATGAGACAATTTTACTTATCAATACCACAGGCTCTTATAGATGCAGCAAGTATTGATGGAGCAGGACATCTTAGAATATTTTTTCAAATAGCAACTCCAATAATAAAGGGTGCAGTAACAGTATTTGGTATGCAAACAGCAATATGGTCTTGGAATGATTTATTATGGCCATTAATAGTTAATTCATCACAAGATAAACTTACATTACCAGTTGCAATGTCTTTAATGAAGGGACAATATGTTACAGATTTCCCATCAATGATGGCAGCAGCAATGATGGCAGTTATACCAATGGTTGTAATGTATATTATATTCCAAAAATCCTTTGAAAATATGGATATTGGAGCATCCATTAAATAGATAGAAAAGGCATAAGAATTAGTTGAGAATAAGTTATAATAGTTTAAATTTAACTTGTGTTTATAAATTAATAATAGTTAATAGGAGGAGAATGTATGAAAACAGTAGCAATAATCGGGGCAGGACAAAGAGGTCAAGATGTGTATGCAGAATATATAAAAAATCATCCAGAACAAGGGAAAGTAATTGCAGTAGTTGAGCCTAATGATTATAGAAGAAATAAGATTTCAAAGGAGCATAGAATAAAAGAAGAAAATATATTTACTAACACAAAAGATTTTTTTTCAAAAGGTAAAATTGCAGATTTATTAATAATTGCAACTATGGATGAAATGCATTATAAACAAACATTAAAGGCAATAGACTTAGGATATGATATCCTTCTTGAAAAACCAATATCACCAAGTAAAGAAGAGTGTTTAGAGATTGTTAAGAAATCACAAGAAAAAGGAGTATTATTAATGATTTGTCATGTTCTTAGATATACTCCTTTTTTTAGAAAAATTAAAGAAATTATAAAAAGTGGAGCAATTGGTAAGGTAATAAATATTCAGCATAATGAAAATGTAGGTATATGGCATATGGCACACAGTTTTGTTAGAGGTAACTGGAGAAGAAGTGAGGATTCTTCACCAATTATACTTCAAAAAAGTTGTCATGATCTAGATATATTAGTATGGCTTGTAGAAGATGATTGTGAAAAAATTTCCTCATTTGGAGATTTAACATTTTTTACAAAAGAGAATAAGCCAAAAGGTGCAGGAGATAGATGTATTGAATGCAATGTAAATGATTGTATATTTGATTCTAGAAAAGTATATCTTCCTATTAAAGGGAATTGGCCTGCGAATGTAGTTTCTGATATTCAAGAAGAGGATGAAATGATTAAAGCATTAAGTGAAAATCAATATGGTAGATGTGTATTTAATTGTGATAATACAGTTTGTGATCATCAAGTTTCAATAATTAAATTTAAAAATGGTGTAACAGCAACATTTAATTTATCAGGATTTACTCATGAAATTTCAAGAACAATAAAGATAATGGGAACAAAAGGTGAAATAAGAGGTAATGATGCGACTAATTCTATAGAAGTGATTAAATTTCCGTCAAATAGTATGGAAGAAATTAAAAAAGAGGTATATAGAGTAGAGGAAGTAAATGGAGGGCATAATGGTGGCGATGAGGGATTAATGAAAGATTTATTCAATATTCTAACAACAGATAATAAAGATTCAGAATCAAGTGCAAACAAGTCACTCCAAAGTCACTTAATGGCTTTCGCAGCAGAAGAGTCAAGATTAAATAATAAAGTAGTTAAAATATAAGAAATGATAGGTGATGAAGAATAGTGTATTTTTTAGGTATTGATGGTGGAGGAACTAAAACTAGATATATAATAGCAAATGAACATTTAGATGTATTAGCAAATATTGAAGGTGGCACTACACATATTCACCAAATTGGAAAGAAAGGATTAAAAGAGGAGTTAGTAAAAAATATAGATATTATATGTAAAAGTAAAGGTATTGAAAAGACGGATATAGGCTTTGCATTTTTAGGGATTCCTGGATATGGTGAAAGTGAAGTTGACAAAAAAAATATAGATGAAATAGTATCAAGTGTATTAACTAAAACCCTTTATAAAATAGATAATGATGTAGTTGTTGGATGGGCCTCAGCTACATTATGTAAACCAGGAGTTAATATAGTATCTGGAACAGGAAGTATAGCTTTTGGAATAGATGAGTTTGGAAATTCAGGAAGGTCAGGTGGATGGGGACCTGTTATTGGAGATGAAGGAAGTGCCTACTGGATTGGAGTAAAGACTATAGAAGCTTATACAAAGCAAAAAGATGGTAGAGAAAAGAAAACAATTTTGGTAGATATGATAGAAAGAGAATATAATATAACTTATAATTTTGAAATAACTGAAATTATATTTAATAAAATGAAGCTTTCAAGAGCAGAACTAGCTAAGTTTTCTAGAATATGTTCCATGGCAGCAGAAAAAGGCTGTGAAAAGTGTAAGGGAATATTAAAAAATGCAGCTTATGAATTATATTTAAATGTAATAGCCTTGGATAATAAATTGTCATTTAAAGATAAATTTATAGTTTCATATACAGGCGGAGTTTTTAAAGCAGGAGATCTTATATTGGAACCATTAAAGGAATATTTAAAAGATTTAAATTGTGAGGTTATTCCACCAATATTAGAGCCCTGGTATGGAGCGGTATTACTTGCTTATACCTTAGGAGGAAATAAATTAACAGATAAGGATGTATTAAAATTAAAGGGAGAGGTTTATGAAAAAGATATTAATTAATATTGTAAATGAAAAGGTTGAGATAATAAAATCAGATAAAAAAATAATATCAGGAGTTAATCTTAATAGAATTCATATTGATAATAGAGCTGAAAATACATTCGAAATTAAAAGTATTAATAAAGAAAATATAAAACATGAGATACTAGGGGAAGGTGAAAAAACTACGATTATATGGGAAACAAATTCATCGAGAAGAGCTTTAGAAAAAATAGAGGAATATGAAATATATGATAAATACCCCATTACTTTGTTTTTAAAAGTAAAGTATAAAAATAATTCAGAAGATACTGTAAGTATTACAAAATGGAGTAACTATAATTTAAGTATAAATTCAAACAATGATGAAGTCCCATTCTATAGTTATCAGGGCGCAAGTTATGAAGATAGGCCAGACTGGATAAATCCATTAAATCAAGGGTATGAACAAGATAACTTTATGGGAATGAATAGTAGTGATTATGGTGGTGGTACTCCAGTAGTTGATATTTGGACAAAGAATTATGGAATATTATTAGGGCATATAGGTTTAACACAAAAGGAAGTTTCATTACCTATACAGGTTTTAGAAGATAAAGCTATATTAAAGTTTGAAAGTAATGAAAAAATTGATTTAAAAGAAAATGAAATATTCGAAACATATCCATCTATAATAACTATTCATGAAGGAGATTGTTTTAATGGTTTAAAAACATATAGAGATATTATGATAGATTTAGGTGTTAAATTTGATGATTATGTAGATGAGGCATATGAGGCTACTTGGTGTGCTTGGGGATATGAAAGAAACTTCAATTTAGAGCAAATATACGGAGCAATTCCAAAGGTTAAAGAGCTTGGATTAAAATGGGTATGCCTTGATGATGGATATCAGTTAGAAGAAGGGGATTTAGAATTGGATCCTAGAAAATTTCCTAATGGAGATATTGATATGAGAAACTTTGTTGACCATATTCATAATGAAGGCTTAAAGGCACAACTATGGTGGGTACCATTAGCTGTAGATCCAAAGTCAAAATTATATAAAGATCATCCAGAATGGCTTCTTAAGGATAAAGAAGGAAAAGAGCAATTAATTACTTGGTGGGATTGTTATTACTTATGTCCAGCATATAAGGAAGTACAAGATGATATAGAAAGACAATTAAGAAAAATATTAATAGATTGGAATTATGATGGTATTAAAATAGATGGACAACATTTAAATTCATCAGCTAGATGTTATAATACACACCATAACCATAAAAACTCCTATGAATCAGTAGAGTGGATGACATTAATAATGAAAAAAATATATGATGTAGCAAGAGAGTTAAAAAAAGAAGTGACTATAATGTATTGTCCATGTGGAACAACATATTCATTATATACAATGCCATATTATAATGTACCAGTGGCTTCAGATCCAGAAAGTTCTTACCAAGTAAGAAGTAAAGGGAAAGTATTTAAGGCTTTAATGAGTGAAAGAGCTCCATATCATGGAGACCATGTAGAGCTTAGTGATGGATTTGATGATTTTGCATCAACGGTAGGTATAGGAGGAGTAATAGGAACAAAATTCACATGGCCATTAGGTAGTATGGTGGATTCACAATTAAGACCAGGAGAAGAGGATCCTTTTGGATTAAATAGTAAAAAGGAAGAGAAATATAGAAAATGGATTAAGCTTTATAATGAGAAAATGCTTTCAAAGGGGATTTATAGAGGTGACTTATATGATATAGGATATGATTATCCAGAAGCATATGTAATAGAAAAGGATAATTCAATGTACTATTCATTTTATGAAAAGGAGTATAATGGAAAGCTAGAATTTAGAGGCTTAGAAAAAGATAAAGAATATGAGATATACGATTATGTAAACGATATAAAATTAGGGAAAGTAACTAATAAAAGAAGAGAGTTAGAAGTATCATTTAAGGATAATATATTAGTTCAAGCTATTGAAATTAAATAAAAAATATTTAGTATAATTAATTACTTTGAGGGGGATTAAAAATGAAAAAGAGAATTTCAAGGGGGATAGCCTTTGGAATAACCACAAGTATAATGCTAAGTAACCATATTGTAGCTGCAGAAATGAATTATTCATTAAAAAGTAATAAACTAGACATAACTAATTCAACTTCATATGTGGATTGGGAGGGGATAGAGCCAATTAGCAATTACAAAAATATGCTAAATACTATTAAGGCTATACAAAAAGATAATCAATTATATGTTTATTTAAAATCAAGTGAAGATATTAATGGAAATACAATTGTTTATGTTGATAGCGATAATGATTCAAAAACTGGAACGAGCATTTCAACTTGGAATGACTCAAAGGGAATTGATTATAAAATAGAAGAAAATAAGTTATATAAATTTAATAGTGATAATAATAGTTGGATAGATACTTCGAATGCTAAAATAGCAATTAATGATACTGTAACAGAGGTCGCAGTATCATTAGAAGATATGGGGGTTGAAGAAGGGAAAAAAATAAAGGTTGGGGCAAGTAAAGATGGTGAATATTATTTGCCTGATGCAGGAACAAGACTTTTATCAGTAGATCCAGAAATGTCTAATTTCGCAGAGCAAATTTTAATTAATGAAGATGGATATGCAAATTGGGCAGATACTAAACCATTATATGAAGATGAAAATGGTTTAGGAAAAATGTATAGTGCTATCCAAAATGGAAAACTACATATAAAAGTAGTTGGCGAGCTTGCAGAGTGGAACGATATTTTTATAAATGTTGATGGAAATAAGGATACTGGTTGTGCTTTAGATTATAATTGGGCAGATATGGGAGCAGACTTTTTATTAGAGAATGGAGAATTATTTAAAAGCACAGGAACAGGTTGGATGTGGGACTCTATAAAGACAATTGAGTATAGAGCAGGTGAAGAAAATTCACAAAAGTTTATAGAAATGTATTTAAATATTAAAGATTTAGGTGATGTTAAAGATATAAAGATTGGATTTAATGGAGGTAATTTATCTTTACCAGCTATAGGAACTGAAACTAATAAAACACTAGTTTCAATACCAGAGGTTAATATTGATGGTGAAAAAGAAGAATGGGGTTTAATACCTAGCATTGCTGTTGGTGAAAATAGATTAAAATCTATTAAATCAATAAGAAAAGATGATAAACTTGATATATTAATTGAAGCATCAGAACTTGGTGAAGTTAATGGGATATTTTTAGATAGTGACAATACAGCAAATACAGGATGTCTTTTATGGCCATGGGCTAATAATGGATGTGACTATTTTATTGAAAATGGAAAAATATATAAGAGTATAGGCTCTGGGTGGTCTTGGTCACAAGAACCAGTAGCAGAATGTAAATGGGTAAGAAATGGTACTGATATAGAAGTATCAGTAGATTTAAGCTTATTAGAAAATGTAAGCCCAAATTTAAAGTTATCAGCATATATTGAAACTCCAGAAACATATCTTCCCAATATAGGAGAGGATTTAGTAAGACCATTATCAAAGGAAGGTATAAAAATAGAAATAGATGGAAGTGACAGTGATTGGAATAGCATAACTCAAGGAATAGATAAAGGTGATGTAGAGTATAAACTTTCAGCTGCTATAGATGCTAATAAGCTATATGTAAGGATAGATGGTTCGGGACTAAACAGTAATAATAATATATATATATCTGATGATAACATAGATAATGGTGCTGAATATAAGATTGAAAGAAATTCTTTATATAAAAATAATAATGGAGAGTGGAATAGAATTAAATCTATAAATGTTGATTTATATTCTGATAGAGTAGTTTATGAAGTTAACTTAAAGGATATTGAGTTATTTAACATTGATAAAATTAATTTAGCAGCAAGAATAAATGATACAATATCAATTCCTAATAAAGATTTAGGATTCTCAGAAGTGAAAACTATAATTAACAGAGAATTAAAAGAAAATACATTTTACCCAATAGAAAATATGGATGTACTTCATAATCCATATATGGGATTTGCATCATGGGCAGAAACTGGAGATACAGGTTATGAGCAAAACCTTGTATATGTTAATATGAGTTGGAATGAAATTGAGCCAGAAAAAGGAATATATAATTGGGAAGCCATAGAAAAAAAATATAACTTTGATTACTGGAGAAGTAGAGATGTTAAATTTGTAATGAGAATTTATCTAGAGGAGCCAAGAGCTAATAGGGATGGAGAAGAAGATTATGAAGATTTAGATATTCCAGCATGGCTATATGATGAGATTGATGGAGATGGTACTTGGTACTATAAAGAAGAAATTGGTGGCGGTGGATTTAGTCCAAACTACAGCAATCCAATTATAATTGAAAATCACAAGAAATTAATTGAATCTTTTGGAGAAAGATATAATAATGATCAATCAATAGCTTACCTTAAACTAGGTAGTCTTGGACATTGGGGTGAATGGCATACATGGCCATCAGGTTCAGGAGAATTTCCAAAAGAAGATATTTCAAATCAATATGTACAACACTATATTGACAACTTATCAAATAAAATGCTTGGAATGAGAAAGCCTTATGATATAGCAGAAGAGAATAAATTAGGTTTATTTAATGATATGTTTGGTGATAAAGGTGGAACAGAAGAGTGGGTAGATTGGATTAATAATGGTCGCTATGATGAAATAAATGATAAAAATATGAAGCCAGTACCTGATTTTTGGAAATATGCATTTTCAGGAGGAGAGTTTTCTCATGGTAATGCAAGAACAGCATTAGAAGATGACAGAGTAACTAGTACAATAAATTTAGCTAGAATAAGTCATACTACATTTATGGGTCCATGCTCACCACTAGATATAGGTGAAGATAAAGTTAATGAGAATGGGGATAAAGTTAAAATACCTGCAGAACAAGGCTCACCAATAATGGAAAATGTAGATATGTTCCATAAGACTATTGGATATAGATATATTTTAGAGTCAATTACAACAAATAAAGAAGTAAAGGCTGGAGAAAAGCTAGATATAAATATGGTATGGAATAATAAAGGTATTGCACCATTTTACTTTGAATGGCCATTAGAAATAGCTTTAGCTGATGAGAACGGAGCTATAGCATATAGATATAATACAGAAGCTGATATTAAAGAATGGCTACCAGGATTAAATGAAGTTAACACTCAAATAGATATACCAAATAATTTAGAAGCTGGAAGCTATACAATACTAGCTTCGATAAATAATCCAGAAACTCAAAATCCTGAAATTAATCTTGCTATTGAAGGAAAAAGAGATGATGGAAGATATGAACTTAATAGTATTAAGGTAAATAAAGAAGCTAAGGAAGATTTGGTTAAAGTAACTGGAATAACTTTAGATAGAGAAGAAATAAGTCTTAATGTAGGAGAAGAGGTTAAATTAAATGCAGCAGTAAAGCCTGAAAATGCAACAAATAAGGAAATATTTTGGAGAAGTGATGATAATGAAGTTGCAACTATTGAAAATGGTGTAGTAAAGGCAATAGGAGATGGAGAAACTCTAATTACTGTAGCTACAAAAGAAGGATATTATAAGGCTACATGTAAGGTTAAAGTAAATGAATCATTAGTGGAAAGTGATTTACCAAATACTGGAGTAGGAGGAGTAAATCTATTTACAATAGGAACAGGACTAACTGCATTAGGATATATTATGTATAGAAAAAGAAAAAATATATAACCTAAATTAAAAAAATATAAAATTATTGAGGTTATAATATAGATTATAACGATGATGAACTAACTGTTGATTTTATTAAAGCTGAACTTATATTTGGTAATGTTTACACTTCAAGACAAGCTGTCTCATCATAAGCGATAGCATAATTTAATATGTAAGTTTCTTATGTAAATTTTATTTTTTAATAAATTTTACATATAAGTGAATGACTGATAAAATATAAATGTGTCATGATAAAGTTTGATCAAACGAATAGGGGTATAGTTTAATGAAGATAGATATAGATTCTTTGAAAAATGACTTAAGATTAAGAATGATGATTATTATTTTTATATCGTTTACTTTATTTATGTTACTTATATTAAGCATCTTTTATGGAAAAATAGATAGATCGGTTAGAGAAAGTGGTATTAATGACGGAATACAAATGACAGAGCAGTTAGATCTTAGTATAAATGAGTATATAAGAGATATGAAGGTTTTATCAGGATTAGTATATTCTAATATAGATATAGAAGATATTATTTTTAATGATAATAATAAATACTTAAATACTTCTGATAAAAGAATAATGAACAAATTTTTTTCAGAGATATCAATAATAAGAGAAGATGTTTTAGGAATAGCATTTTCATTAGACAAAAAGCCGGCAATACATAATGAATCTCCAATTTTTAGGGATACATTATATAACAATATTTATGACTTTGATTTTGATTTTTGGAATGATATTTTTGAATCTAGTTCAGTAGATGACATGATGGTTATAGATACAATAACTGAGGAAAATTATTATGATAATTACTTTATTGTAGGTAGATCTTTAAAGGACTTCTATAGTCAAGAAGTAGAAGGATATATATTATTTTTTATAAGAAAAAATGGCTTAGAAAGAGTTATAGATACTGATGGACTTAAAGAAGAAAGAGAAGTATTTCTAATAGATATTAATGGACAAGTTATCTATGGAGATGAAAGTAGATATATAGATGATATAGTGAAAAATGATAATAAAAATGTATTGGAAAAAGAAAGCGGACATTTTTTTATAGGGAATAAGCTTGTAAGTTTTAAAACGTCAGAATCTACTGGAGCAAAGGTAGTAAGTATTTTTAAATTTGATAAATTAATTAAGGGAAAAGAAATTTTAAATAAAACTGTATGGATATCTATTGCTACAGCAGTTTTATTATCAATAATGATAGCTATTACAATATCACGTATTTTCTCATATGGAATAAAAGAAATAATAGAAAAGTTAAATAGAGTTTCAAATGGGGAAAAGGAAGTGAGTTTTAGATCTAATAATAGAGATGAAATAGCAAAAATAAGTAATTCTATTGAGGATATGCTTATTATGATAAATAATTATAGAATTAAAGAAATTAAAGCGGAACAAAGGGCGAATGAGATTATATTAAGGAATAAAGATGCGGAGTTCTATGCATTGCAAAATCAAATTAATCCACACTTTTTATATAATACTTTAGATAGTATAAGGATGAAAGCACTAATTAATAAGGACGTGGAAGTATCAGAAATGGTAAATACTTTATCAAAATTATTTAGGATGACAATTAAAAAGACGGACGCTATTGTTTCATTTAAACATGAGATTGATCATGTAAAGGAATATCTACAAATTCATAAATATAGAATGAGAGATAGAATTAATTGGAGATTTAGTTTTGATGATAATTTATTGTCACAAAAGGTGCCTAAATTTATTTTGCAACCTATAGTTGAGAATTCAATTACCCATGGAATTAACCATATAAATGAAAATGGGCTAATAGAGATAAAAGCTTATATTTTAGAGGAAAAGATAATAATTGAGGTTAATGATAATGGAATAGGCATTGATGAAGAAAAGGTAATTGAAATAAATAGCATAATAAATTCTGATTTTAATAGTTTTTCAGAAAATGAAAAGAGTATAGGGCTTGCTAATATAAATAAGAGAATAAAATTATTGTATGGTGATAAATATGGTATTAGCATAAATAGTAAATTGGCCGTAGGAACAGGTGTAAAAATAACTTTAGCCATCTATAATGAGGGGGAAGAGGAATGTTAGATTGTATATTGGTTGACGATGAATATCTAATAAGAGAAGGCCTTAAAGTTTTACTAGATTGGGAAAGTTTTGATATTAATATTAAGGCGGATGCTGAAGATGGTATATATGCATTGAAGATTTTTGAAGAGCAAAGCTTTGATATAGCAGTTATAGATATAAATATGCCATTTTGCAATGGTATAGAGCTAGTTAGAAGATTAAAAAAAAATGGAGTAGATACGATATTTATAATACTTAGTGGATATGATGACTTTAAATACGCTCAACAAGCTTTAAAAGAAGGGGTATTCAGATATTTATTAAAGCCTGTTGATAAATTCGATTTAGAAGAAGCTATAAAAGATGCAGTATATGAAATTAATAAAGAAAAATTTAATAATAAATGTATAAATAATTATAAGGATATAATAGGAGATAGAGCATTTAAGTCTATACAAGGTAAAGAAGTTTTAATAGATGATAAGGTTATTCGAAATGAAACAATAATAGATGTTGTTAAGTATATACAAGAAAATATAGGAGATAATCTAAATTTAGAACATCTTTCTAATATAGTTCACATTCATCCGAATTATTTATGTTCAATGTTTAAAAATGAGACAGGAAGAAAATTATTAGAATATATAATACATTTAAGAATTGAAAAAGCTAAGATATTACTTAAAAATACAGATTATAAAATATACAATATAGCTCAAAAAGTAGGATATAAAGATGAAAGATATTTTGCAAGTATATTTAAGAAATATGTTGGGTGTACACCTAATCAGTATAAGAAAATAGAGTAATTAAAAATTATGAAGTAAGAAAAAGAAGAGATAGTAGTTAATTTTGTGTAAAAACGAAACTAGCTACTATCTTTCTTTTTATAAGAAATAATCGGTATATTTTTCTTTCATATGGTTCTCTAGTCTTTTAAATAATATGGCTTCATTTATAGATTTTAGTCTTTTAATATCTTCAATGAAGTCATGAGCTAAGATTCTTTTCTTTGATGGGTTAAAGCCACAGCTATTTAGAATTTTAATATCTTCATCGCTTAAGAAGAAGTTTACCTTTATTGCATTTTTAAACTGCTCTTTTATTACTGATAGCATTCTATTTGAAAATAATATTATAAAGTCATAGTCTATAGTTTTAATTTTTTCTATATCATAAAGGGTGAATACTCCAACTAGTGTAACATCGTAGTAGGATTTTATTAGTTCTTCAAAAAATTGAATTCTTTCATATACTATATTTGTTACTAGAATTATTTTTAAGCTTTTTCTTTTAACTGAAGCAGTGATATTCAGCCATTTTTTAGCTATCAGTGATAGTGTTGAAACTTGAATATTATTAAGCTCAATATTGTATTTATCTTTAAAAATAATTTGGTTATTAGAAATAACTTTATGAATTTTAGGTAAAGCTATTTCAACGTTATTTACTGTCTTATCATCAAAGTACACATCTAAGTAGTGTGAAGAAATCTGTTTGTACATAAAATAATATATTTCTTTTATAAATTGATCCTTCTTTATAATATTTGCCTTAATATCTAATAGTAAATTATCTACAAATATATTAGATAGCTTTAATAATTTTTCATCAAAGGGGAAGGGCTGTGAAGGATTAGTATCTAGTATTGAAACTATATTGCTAAATTCTTGGTTCTCAAGATCACTATTAAAGATTCTATGATTAGTAACTTTTATTGGAACGTTAGTAATAGAGTTTAAGGGATAAGCGTTTTCTTGGCGGAATACTGAAACTGATAAATATAGAACTAAAAATTTCCGTGATAAATAAGATATATTTACATTAATATTATTTATAAAGTATAAGAGCTTTTCATTTATGATGCTATTATAGGAGGATATTTTTTCAATAAATAAGTTAAAAGCATGGTTTTCGAAAGGAGTATTTGCTTTTCTTCTTTCTAACTTATAATCAATATTTACATCCATTATTAGTTGTAATTGCTTTATAACAAGCAACCTAAAGATTCTTTCATCCCCCTCAATTTTTATACCTTTCTTTTTTAAAACAGTTAATTTTAAATTCTTTTCCTCTAATATTGTTTTTAATAGCTTTGTATCATTTTTCTTAGTAGTAATGGATAATCCCAATTCATTATAAAGGGAAGTTAAATTTACACAATCATTAATTAAAGCACTAATTAAAATAGTATTTATTCTTTCATATGGTGTAGAAGAATACTGGCTAATGGATAAGGACTTAATAAATTCAGTGTATTCAGTATAGTTTAAAGAAGTAGTAAGTATCCCATTATCTATTAAAATGATTTCTTTATTTCTTGAATGTAAATTAATAGTTTCAATTTCTCTTCGAATAGTAGATTCATTTTTATTAAAATGCATTGAAGCATTTTTTATGCTGACTTTTTTCTTATCTAATATGTATTTGATTAAAGCTAAAGTTGAATTATTAATACCCATATACAAACCTCAAAAATTCATTATATAAATTAAAAGCTATACCTAAGGAATC
>NZ_JAWGSV010000052.1:0-15919 GCF_032552055.1 Clostridium sp. | reverse complement strand
GGATAAATAATGAAGAAGATTTTGCGAAGTAGTGTGCAAATTTAAAATTAGTGATAGTTTTTTGCAATAAGAAAACAATTGCATTTATATTTAATGTATGATAATATTTTGAATATAAATTAATATTTTAAATTAGGATAGTGATTGCTTGGCAAGCTAAACCTACATAAAATTAATTACAATATATAGATTGTATTATAATTAATTTTGTGTAGGTATTTTTTATTTGGAGGTGATAATGTGATTATTGATAAAATATTAAATAATAATGTTATTGTAATTTTAGGTAAAAACAATGAAGAACAGATTGTTATGGGAAGAGGTATAGCATTCAAGAAACGTGTTGGGGATGAAATAGATGAAAGTATGATTGATAAGGTATTTACTTTATCTGATAAAAGTATGGCTAACAAGTTAACTGAATTGTTAAAAGAATTGCCTATAGAATATGTTGATCTTGCAGATGAAATTATTAAGTATGCAAAACTTCAACTAGGAAAAAGGTTAAATGAAAATTTAATTATTTCCTTAAGCGATCATATACAGACTGCAGTGGAAAGACACTTAGAAGGAATAACGGTAAAAAATGTTTTATTATGGGATATAAAAAGATTCTATAAAGATGAGTTTGCCATAGGTCTAGAAGCATTAAAAATAATTGAAAGAAAAATAAAAGTAGATTTACCAGAAGATGAGGCTGGATTTATAGCAACACATATTGCAAATAGTTTAATGGATGAAAGTTTATCTAATATGTATGATATAACGAAGGTTATGCAAGAAATAATAAATATAGTTAAATACAATTTAGGAATTACTTTCGATGAAGAATCGGTGTATTTCTATAGATTTATAACTCATATAAAATTCTTTGCACAAAGACTTATAGCAGGAAAAACTTATGATGATGAAAATGATGATAATTTATTAGATATGATTAAAGTAAAATATCAAGATTCATATAAATGTGTCAATAAAATTAGTGAGTTTATTTATAAAAAGTATGATTATATAATTTCCAATGAAGAGAAATTATATTTAACAATTCATATAGCTAGAATTTTAAATAAACAAACTAGTTAATATATTATTATAAAAATTTTAGTAGGAAAGAGGGGCTTTAGCAGTTTATCAAAAGAAAAATTAATGTTTGTTTTAGGTGGTAACATTAAGTTGGCTAAACAATAGAAAAACAGATATTCGTTTTGGGTGGTGACATTAGGTTGGCCAAACCTTCATATTTCATATTTACTTAAGAAATGAATTGATGGAGGTATTAAAAATGGGAAAATATGAACAATTAGCAAAAGATATTATTAAAAATGTTGGTGGAAAGGAAAATATAAATAGCTTAACTCATTGTATAACTAGATTGCGTTTTCAATTAAAAGATGAATCCAAGGCTAATGATACTGTTTTAAAGAATATGGATGGTGTTGTTACAGTAATGAAATCAGCTGGACAATATCAAGTTGTTATTGGTAACCATGTATCTAAGGTTTATGAAGATGTTTGTAAACTAGCAGGTATATCTTCTGAAAGTGAAGTGAAGAGTGAAGATAATAAAGATAAGAAAGTATTTGATAAAGTTATTGATATTATTTCTGGTATTTTCCAGCCGATTTTAGGTGTGTTAACTGCAGCAGGTATAATCAAGGGATTCCTTGCTTTAGCTAGTGCATTAGCTTGGATTACACCAGAGAGTGGAACTTATATAGTTTTAAATGCAATTGGTGATGCAATGTTTATGTATCTACCAGTTATGTTAGGTTATACATCAGCAAAGAAGTTTGGATTAATGCCATTTGTTGGTTTGTTGATTGGATTAGCATTATGTTATCCATCAATACAACAAGGCACATTATCAGCAACCATGGAACCATTATATACATTGTTTGAAGGAACAACATTTGCTTCACCGGTATATATAGAGTTTTTAGGATTACCTATTATTGCTATGAATTATACTTCAACAGTAATACCAGTAATCTTAGTATGCTATGTTGCAGCTAAATTCCAAAAATTATTCGATAAGATAGTTCCAGAGTTAGTTAAATATTTCTTTGTACCAATGTTAACATTAATATTTTCGTTAGTATTAGGTTTCCTAGTGGTTGGACCAATAGCTACTTATATGGCTACAATAATAGCTAATGTTGTAGTGGCTATACGTGGATTCTCACCTCTATTATCAGGAGCAATCCTTGGAGGATTTGGTCAAATATTCGTTATTTTTGGTCTTCATTGGGGGCTTGTTCCTATTTATATGAACAATGTAGTAACATTAGGTTACGATAATGTTATGATGCCTGTATTTGCAACAACTTTTGCAACAACTGCTGTTGTAATAGCTATAATGATTAAGACAAAGGATAAAAAGATAAAGAACTTATGCCTTCCAGCAGCTATTTCGGGAATATTTGGTATTACAGAACCAGCTATTTATGGAATATTATTACCACTTAAGAAGCCATTTATTATAAGTTGTATTGCATCAGGGATAGCAGGGGCATATTATGGATTTGCTGATTTAAGAGAGTATATTATGGGGGGAACAGGTATATTTGAGTTCCCATCATTCATAGATCCAGCAACAAATAGTATGGATAGTCTTATAGTTGCTGTAATTGGTGTTATTGTAGCTATGGCTCTTGCATTTGCTTTAACTATGATCTTCTTTAAAGATAAAAAAGAAGATGAAGTAGAAGCAGAAGAAAATAAAAAAGATGTAATTAAATCAAATTTAGAAAAAGAAGTGTTAAGAATGCCAATAGAAGGAACGGTAGTACAATTGAAAGATGTATCAGATGATGCATTTGCGGAAGGAGCGCTTGGAAAAGGGCTAGCTATAAAACCATCTAAAGGTATAGTTAAATCACCAGTAAAAGGAACTGTTACAACTTTATTTCCAACATATCATGCTATTGGATTAACTAGTGAGTCAGGAATAGAACTTTTAATTCATGTTGGAATGAATACAGTTAATTTACAAGGTAATCATTTTAGCCCTAAAGTAAATCAAGGTGATATTGTTGAAATTGGTGATGAGCTACTTGAATTTGATATAAAGGCAATTGAAGAAGAAGGTTATTCTACTATAACACCTATAGTTGTTACAAATCATGATCAATATTTTGATGTTATAGAAAGTGGATTAACTGAAAATAGCAAAGATTTTCTAACAGTTATTTTTTAAAAGGTAGGTTAGTGAAATGAAGAAAGAAAGATTTCCAAAGAATTTTTTATGGGGTGGAGCAACTGCTGCTAATCAATGTGAAGGTGGTTACAATGAAGGTGGAAGAGGTTTAGCTAATGTAGATGTAATTCCATATGGAGAAGATCGTTTTTCTGTAATGGATGGATCAATGAAGATGTTAGAATTTGATGATAAACATTATTATCCAGCAAAAGAAAGTATTGATATGTATCATAGATTTAAAGAAGATATAGCTTTATTTGCAGAGATGGGATTTAAGGTATATCGTATGAGTATCGGATGGAGTCGTATTTTCCCAAATGGTGATGAAGAAACTCCAAATGAAGAAGGATTGAAATTCTATGAAGATATATTTAAAGAATGTAAAAAGCAAGGAATAGAACCTCTAGTAACAATTACCCACTTTGATTGTCCAATTCACTTAATAAAGAAGTATGGTGGATGGAGAAATAGAAAGCTTATAGGTTTCTATGAAAATTTATGTAATGTAATATTTAGACGTTATAAGGGGTTAGTAAAGCACTGGATAACATTTAATGAAATTAATATGATATTACATTTACCATTTATGGGAGCAGGACTATTAAAGGAAGAAGGAGAAAATTTTGAGCAGGCACAATATCAGGCTATTCATCATGAACTAGTTGCCAGTGCTATTGCTACTAAAATTGCCCATGAAGTTGATCCTAACAATAAGGTAGGTTGTATGCTTGCAGCTGGAAGTACTTATCCAAATACTTGTAATCCTAATGATGTATGGAAGGCATATAGAAATGATAGAGAAGGATATTTCTTTATAGATGTTCAAGCAAGAGGATATTACCCTAACTATGCCATAAAAGAGATGGAACGCAAAGGAATTATGCCAATAATGGAGGAGGAAGATAAGGAATTACTTAAGAATAATACTGTAGACTTTATTTCCTTATCCTACTATAACACTGCATTAACAAGTGCAGACCCAGAAGTAAATAAGTTAACACAAGGGAATGTATTCCCAACTTTAAGAAATCCTTATCTACAAGAAAGTGAATGGGGATGGCAAATAGATCCATTAGGATTCCGTATTACATTAAATAGTTTATATGATCGTTATCAAAAGCCATTATTTATTGCAGAAAATGGATTAGGAGCAATAGATATTATAGATGAGAACGGAAAAATAAACGATGATTATCGTATAAATTACTTAAGAGAGCATATAAAAGCCATGAGAGATGCTATAGATGTAGATGGCGTTGATATATTTGGATATACCACTTGGGGATGTATTGATTTAGTAAGTGCATCTACAGGAGAAATGAAAAAGCGTTATGGATTTATACATGTAGATAAAGATAATGATGGGAATGGTACTTTAAAAAGAACTAAGAAAAAATCTTTTGATTGGTATAAGAAGGTTATAGAAACTAATGGTGAGGATTTAGAGTAAAGATATTTATAGGATAAAGATGGTAATATCCTATTGTTATAAAAGATATATATGAGTATATATTATTATATGTTCATATAGGTTAAAAATCATCTCTATTATTTACAATATTTTAAATTTGCTATTAAATATTAAAAGCAGAAGTTCATTAATTTGGATTTCTGCTTTTATATTTACTTAAATTTTACTATTAAGAGGATTTTAAGGAGGACTTAAGCAAATATTAAGAAGTTATTTGTATAATTATTTATGTATGTGTGAGGTATTAAAAAACATAATTAAATAGATTTATATATGTATTGATACATAGGGGGATAATGTATGAATGAGTTGAAAAGTTTAATATTAGCATTAGTCTTACTTACAATATTAATAAGTATTGTAATGAGAATTAGCTATAAGGAAGAAGAAAAAATTAGAGTGCAGCACAACATATTTGGATATATGTTTATGATTTATTTAATAATTGCATTAGCAGAAGTTGTTGGTTTCCCATCAATAAGTGAATGGAGAAGATTATCTGGACTTAATGAAGTTATATTTAATCCTAATATAAATTTAATACCTTTTAAGGATGGATTTGATATTTCAGGTATATTAAATATAATTTTCTTTATGCCTTTTGGATTTTTATTACCTACCTTATGGAAGAAGTATAGAAGTTTCTTAAACACATTATCATATGGAATAATATTTTCTTTCATAATAGAAATAGGACAACTTTTTACTAAGAATAGGGCAACAGATATTAATGATTTAATAATGAATACATTAGGTACAATTATTGGATGGATTATATTTAATTCTTTAAGAAAAGTATTTAGCAAGTTAACTAGAAAAACAGTTGTAGATACTAAGGATTTTGAAAGTAAGATTATTAGATTAGAACCATATTTATATGTTTTTATAGCAATAATAAGCGTATTTATAATATAAGGAGAATTGTAATAAAATGTGAAGCATTTTAGTAATGAAAGAATGAAAGAATTAAAAAATGAAAGAATGTCTAAAAAAATCCTTACAGATTTTTTTAAGAAAATCTGTAAAACAAAAGAGATTTTGCGTTGCAAAACCTCTTCCTTCATTTTTTCATTCTTTCATTTCTTAATTTTTTCATTTCAAAATGCTTCGTATTTTAAAACTTACTCTTTAACCTTACCAAGGGCAAAGAATCCTATTACAAATAGAACTATAAGACTTAGAATTCCATTTCTTGTTTGCCCTGTTGCTTGTGTTATTACTGCAACTAAGAAGGGACCAATTATTGCTGCAAATTTCCCAAAGATATTATAGAATCCAAAGAATTCATTTGCATTTTCTTTAGGTACCATTTTACCAAAGAAGGATCTTGAAATTGCCTGTATTCCACCTTGAGCAGATCCAACAGCCATTGCAAGTATCCAGAAGCCAAGGGCAGTTGTAATAAAGTATCCATAAATACAAATTATGATATAAGTAATTATTCCTACATAAAGAAGTTTTTTAGCCCCAACTTTTTCTGCAAGTCTTCCATAAAGAATTGTAAAAGGAAAGGCTACAAATTGTGTTAATAATAATATTATAAGTAATGATACCATTGATATTCCAAGGTCTGTTCCATAGGATGAAGCCATTCCGATTATTGTATCAACTCCGTCTATATAGAAGAAGTATGCTATTAGGAAAACAAATATATTCTTATGACTTTTTATAGCTTTTAATGTTTTAAGTAGTCTTTCAAAGGATTTCTTAATAGGTTCCTTTTCAGGTTCTATATAATAAACTTGATTAACATTTTTCAATATTGGAATAGTAAATACAAGCCACCAAACAGCTGTTATTAAGAAGGTTATCTTACAAGCTAATGGTAGTGATATAGGTATTATCTCCATTTGAGAAAGTAAAACTACTGCAATAGATATTATAAAAGGTATAGTACTTCCTATATATCCAAGAGCAAAACCTGCTGAAGATACCTTGTCCATTCTTTCTTTAGTAGTTACATCTACTAAAAAGGCATCATAAAATATGTTTGTACCTGAAAATCCAACTAAGGCAAATCCATAACAAATAAGTAGTAGTATAGGATTATTTGCTGGAACAAAAGCAAGTAGTGTAGTAGCTAACACTCCAACACTAAAGAAGGTCTTAAAGAATTTTTTCTTATTACCTTTATAATCTGCTATTGTACCTAAAATTGGTGCAAGCATTGATACAACCAGTGTAGATAGGGATATAGTATATCCCCATAGTGCAGTTGAGTTAGAAGAAGACATTCCACCAGCCTCAGCTACAGATTTAAAATACATTGGAAGGACAGATGAAGTAATAGTCATTGAGTAAGCCGAGTTAGCCCAATCATATAGGGCCCAGCTTAATTCTTGTTTAGTTAAACTTTTCATAATTTCCCCCTTTTTTTAGAATTAGCAATTGTTATAGAGATTCAATAGGATGAGTTTAAAAGTAAAAATACTGTTTTTAGATTTGTTTTCAAATTATGTTTCTTTCGAAAGTTTCTTTAAATATCACTTTCAATAACTCAGATGGAATCTGTTGATTATGAAAGATTTGTAACATTCCTTTTGGTGTTATCTTATATTCTGATAATTCATCTTTGTGAAGAATAACAGCTTCTGCTTGAATATTAATATGATCTTTAAATGGAATAAAGCGAACAACTTTATCATCTACATAAAATGAAGGTAATTTGGCCCATAATTTTTCATTGATATTTTTAGAAGTACTTTCATAAATAAGTTTATATAACATTTCGAATCTTTCTTTAGTTAGATATTCAAAACTCTCTAAATAATTATAAATATCTTCTTTCATTATTCACCTCATATATTTTAAATAATAAAATTAAAACCTATATATGGAAATAAGCTTAATGTACTATATTTCGGTAAGTCAATTGAGTCTATTAGTATCAAGTATATTAAAAAGCACTTCATCCATTTAAGATAATTAAAGTTCATAATATAATAATTAGTAATATTATTTTTTTGTATTCTTCAAAGACCATGTAATATTTGCAATTATTAAACCAAATACTAGCCCAAAACCTGTGCCACTTATTGAGAAAAAGGTGTTATGCCTCATAATTATTGAAAAAATAACACCAACTAGGGAACCAATTATCATTCCAGTAACAAGGTATTTAGAAAGTATATCATCTTTATTATTCAATTGAATTCCTCCTATAGGTAAATAATATAGGTTATATATTATTTATTTTTGCATTTATATAAAGTGCATGATTATAGGTCTAGAATTCTATCTTCAGAAACCCCATCTACATTTCCAAAGTTAAGATCTAATAGTTTTGCAAGAGTAGGTCCATGATTTATTAGCTTGCCACCATCAATCTCAATTCCCTTTTTTATTCCACAGCCATATGCCATAAAGAAGGTATTGTAATTATCCTTATTTGGGTGATAGCCATGGGTAGCTTTAGTTCTATGAGATACATTTCCGACTTCATTTTCAGGAACTTTTTCTACAAATTCACCTAAGGCTTCATCTATAAAGTAATAGCCAAGAGAACCTTCTACCATAAAGCTACAATTAGGATCTGCTCCTTCTTTTTCTGCTTCTTTGCCATTTAAAATAAATTCTATAGGTGAATCTTTAGAGTTTAGAACAGTATCTAAGAGTTTTTTAACCTTATTATATGTTTCAGTATCATTTTTATCTTTTAAGTAGACATAAGAAGATCCATCACAAGTTTTTGCAACTGCTTTATAATTAGTGATTTTACCTTTTGAATCTACTGATAAAAGATTATTTTCCCTAAATAGTGAATTTAATCTAATCATGTAATCACCATCTAAGGCACTGTGATCTCCAAGAGTAACAATAGTGCTTTCTTCAAAGATATTTGCTTCCTTTAAAGATTCTATTATTTCTCCAAGTCTTTCATTATGTCTTATTAAAGCATCATTAGCTTCCTTGCTATCATAGCCATGATAATGTCTATTAGTATCAACATCAGTATAATGAATAAGTAATAAATTAGGCTTATATTTAGATATAGTATATTTAGCTGACTCATGAACAAAGTTATCAAGCTCAGGTTGAGCCAAGCCTTTTCTTAAATAGCCAAATTTTTTATTTAAATCTAGTTGATAAGAAAGACTACCTGATAGGGCAGACATAACTAATTGATTTTGCCAAGGCTTAGGAGCAAAGATTTCAGTTAAGTTATATTTTATCTTACTTCGTCCAGAGACTGGCCATAGTAGGGAGGCTGTAGTTAAGCCTTTTTCTATTGCTAAATCATAGAGAGTTTTACTTTTAATATATTTTCTGTACCAATACCAATTTGGGTTAAGGTCAGAAAATTTATTTAGAGTGTTATTAACTATTCCATGATTTTTAGGATATAATCCAGTCATTATAGTTGCATGAGCTGGATATGTTAAGGTAGGGTAAACACTTTTAACATTGGTGATTAAGCTACCATTATCTATTAGATATTTAAAATTACTTAAATTCTTTAATTTTGAAACATCCTCTGAAGACACAGCATCAAAGGAAATAATTATTAAATGTTTAGTTTTCAATTCTTTCGCCATCCTTATAAAAATTGGTCTATATGTTAATTATACCGAATTGTTAAATGAAATAGAATATCAGTTATGTAATAATAATGTTAAAATAAGTTAATTATATTAAATTATGCAGGAGTCTTTAACATATTATGCTCAGTCGACCTCGCAAGCTCCAAGTCGACCTACGCACAATATGTTAAAGACTCCTTTTGAGTAATTTAAACTTGGGGATGCATGCCTATTAAAGGAAGAAATTCAGAGAAGCTGAATTTCAATAAAATTTAATGTTACACTCTGAATATATTAAGTGGCTAGAACTTCTTTTTCAACGGTTTCGGTTTTGAGGTGCAAAACTTAAAATCACATCAAATTTCACATTAAAATTCATACAATTCTAAAGTGCGATAAAAGCTAGATTTAGAGTTGCTTTTTATAAAAACACATACAAATTCACAAGTAAATTCACACCGCTAATAAATTTATTAACAGTACGGATTTTAATGTGATTTTTCAAGTGAAAAGTCAGTTTACTAAAGAATAAATGGAAGATGTTTGAAGATGATGTTATAATACTGTTAAATAAATATTTCGCAATAGTATTATATTTTGAATTTAAATATGAAACATAACCTTTAATCTAAGGAAATATTTTATTAAAAAAGATAGAGGTTTTTATAAATTAGGTATCACAAAAATATAAATTACTGGGGGTAAAAGATGAAAAAAATATTGGCTTTAATTATTATATTGAGTACCTTAATTATTAATGGATGTACTAAAAATGAAAATTTTACAATAAAATATGAAGAATTTACAGATGAACAAATGGAAATATTATCTCTAACTGGAAATAGAGCGTTTAAATATGAGTTAAAAAACTTACCTACAGATAAAAGTTATGAACTAAATGTAGTATATGAAGTTTATAAAAATAAAGAAAAAGTAAGCGAAGAGACTCTATTAGGTATGGCATATGGACCAACAGAGGATAAGATAGAAGATACTAATATATCACTAAGTATACAAGAAAATAAAATAAGAATAATGTTTGATGGGGCATATAGTAATTTAGACATAGAAGAAGATATGTTTAAATTAGCAAATTATTATTTTAATGGAGCTAGAAAATTTAATATAGGAGATGAAGTGTATTTATTTCATAGTAATGATGGTGGGTACGGTTTAACAATGGAAAGACTAGGATTTTTATCAAAAGAAGAGTTAGATAGCTTACTTGAGAAAAATGAAGAGAATTCTTTTATAAAATTGGTGTGCGAAGAAATAAAAAAATAAGTTTAAAATTTTAAACTAATGCGAATTAAAAAGGTCGGGCATATGCTCGACCTTTCTTTTGGCTATTTTGCTGTGATTTATATTGTGAAAGTGCTTGTGATTTTTATTGTGAAAAACTTTTTGCACCTCAAAACAGAACCCGTTGACTCCTTTTTGTAGCCGTTTATTTTATGGAACATATTATATTTATATTTGCCGTTATATTCAAATCTTAAAACATATACTGTAATATACTATCTAAAGTAAAATTTCAGGGGATAAAGGATTACTTAGATTTGCTAATGAATAGGCAGGTTAGTAAGAGACTTTATAAGTTATTAAATGTAGCTAGATTAGTAGAGAAACAATAAGATTTGTAGAAATATTAGAGCGGGGTGGTATGAAAATGAGTAGGGATAATTGTAAACCCTTTGCTGGTGGAGAAGTACCTTCTTGTAGTGAGTTTTAGGTAATAGCAATCCAATAATTAAAGATGGAGAATTAATTTTTAGAAATAATAATAGATTATTTTTCTTTATAAGCACAAATTCAGCAATTAATAATACAAATATTAACTGTTCATTTGGAAATTCAAATGTTGAAACAAACCTGCAAATTAGTTTGACTACATATTTAATTGGGATATATATTAATGAAGTAGAGCTTGGAAATATTCAGCATTCATCAAAGAATATTATTCATAATGATGAGGCAGCTAATAACTTTATTAAAGAAACCTTTGAAAATATGCCTAAAGTAACAGTTGATTATACGCCATCTTTAAATATGGTTATATCCAACCATAATGCTATTCTTCCACTTTATACAAATACAATAAATATTTCTCCATTAAATTACTATATATTGTTTATATTAAATAGGTTAGAACAGGATCCTGGATTATTCTTTGGAAATAATGCTTATGTAAGTGATGACCCAATTAATTTTAGTCTGGCAGCCTTAGCATTAATATTCTCACTGTAATATGAGATAATCTTGGATTAGTTTTATTACTACTATCAGCTTTAGAATTAATATAGCCCTTTTAATATGAGATAACCTTGTATTACTTCAATTATTTCTAGGAGCTTTAGAATTAAGATTTCTATTTTAATATGAGAAACCCTGTCTTATCTCCATTATTGGTTAGGAATTTTAATATTGAGATTCCCATTTAGATAAAATAAGGAGTTAAAAATAATTAATTTAAGTAATAATATGATATATTGGTTTTAAGAATACTAATGAAAATTTATGGAGGAAAAATGTCAAAAATATTAATAGTAGAAGATGAAAAGCAAATTAGCAAGGTTATGAAATTATATTTAGAAAAGGAAGGATATAATATAGAACTAGCTAGTGACGGTAAGATAGCAGAAGAATTAATAGAAAATAATATATATGACTTAGTAATCCTTGATATAATGATGCCTTACAAGGATGGATGGTATCTTTTAAAGAAGGTTAAGTCTTTAAATAAGATGACTCAGGTAATTATAACTAGTGCTAGAGGAGAAGAGGAAGATAGGATTTTTGGACTTGAACTTGGAGCAGATGATTATATGGTAAAGCCTATTAGTATGAGGGAGCTTGTGCTAAGAGTTTCTTTAAGATTAAAAAGTACATTAAAAGAAATTGAAAGTGAAATTAATATAGGAAAGTTAAATATTGATGAGAATAATAGAAGAGTATTTGAAAAAGGTGAGGAAGTAATATTAACACCTAAGGAATATGAACTAATGATATTTTTTGTTAAGAATAAGAATAGAGTTTTCTCAAGGGAAGATTTGATTTTAAAGGTATGGGGATATGACTTCTTTGGAGATACAAGAACTGTTGATACTCATATAAAGAAACTTAGAGAAAAGATAGAAGTTTTTAGAGATAATTTAAAAACTATATGGAGGGTAGGCTATAGCCTTACAGTTGAAGATGAATAAGATTAGTAAAAGAATTATCAAATACATGGTACTTATAAACATAGTTGTAATCTTAGTAGGATTTATTTTAACATCATCTATATTGCCGAAAATCTACATAAATAATGAGTATTCAGACTTAGAAATTGCAAGCGAGTATGTTTTAGAAGCAGCTAAGAATAATACTGTCATTGATTTAACTGATATATATGCTGTGTTAGTTAATGATGGATCAGTTAAGAATATGTGTAGGACAATGAGTAGGGGACAAGGCTCAGGGGGTAACAATTCAAGTGGTGGAATGGGACATATGGGCAAAATGGGAATGATGAATCATAGTAAAAATATAGATTTTGCAAGTGTTAAGAATAAGGATATTTTTAAAGATAATGATGGTAATACTTATATTGGTATAAAAAAATCGTCAGACTATGGAGATATAGTAGTGTACAAGGATTATGAAGAAATTAGATCTCTAATTAAAAGTGTTAATTTAATAATTGTAGCTATATTTATTTTTTCACTAGTATTATCAATTATTATTGCTTTTTATTTAGGTGAAAAATTTACTAAGCCAATAATTGCTTTGCAAAAAAGAGCAGATAACATATCTAAAGGTATTTATGAAAATACCTTAGAAGTAACTACTAATGATGAGATTGAGGAATTAAATAAGAGCATTAATAAAATGTCAGAAGAACTTAAAATAAAGGACACTATGCAAAGAGAGTTTATTAGTAATGTAAGTCATGATTTAAAAACTCCTTTAAGTGTTATTAGAGCTAATAGTGAAGTAATAAAGGATGGTCTAGTAGAAGGGGAAGAGGTAGTAGATTATGCTACTAATATTATTGAGGAAGTAGATATTTTATCAAGTTTAGTAGGAGAAATATTAGTACTAAGTAAGCTTAGAGAAAATAAAAGTACTATACACCTTGCTGATACAAACCTTGTAGATTTTATCAATGAAAGCTACTATAAATTAAAAAATATAGTAAGTATAAATAAAAATTTAGTTCTTAAAAATGAATTAGAAGACAGCAATTATTATATTAAAATAGATAGCAATTACTTATATAGAGTTTTGACTAATTTTATTACTAATGCTATAAAATATTCTAAAAGTACTAGAGATGAGATAACTTTTGGAATTAAAAATATAGATAATGGAGTAGAAATTTATGTTAGAGATTATGGAATAGGTATAGATGAAGAATCCTTAAAAAATATATGGGATAGATATTATAAGGGAGATAAGAGTGGTGGAATGGGCCTTGGATTAGCAATTTCCAAAGAAATAATTATGGCACATGGATTTTTATATGGTGTTAGAAGCAAGTTAGGTGAGGGAAGCGAGTTTTATTTTATAGTTCCTAATAAATTAATTAAAAAAATATAACTTTTCACAAATTCATCACAAATTCATCATTATCTTATGAAAAGTAATAGTTATTATATAGGTATAAGTTATTGAGGAGGTATAGTAACTATGAAAAAACTATTTTTATCAATTGCAATAATTTCTGCACTTACTGTTGGAGTTGGGGCTATAGTTGCTTCAGCAGAAACAAATGAAGGAAATTTAGGTTATGGAAAATCTACTATTAATGAAATAGAAGATAATGTAGAAAATGATTATTGGGGAAATCCTAATTGTGAATATTATAATGAAAAGTATGATGGAGTAAATGGAAGATACGGAAAAGGAAATAACTCAAGAATGGGTAGAGGCAGATGTGGTGGCTCTGGCGATGGTATGATGAGAAATAGGGGAAGCCTGTAGGGTGCTGGCGCACAATTAATAACTAATAATTAATGAATAAACACATTTATGAGTAAAAAATGAATGAAGTAACTGGTTTGAAATTACTTCATTCATAATATAAAATTTTATTAAAGGAGAGTATCTAGTTTTGTGTAAAAACAAAACTAGATACTCTCTCTTTTATTATTGATATCACTTTTGTGTGACAGAACCATATAATTTGAATATTAATTACAATTTTAATTTATTATATATTAATTACAGTTTAAATTTAGATACTAATTCATTAAGTTCACTAGATAAATCAGACTGAGATTTAGATAAATCAATCATTAGTGATATAGCATTATTAGTATCATTAATACTATCTTTTACATTGGTAACATTGCTAGATGAATTTTGTGACATAGAAGCTAAGGAGTGAACAGCATTACTTAGCTCATTCATTGTAGCTGAAACTTCTTCAGACATAGAGGCTATATTTTCACTCATTTCCCTAATAAACATTCCATCTTTCTCATACTTATCACCAACATTTATAAAGTTATTAAATTCTTTCATTATTTCATCATCAATAAAGTGAAGTAGGTTATTGCTACTATCTGTAATATTATTAAATGCTGTTTTTACCTCATTTATAGTATTCTTCACATTTTGAACAGAAGATTTAGATTGTTCAGCAAGCATTCTAACTTCTTCTGCAACTACTGCAAATCCCTTTCCTTGTTCTCCAGCACGAGCAGCCTCTATTGCTGCATTTAAAGCTAGAAGGTTTGTTTGTTCAGCAATTGCTTCAATAGAATTTGCCATACTCACTATTTCATTAACAACTCTTCCTTTTTCTATTGATATCTTTATATCATTTTCAAAGCTTTTATAAATATTACTTGTATTATTAATTACATATTCAGTATTATCTTTAATTTTAGTAGATCTTTTTTCTATTTTTTCTGCATTTATGTTACCGTCAGTAGCTTTTTCAGAAAGTACTTCTATACTTGAAGTTACTTCTAGTATAGAGGCAGATAATTCTTCTGTTATAGCACTAGTTTCCTCAACTGTAGAGCTGATTTCTAATGAGGAGTCATTAATTTGATCGAATTTACAAGTAACTTCGTTAATAGCAGTAGATAAATCTTCACTAGAAGAATTAACCTTGTCACTACTATTAATTACTGAGGTTATTATATTTCTTAAATTTTCTTGAGCTATATTTAATGAAGTTGCAATTTCACCAAACTCATCTTTATGTTTTATATTTATATTTTCAGATAAGTCATATTTTGCTAATCTATTTGATAAAGTCAGTATTTTCTTTATTGATTTTGATATTCTAGAGGTTATCCTTGTTGCAAATATTAATGCAATTATTAATGATAGAACTAGCACTATAGTTGTAATTTTAACTGAAGAATTATATGTTTCTTTATTCTTTATAAGAGAATCTTCAGCCCAACGATTATTCAATCCTATTAGTTTATCTAACTTAAAAGTAAGATTTTCTCTTAGAGTATCAAGGTCTTCAATATAATTAGAAGCTTCATCTATTGTATTATCTTCAACTAAGGCTATAATTTTATCTGAGACTTCTTCGATATCTTTTAGGATTGAAACTATTTCATCAAATCTTTCCTTATTTTCATTTGAAGTAATAGATTTGCCATATAAATATATTAGCTGAGTGTTTCTGTTATTGTTATTTGCGATATTTTGTATTATTTCTTTTCTCTCAGAAACATCTTTAGTATTAATTAATAGCTTACTGCTAAGATAATTATATGT
>NZ_JAWGSV010000051.1:0-15987 GCF_032552055.1 Clostridium sp. | reverse complement strand
CCTACAAGTTATGGTGATTCACCATATCAATCATTTTCAACATTTGCAGGTAATCCTTACTTTATTGATTTAGACTTATTAACTAAAGACGGATTATTAAAGCAGGAAGAAATAAATCCAATAGATTTTGGCAAAGACAATAGATACATTGATTATGGGAAAATATATCTAAGTAGATATAAAGTTTTAAAAATAGCATTTAATAGGTTTAATAAGAATAATAAAGAATATGAAGAGTTTAAGGAATCTAATAAGTTTTGGATTTATGATTATGCTTTATTTATGGCTTTAAAGGATTATAATGGCGGTAAAACATGGACTAGCTGGAATGAGGACATAAGAAGAAGAGAACAAGAAGCTCTTATTAAATACTCAACTCTTTTAAAGGATGAGATAGAATTTCAAATGTTTATGCAATTTAAATTCTATGAGCAATGGAATATCTTAAGAAGTTATGCTAAAGAGAAAGGGATTGAAATAATAGGAGATATTCCGATATATGTTGCAGAAGATAGTTCTGATGTATGGTCTAATCCAAAGTTATTTATGTTAGATAAAGATTTAATTCCTACTAAGGTTGCAGGATGCCCACCAGATGCATTTTCTGAAACAGGCCAATTATGGGGGAACCCAATATATAATTGGAGAGCACATAAAGAAGAAGGATTTAATTGGTGGATTGAAAGAGTAAAATCATCCTTAGCCTTATTCGATATAGTAAGAATAGATCATTTTAGGGGGTTTGCTGGATATTGGTCAATATCTTATGAGGATGAGACAGCAGCTAATGGAAAGTGGGAAGTTGGACCAGGTATAGAATTATTTGATGCAATTAAAAAAGAGCTTGGAGATATAAATGTAATTGCAGAGGATTTAGGATATATAACAGAAGATGTTAAACGATTACTTGATTATTGTGGATTTCCTAGTATGAAAGTTTTACAATTTGCCTTTGATCCTGAAGGTGACAGTGAGTATTTACCACATAATTATAATAAGAATACAGTTGTTTATACTGGAACTCATGACAATGATACTATTAAGGGATGGATTGAAAGCTTAAGTGAATCAGAAAAAGAGTTTTGTATGGCTTATACAGGAATGAAGAATGAAGATGATACTTGGGCTATAGTTAAAACTGCTATAGCAAGTACAGCGGAAACTGCAATAATTCAGATACAAGATATATTAGATATAGGCTCAGAAGGTAGAATAAATATTCCGTCCACTATTGGATTAAATTGGAGATGGAGGATGGATAAAAATCATCTTACTGATGGATTGGCAAATAAACTTAAAAGCCTGAGCACATTATATAGAAGGAATATGAAGGAGTAGTTTAAATGCAAATAAACAGTTTAATGGAAAAGATAAAAGAGGGTCTTCTTAGGGATTATGATAGAGAAGTAGATAGAGCTTCAGTACAAGAAGTTCATAATGTAGTTGCAAAGATAGCAATTACAGAAATATCTAAGGCTTGGCATGAATCAGAAAATAGATTTAATAATAATCGTCATGCATACTTTTTATCAGCAGAATTTTTAATGGGAAGAGCAGTTCAAAATAACTTAATATGTATGGGGATATATGATGAAGTAAAAGAGGCCTTGAATCAATTAGGATTTGATATTAATAAATTTGAAGAAATTGAAGATATGGCATTAGGAAATGGTGGACTTGGAAGACTTGCAGCTTGTTTCTTAGATAGTGCAGCAAGCGTTAATGTTCCTCTAAAAGGATATGGTATTAGATATAAATATGGTCTCTTTAAACAGAAAATAGAAGATGGATTCCAAAAGGAATATGCAGATAATTGGACTAGTTTTGGTGACGAATGGAGTCTTAGAAGATTCGAAGATTCAATTAAAATTAAGTTTAATGATTTAGAAGTTTTAGCTGTACCATATGATATGCCGATTATAGGATATGAAAATAATAATATTGGAACATTAAGACTATGGCAAAGTGAAGCTACAGAGGATTTTGACTTTGAATTATTTAATAACTGTAAATATGACGAGGCGATTAGAAATAAGACAATTGCTGAAAATATTTCAGCAGGCTTGTATCCAAATGATAATACTTATGAAGGTAAAGTATTAAGGTTTAGACAACAATACTTCTTCTCTAGTGCATCATTACAAGACCTTATAAGAAAGTACAAAGAGCTTCATGGAAAAGATTTTAGTAAATTGGTTAGTTTAAATACTATTCAATTAAATGATACTCATCCAGTTATAGCAATTCCAGAGTTTATTAGATTAATGACTTTAGAAAACAATGTAGAGTTTGATGATGCATTTAATATGGCTAAAGAAATTTTCAATTATACTAATCATACAGTTATGGCAGAAGCTTTAGAAAAATGGGATGTTAATTTAGTAAAGGATTTAGTACCAGAAGTATATGAAGTAATTGAAAAAATAAATGAAAAGCTAATTGAAGAGCTTACTGATTTAAAGGTGAAAAAAGAAGATTTAGATAAGTATGAGGTTATTAAGGATAATCAAGTCCATATGGCTAGATTAGCTACTTATATTGGTAAGTATATAAATGGTGTAGCAGAGATTCATAGTGAAATATTAAAAAAGGATACTTTAAAAGAATGGTATGAAATTTATCCAGATAAGTTCCAAAATAAAACTAATGGGATTACTCAAAGAAGATGGCTAGCAAGTTGTAATAAGGAATTAACAGAGCTTTACAGTAGGCTACTGGGAGATAAGAGTTTCTTAAAGGATTTATCAAAGCTTAAGGAATTAGAAAAGTATTCTGATAATAAAGATATTATAGATGAATTTATTCAAATAAAGAAGAATAAGAAAAGAGAACTAATTGATTATATTTATAAACATGAAGGAATAAAATTAGAAGAACATTTTATATTAGATGTTCAAATAAAGAGACTTCATGAGTATAAGAGACAGTTTATGAATGCTTTATCAATTTTAGATATTTACTTTAGGTTAAAGGATGGGGAATTAAAAGATTTTACTCCAACAGCATTTATATTTGGAGGAAAAGCAGCTCCAGGATATGCTAGAGCAAAGGCAATAATTAAATTTATAAATGAAATAGCAAACTTAATTAATAATGATAAAGATGTTCAAGATAAATTAAAAGTTGTTTTCGTACAAAATTACAATGTTTCATATGCAGAAAAGCTTATACCAGGAGCAAATGTGTCTGAACAAATTTCCACAGCCGGTACTGAAGCATCTGGAACAGGTAATATGAAGTTTATGCTTAATGGAGCAGTAACTTTAGGAACATACGATGGAGCTAATATTGAGATAGTAAGAGAAGCTGGAGAAGAAAATAATTATATCTTTGGTGCAACAGAAGAAGAAGTTTTAAGAATTAAAGATAGTTATGATCCAGTTGAAATTTACAATAAGGATAAACACATAAAGAGAGTAATTGATACCTTAATAGACGGAACATTCAGTGATGGATATGAAGAGGAAGAGGTAACTGAAGTAAAAGATGTAGTAGAAGAAGTTATAGATGAAAATATAGAAAAAGAAACAGTAGAAGAAAAATTAATAGAAGGAACTTTTAAAGAGTTATATTATGCATTGCTAAACGGTACTCATTGGCATCAAGCAGATCATTATTTTATCTTAAATGACCTAGAAAGGTATTTTAATGCTAGAATAAAATTAAGTAATGATTTTAAAAATGAGTATGAATTTGCAAGAAAATGTTTTATAAACTCAGTAAATGCAGGATTCTTTAGTTCAGATAGAACAATTAAAGAGTATGCAGAAGAGATTTGGAAATTATAGTATTAAAAGAAAGTTATTAAATTTAATATATAACTTAAATTATGTTATGGAGGAGTTAGAATTATGAAGAGAAAAAAACTTTTATCAACAGTTTTATTAGGTATTATGTCAATGAGCCTAGTTGCATGTGGTAGTAATGGAGATAAAAATACAGGGGAAGCAACACCTGCTGACAACGAAGCTACAATTACAGTTCAAGTAGAAAAAGAATGGGTACCTTATTATAACCAAGTAAAAGAAAGAGTATTAAAGGAATATCCAAAAGCAACTATAAACTTTAATGAAGTTGGATCATTTGATCATTTAGATGCTCTTGATAAGACTGATGCAACAAATCCAGATATAGCAGATGTATTTGCACTTCCAGCAGATAGATTATATGGACTAGCAAATAATAATGTGTTAGCCCCTATGGATGCTAAGGCAATGGCAGAAAAGGTTGGAGGGTTTAAAGATTTTGATGGAGGCTTAGGTGGAAACTTTAAAGTTGGTGATGATTACCTAGCTTTCCCATATAATATTGAAACATTAATAGCATATGTTAATAAGGAAAATGCAGCAGCAGCAAATATAGATACAAGCAAGGATATCGAATTCACAAGCCTTGATTTTGGAAAAATGTTAGTATCAGCTCATGACGCTTGGTTTGGAGTAGCATTTGCTAATTCAGCTAATTTTGAATTCTTAGATAAAGCTGATGATGGTACATTAACAACAGATGGTACTAAAGCATGGGCTGATTTATCAGCAGATCAAAAGGGATTATTCGAAGCTTTATATAACTACTGGAAACCTCACTATGAAAACAATACTGACCTTTGGGACAAAGATGCTGTTTCAGGTTACTTAGATGCACAATTCTCAGCTGCTAATGGTGCTGCTATTAGAATAGATGGACCATGGGCAACTACTGGATTACAAGATAAAGTAGGTGCTGATAACTTAGAAGTAGTTCCATTATCACAAATCACTGTAAATGGAAAAGCTCTTAACCAATGGAAAGGCGGATGGGGCCTTGGTATTAATGCAAGAGTTGAAGAAGATGCAGATCAAATGGCTTTAGCTCAAAGCTTTATTATGGAAGTAGTTAACCCTACTTATGCAAAAGACTTATTTAATTCAACTGGTAAGATTTTAGAAAATGTTGAAGCTTCTGCTTATGATGGAATTGGCGGAATGAATGAAAAAGTAATTAAAGCTACTTATGCTTCATATGAAGGTGCAGTAAACAGACCATTATTCATAGAGTATGGTAAGGTTTGGGATACATGGCAAAATGCTTTATTATCATGGTCAGGACAAAAACCTGCAAATGCTGAAGAAGCTTACAAACAAGTACAAGCATCTTTCGAAGCTATGATGGGAAGCTATTAATAGAAAGAAAAATTGAAAAGGAGACATTTGTTCTCCTTTTCTATTAATTAAGGAGGAAACAGATGAGAGAGACAACTATGATGAACAAAAGGATATTTTATTTAATTGTAGGATTATGTGCAGTGATTATTATGTCATATTCATTAGAAGCGTTTGCAAAGGCAAAGGATATAGGGCTATTTGAAAGCTGGCTTAACAACCCTAACTTGAATATAGATAGAAGTCAAAGCATGGATGAAAGTTATTCACTTTATCTTACTACGATTTTATCTGTTTTCTTCATTAGAATTATAACCCCAGTGGCATTAAGTCTAAATACATACTTTGCTTTTATAAAACTTAAGGTTAATAAACTATTTATACTTATATGGACTATTTTAATTATTGGTTTATTTGCCCTTACATTAATAGGAGAGGCATATTTTTCACTTTTCCTTATTATCAGTGGAATTTGCTACTTAGGTATATTGGTTACTTTAATGTATTTATGGAAGGAAATTAATAATGAGAATAATATTAAAATTACAAGCAAGATACAGCAAGGTTAAAGGGGGAAGTAGTATTGAAAATATTAAGTAGGTATTTATATGATAATTTGGATAGAGAATATGAAAGAAAAAATTTATATTTAAAAGAAGTAGCTACCTTGCAAGAAAAAATTAAAGAATCAAGTAAAGAAGAAAAAGTTAAGCTTAATGCAGAGCTACAAGAAATAAAGAAAAATAAAAATAATAATAGTTATATAAAAAAGTTAAATGACTTTAAAGAAAAGGAAAAGTCACTTTTAAAGGAATTAGAAGAAAAATCAAAATCACTTAAAATTACTAATGGGACTTCTATTAAGAAGGTTGATGAGTTAGAAGTTAGGTTATTTAAGGCTCATGAAAAAGAAAAATTTTATAAATCATATGTTGAATTAACTTATGATGCAGAACTTATTTATAAACAATGTAAAATAGAAATAGAGCAAATTCCACCAGTAATTGAATTTGCAAAGGAAAGCAAGAGAGAATTAGATGAAGCTAAAAAGGCTTTAGAAAAAATATCTCCAGAAGAAGAAAAGACTTTTAAGGAAGAATTTGATGCTTTTAAGATTCAGGAAAAGCAGCTATTAAAAGATAATATAAAAACTGTTAAATCTAGAACTAGTGAAGGTCTTATTTCTGATAAGGCAAAAGATGAATCTATTAAAAGATTAAAAAGAGTAACGAAGGAAAGAATCTTAGTTAAATCCTTTGAATCAAAAAAGAATTATTACTCAGAAATAGTAAAAAATAAAAAGCATGAGTTAAGTAGGATTCTAAAACAAAAAATTAAAACTGTGAATATTAATGTATCAGATATTAGAAGAGTTGTACCAGTAGAAGTGGAAAAGACTGTTCCAATAGCATCATATATAACATTTTTATTCCCGGGACTTGGTCAACTGTTGAATAAACAGTACACAAAAGCGATTATAATGTTCTTAGCAACAATATATATATATGTAATTGCAATTCCATATGCTTTAGGTTTTGGTAACTATAGAGGTAACGGGATTGCGGGGCTTATTACTTTAGCAAAAGATGCAGGAAGATTAGATAGATCTATAATCTTTATGGTTGAAGGTATAGTGGCAGTAGTTTTCTTAACAATTGCATTGATTCTTATGATTTTATCCTTTAAAGATGCTAATAAAGTTGAGAAAGATACAATTAAAGGGGTAAGATATAGAGTTTGGTATGAAACTAAGCAAAGCTTATCAGAAGATGGATTACCATACTTAGTATCACTTCCAGCATTAATAATTATAGTGTTTATAGTTTTTGTTCCAGTGGCAACAACAATCCTTTTATCATTTACAGGAATGGATCCACAAAACCAAGCTAAATTTGGATGGGATGTACTAAGAAATTATAAGATGATTTTATTAGGACAAGGAATGGCAGGATCAATATTTTGGAAGATATTAGGTTGGACAATCATATGGACAATAGGAGCAACTTCCTTAGGAATATTCCTTGGATTTGCATTAGCACTATTACTTAATAATGAAAGAATAAAAGGAAAAACATTCTTTAGATCAATTTATTTACTACCATGGGCAGTTCCAGCATTTATTACTATAATGTTCTTTAGTATTTTATCATCTCCAAATGGAGCTTTGACAGAATTATTAAGAGGAGTATTTGGGCCTGGCTTCCAGATAAAAAATGATCCTTTTGTAACAAAAGTAGTACTAATTTGCATTCAAGGATGGCTTGGAAGTTCATATATATTCTTATTAGCAACAGGAGTACTACAATCTATAAATAAAGAGTTATATGAGGCAGCAGACATAGATGGAGCAAGTTCCTTTAGAAAGTTAACTAAGATAACAATTCCTCTAGTATTATTCCAAACAGCTCCATTACTAGTAGGACAATATACATTTAACTTTAATAACTTCTCTAATATATATTTATTTAACTCTGGAGGACCATTTAATCCAGTTTCATATGGTAACCTAGCTGGAGAAACAGATATTCTTATATCTTATATTTATAAGTTAACAATGGAAAATCAATACCAAGCATTAGGAGCTGCAATAACTATTTTAATTTCTATTGCTCTTATGATAGTTTCTTATATTGGATATAGAAATACTGATGCATTTAGGAAGGAGAAGTAGTAATGAGCATTTTTAATAAGAAAAAGAAAAATGATTTATATTTATCAGACAAGCCACCATTAACAATGATGGGCAAAGTAGGAATTGGGATAACTTACGTAATATTAATAATATGGGCATTACTAATTATAGTTCCTATCTCACAAATTATTATATCTTCTTTTAATGGTGTACAAGGGAAATACTTAATTTTAAATGATGGATTTGAATTTAGTTTAGATCATTTCAGGCATTTGTTTAATGATACTTTGTATTTGAAATGGATGGCAAATACATTATATATAGGAATAGCTACAGCTATTTTAACAGTTATAGTAATATCATTTACTGGTTATGCTTATTCAAGATATAGATTTAAAGGTAAGAAGATGTCTCTTATGGCAATAATGTTAATTCAAACTATACCAACATTTGCAGGGATAACAGCATATTTTACAATGCACTCAATTGTAAGTGATGTAATTCCAGTCTTTAGTCGTCAAATGATGCTAATTCTAATATATGCTGGTGGAGGGATAGCAAGTAACACCTTTTTACTTAAAGGCTACTTAGATTCAATATCAACAGAGTTAGATGATGCAGCTAAAATTGATGGATGTTCAGGAATGCAAATATATAGGCTTATAATAATGCCAATAGCAAGACCAATGCTTGCAATAATTGCATTATGGTCATTTATAGGACCATTTATGGATTTCTTACTACCAAAAGTATTATTGACTTCACCAGAGGACTATACTTTAGCTGCTGGATTATTTACTTTAGTTAATGACGTAAGAACAATAAACGAACCAGCCTTTGCAGCAGGTGGTCTACTAACAGCAATTCCAATTGTAATATTATTCTTAGCACTACAAAAACAATTGGTATCAGGTCTTTCTAATGGTGCAACTAAAGGATAGGAGAGTGTAGATTATGAAAGTAACATTAAAGAATATAGGAAAGAAATATGAAAGCAGAGAAGAATTTACTTTAAGAAATATTAATCTTGAAATAGATGATAAAGATTTTTGTGTTATATTAGGACCTTCAGGTTGTGGTAAAACAACACTATTACGTATGATAGCTGGTTTAAACTCAATTACAGAAGGAGACTTAATCTTTGATGATAAGAGAGTTAATAAATTAGCATCTAAGGATAGAGATATAGCTATGGTATTTCAAAGTTACGCTCTATATCCACATATGACAGTTTATGATAATATGGCATTTTCTTTAAGCATGAGAAAAGAAAGAAAAAATATAATAAATGAACGTGTAACAGAAGCAGCGAAACTTTTACAAATAGAACAATATTTACAGTCTAAGCCATCTGATATATCTGGTGGACAAAGACAGAGAGTTGCATTAGGAAGAGCTATTGTTAGAAAACCAAAGGTATTCCTAATGGATGAACCCCTATCTAACTTGGATGCAAAGCTTCGTGAGCATATGAGAATAGAGCTTGTTAGAATTCATAAACAAATGGAGACTACAACAATTTACGTAACTCATGACCAAGTTGAAGCAATGACAATGGCAACAAAGATAATACTTATGAATGATGGAAAGATTCAACAAGTAGGTAAACCAACAGAGTTTTATGAAAGACCTCAAAATATGTTTGTAGCAAGATTTATTGGATCTCCAACTATAAACATGATAAGAGGAAAAATGAAGGATGGTAAGTTTATTTCTGAAGATGGAATAATAAAGGTTACACCTAATGAAGTAGATAAAAAAGCCCTAAAAAATTATGATGGAAAAGATGTTTTCCTTGGAATTCGTTCTGAAAGATTTTTAAGTGGTAAA
Organism: Clostridium sp.; assembly: GCF_032552055.1. Taxonomy (GTDB): domain Bacteria; phylum Bacillota; class Clostridia; order Clostridiales; family Clostridiaceae; genus Clostridium. Next base: position 6,384 of record NZ_JAWGSV010000051.1, on the reverse strand, counting down.
AATGAGGAATCCTTTGAAGGTATAATTGATGTTATCGAAGTATTAGGTAAAGAGAAAACTTTATTTGTAAAGCTTAAGAGTGGAAAAGACCTTAATATTACTGTACCAGGTCATTATAAATATGAAATGGGTGAATCTCATAACTTTGGATTAGATGTTGATGCATTACATTTCTTTGATGCTGAAACACAAGAAAGAATAAACTAAGAGTGCTATGCGCAGTGAAGAATGAATAATGAAGAATTAAGAATGAAAAATTGAGGAGAAAACTTCGTAGGAGTTTTTGAAAATAAAAAATTCAGTAATTCTGTAAGAATTACATCAATAATTGTTAACTATTAATTGCTAATTATAAAAAAGGGTTGTCTTTAAGACAACCCTTTCTTTGCATTATTCTACATATGTACTAGTTTAATAAAAGGTAAAAATTTTATTGCAACGTATATAGTCTTTTTTACCTATCTTTTTAATATTTATAGATAATATAGAAGATTTTAATGATATTAAATTAAATATACTAATTATTAAACAAATAGACTGAATATTCTGGATAATACAAAAAATATATGTTATTCTATAATTATCTTATAGCTTATAAAAAAGATTACTAAAGATGTTCTATGCACAGATGACTTTTAATTATTAAATAATATATAAGTTGTAGTGAAGTTTTTATAGTTATTAATTTATATTTCATATGAAAAATATCTCTAAAATGAAATTGTATATTCAACTTATATACAAAATAGAAATATATATGCTTTCAATTGATGTGATTTATTTCAAAAATATTTTTTGCTTAAGATTCTATAAGTATAAAAAATGCAGATTATTTATTGAAACATATATATGTATTAAAGCATAAGTAAAAATAGTTTCAAAAGCTAATTAGATATTAAATGAAAGGCAGGTGAAATCATAATATTTGTAAAAGTATTATGAGGTAATATGAAAAATTACACTATAAAAAATTTAAGGAATATTGGTTTAATAGGACATGGAGGATCAGGGAAGACATCTTTAATAGAAGCTTTGTTATTTCATACTGGAAATATAGATAGGCTAGGTAAAGTAGAAGATGGAACAACAGTTACAGATTTTGACCCAGAGGAAAAGAAAAGGAAGATTTCTCTTTCAGTAGCTATAGCTCCAATTGAATTCCAGGAAACTAAAATTAATTTAGTAGATATACCTGGATACTTTGATTTCTCAGGGGAAATGATTCAGGGAATGAGGGCAGTTGATATTGCAACTATATTAGTTTCAGGAGTTTCAGGAGTTAAGGTTGGAACAGAAAAGGCTTGGGATTATTGTAATAAAATAAAATTACCAAGATCATTCTTTATTAATAAATTAGATAGAGAAAACTCCAGTTATGATAAAACCCTGGCTCAGTTAAAAGAAAGGTTCGGAATAAGTGTAGTTCCAATACAATATCCTATAGGAAGTGAAGATAACTTCAAGGGTGTAATAAATGTAATATCTAAAAAAGCAAGAATACATGATGAAAAGACTAATGAAATAAGAGAAGTTGATGTTCCAGAAGAATTATTAGAAAAGATAGATGAATGTAAGAGAATGATAATGGAAGCAGTAGCAGAGACAAACGAGGAGCTTCTAGATAAATACTTTAGTGAAGGCGAATTAAGTGATGAAGAAATTTATAATGGATTAATAGAGGGATCAGCTAGTGGAGATATTGCACCTGTAATGTGTGGTAGTGCTTCTAAGGCAATAGGTATGAGATGTTTCCTTGAAGATGTAGTAGAATGCTTCCCATCACCTAAATACGCAATTCCACAAAAGGCACTTGATGTTAAGAATGATGAAGAGGTTTTCATAGGCCTTGATGAAAATAAGCCATTTTCAGCTTTAGTATTTAAAACTATAGCCGATCCATTTGTAGGTAAGATGTCTTTATTTAGAGTTGTTACTGGAAAATTATCTAATGAAATTACAGTAGTAAATGCTAATAAAGATAAAACTGAAAAGCTATCTAATATTTTCTTTATGAAAGGAAAGAGTCAAATACCTACTAAAGAGGTGGTAGCTGGAGATATAGCTGCAGTTGCAAAGCTTCAATATACTGAAACTGGAGATACCTTATGTGATATAAATAATAAAGTGATTTTTGATAAGATGAACTTTCCGAGGCCTAATATATCTATGGCAGTATTACCTAAGGCTAAAGGAGATGAAGATAAAATATCATCTGCACTACAAAAGTTATTAGAAGAAGATCCTACATTCTCTGTAAATAGAGATACAGAAAATGCAGAGACAATAATATCTGGAGTAGGAGAAACTCATTTAGAAGTTATAGCTAGTAAACTTAAAAATAAATTTGGAGCAGAAGTTATATTAAGACTTCCAAAGATACCTTATAGAGAAACAATTAAGGGCATAGCAGATGTGCAAGGAAAACATAAAAAGCAATCTGGTGGTCATGGACAATATGGTGATGTAAAGATTAAGTTTGAACCTAGAAGAGATGGAGAAAGTGATTTAGAGTTTGTAGATAATGTAGTAGGTGGAGTTGTTCCTAGGAACTATATACCTGCTGTTGAAAAGGGTTTAAGAGAATGTATGGATAAAGGTGTTTTAGCAGGATATCCTGTAGTAGGATTAAGAGCTACCTTACATGATGGCTCATATCATCCAGTAGACTCTTCAGAAATGGCATTTAAACTTGCTACTTCTATTGCTTATAAGAAGGGATTAGAACAAGCAAAGCCTATACTATTAGAGCCTATTTTGAAGGTAGAAATTTTAGTTCCAGATGAATATATGGGAGACATTATAGGAGATATAAATAAGAGAAGAGGAAGAGTGTTAGGAATGGAGCAAGAAGGAAATCTTCAAAAAGTAAATGCTGAAGTGCCTCTTTCAGAAATGTTTAAATACTCAACTGATTTAAGATCAATGACTCAAGCAAGAGGAAGCTTTACAAGTGAGATTGAAAGATATGAAGAAGTTCCAGAACTTGAGGCTAAAAAAATTATAGAAGAGATTGTAAAAAATTAACTTCAGTTATTGTGAATAAATAGAAGAATAGTATGAAAAAATAAATAAGTACAAATGGTTCAATTAATAATGTACGGTATTATAATTTTATATACTATTCAAATACAAATGAAAAGCTAGGAGGATTGCTATGCCAGACTATAGGATGGATGTAAATGGTGAGCTTGGGCTTAGTGAATATAGTAATATCTTTGACTATATGGGAGTTGTAGACAAAAGAGATAATTTCACAATAACTTTAGATAACGCCAAAGAAGATAATATAAATATAATTACATCGATGCTTAAAGATAGTAAGTTTTCCATTATACACGAAGGTGTTGATGATAGTGGAAAGTACTGTATAAATGCTAATAAGCAAGAGTAATAAAATAATTAATTATTAATTGGGCTGTCTTTGTGACAGCCCTTAATTTTGTTAAAGCTATATAAAAATTGTTATAATATAAATATTTATGGTAAAATATAGTGTATTACTAATGGAAGGTGATTATAATGAAAGCAGAATTAATATCAATAGGAACTGAATTATTATTAGGCGATATAGTAAATACAAATGCACAATTTTTAGCAAAGGAACTTGCTACTTTAGGGATTGATGTATATCATCAATGTGTTATTGGTGATAATGAAGATAGAATATTACAAGGCTTTAAGGAAGCCTTTGATAGATGCGATATAATTATTACTACAGGAGGTCTTGGACCTACACAAGATGATTTAACTAAGGAGCTTGCAGCTAAATATTTTAATAAAGAAATGTATTTACATGAAGAATCTTTAGAATGGATAGGAAGATACTTAAATATAAAAGATGAAGAAGTTCTAGAAGCTAATAAAAATCAAGCATATATTCCAGAGGGGGCAATAGTTCTACATAATGATAATGGAACAGCACCAGGAGTTATTATAGAAGAAGATAATAAGATTTTAATAATACTTCCAGGACCTCCAAAAGAAATGAAGGCAATGTTTAGCAATCATGTTGTTAAATACCTTGAAAAGTTAACTGGTAAGGTAATTAAATCTAGAACATTAAGGATATTTGGAATTGGTGAAAGCATAATGGCAAAGAGGATTAATAATATTATTCAAAATAGTACTAATCCTACAGTAGCACCTTATGCTAAGGATTATGAAGTAACATTAAGAGTAACAGCAAAGGAAGACTGTGAAGAAAAATGTGAAGCGTTAATAGGACCAAAATGTGAAGAAATAAAATCAATTCTAGGTGAATATATTTATGGAGAAGGAGAAGAATCCTTAGATTTAGTTGTGGCTAAGTTAATATGTGAAAAGAAGCTGACAATAGCTACAGCAGAATCATGTACTGGTGGAATGATTGCTTCATCATTAGTTTCTTATCCAGGTATATCAGAAGTATTTATGGAAGGTGCAGTAACTTACTCAAATGAAGCTAAGGTAAGAAGGCTTGGAGTAAAGGAAGAAACTTTAAATAAATATGGTGCAGTTAGTGAAGAAACAGCAAAGGAAATGGCTGAAGGTATAGCTAGGGAAGCTAATACAGATATAGGAATAGCTACTACAGGTATTGCAGGTCCAGGTGGCGGAACGGAAGAAAAGCCAGTAGGATTAGTTTATGTTGGAGTATTTATTAAAGGAAAGACTATAGTAGAAAAGTTAAATCTATCAGGAAATAGAGAAGCTGTTAGAAGGAAGGCAACTATGAATGCCTTAAATATATTAAGAAAAGAATTAACAAGGAATTATTAAAAAAAATAATCCCCTTAACTCTTTATGAATAAGGGGATTATTTCTTTATATAAAAAAAATGGGGGAGAGGCGATTAACTGTGGAAACTTTCTCGCTTCATTTATAATTATGTACAGTAACAATGTCTTTTATACAGTAAAATGAGATTATTATAAATTTTAGATTAATTAACTTAATTAAGTGAAAGGAGAAAAGATGAGTAAGGTATTAAGATCTAGTTTATATTTTTTATTTATATTAGTAGCACAAGCTTTAGGGCCGAGTTTTCTAATAGTACTATATAGAATGTTAGGAATATCAGATCCTAAACTAATATTATTCTTAAATCATCTTATTATATTAATAATACCAGCTATAATATTTTTACTAATAAGTAAGGAGCCAGCTAAGAAGACATTAAGGTTAAATAAGTTACATTGGCAAGATACTTTATTAGTTATCTTATTAGGGTTTGTGGTACAACCAGTTATGACTTTTCTATCTCTTATTACAGTATTTTTCTTTAATAATAATGCTGGAGAATTTATGGGGAGTATTGTTTCAGCTCCATATCCATTATTATTAGCAGTAATGGCATTATTACCAACTATATCAGAAGAAATTACACTAAGAGGAATAATTTTATCAGGATATAATAATAAAAATAGATATGTTGCAGCAGCTATTACAGGACTATTCTTTGGAATCTTACATTTAGATCCTCAGCAATTTTTATATACAGCAGCATTAGGGTTTATTTTCGCTTTAGTAGTAAGAATTACAGATAGTATTTATTCTTCTATGATAATTCATTTCATAATTAATGGTACATCAGTCACTATGTTAAAGATAACAGAATTAATTAAAAATGTATTACCTATAGCAAATGAAACTGCAGAAACTACACTTAAGAATATAAGTTCATCAGAAAAGTTATTTTTATTTATATTTTACGGAACTATAGCTATAATATTTTCTGTTTTTGTTTTCTTAATAATCTATTGGTTAGATAAGATAAATAAAAAGAGAGAATTAACAAGGGGATTAGAAGAAGTAGTTGAATTTAATAATGAAAATAAACCTGTTAAAAAAGAAAGAGTAATTAATATTCCAGTTATACTAGCAATAGTATTTTATGTAGGATTGATGGTTCTAGTAAATTAAAAATAAGGCTGCTAAATAAAAGCAGCCTTATTTTCAATTCTTTGATACAGAAGAACTATTACTATAAAATATAGAGACATCCTTTGAATTAATCCAGCCCCTACAATTAATATCATCACTAGTAGGTAAGTTTACATAAAACCAAGTTTCACTATAGCAATCAGCACAATCTAAAACTCCAGCTTCAATAGAAGAAATAGTAGTTCTTAGAACTATTGAAGAGCTAAGGGGAGATAAGTATAAATTAGTATTTGGTTTTATAGAGCAAGATTTATAAGTAGGGATTGAAAACTTAACGATAACTTTTTCAGGATTTATCCTTTTATTACTATTATAATTACTATAAGATTTTCTTCGAGAAATCAATAATTGTTTTCTTAATAGTTCTATTTTTTTATTATAGTAATAGTAGGTAAATAACAAAGCTGAGATTAATAAGATAAATATAAAATACTTCATAAATAACTCCAAGTAGTACTATAG
>NZ_JAWGSV010000050.1:0-16031 GCF_032552055.1 Clostridium sp. | reverse complement strand
GTTTTTCTCATACAATTTTCAATTCCAAAATTAAGAATAAATGTCTCTAATTAAAAAAATATTCTATTACATTTTTAATATTTTCCTTATTACTTGCTTTAGACAACACACATGCATACACTGGGCTGTAGGATGTAATCTCTGATTTCAACCATTTATCACTTAAGGATAAATCAAATTCATCATTATATATATATTTCTCATACTTAGAATAATCTTCACCTAATACATCCACCCAATTAGCAAATGCTCCTTGAGCCTTAAACTTTTTATAAGTTTCTTCATTACATATAACGATATCATTTTCTCCCATTGATGATATTGATATTATTGTTTTAATTGTTGCTGCAGAATCATCACTAGAGGAAGCTGAAATATCAATGACAACTTCATCATGTTTTCCTCTATTTCCAATACTCTCAAGTATATTTCTTTTTAATTCTTCTACTTCTTCAAATTTTTCCTGATTAGCATCTACAATAACTATAGACATCAGTGTATTTCTTTGCGAATTTTTATACATTGTTCCAATACTAATACCTATAAGCAATATTACAAATAAAATAGCTAAGACAAATCTATAATAACTCCATAGATATTCTATCTTCTTTTTTCCAGATAAGCTTTTAATCTTTTTTATTTCTAGATAGTATCTTTCCTTTTTGGTTAAATCAGATTCATGCTTATTTTCTATATCCTTATTCATTTGCACCGCTTCTTCCTATATTATAAAACTCTTTATTATTTCAAAATATTATCTACATCAAACATATTTCTTTAATTCTGCTTCAATCTTCTAGTTTATTCTTTAATAATCAGTATTTATTTAGGAATATATCTCTCAAATAATTTTTGGAAAATATGGGTGCTTAACCATGCAAATAATGAAAAACCTATTACAATGTCTATAAATACAGCTAACATAAAGTTTTGCGATGGTAGAAAAATTCCCCCCCATGGTCCTAATGCAAAAATAATTATTAAAATTGTGTATGGAAGATGTGCTATCGACATCTTAAAAGAATTAATTATTGTCTTCTTTATGCTATTTTTGAAAAATGACATAACCGGAAATACATAACATGTAGTACTTAACAAAAAAAATGCAATCAATATAAAAGGAATAACTAAAAGTTTTGCAACTCCAGATTGCACATGACTACTAAAATAAAAATCAAAATATAAAATAGCACTTACCAATACGATAATTCCCCAAACTATTGTAGCTTGTAAAAAATTCTCTTTGAATGAATGAAAAAAGCTTCTGAAAATATAAGGGTCTTCACCTTTTTCTATCTTCATTAATACATAGTAAAGTGCCGTAGTAGAAGCTCCAATGGTAAACACTGGAATACAACAAATAATCCATAAAATATTTAACAAGGTAAGATCTCCAACCTTACTGAGAAAGTTATATAATTTTCCATCGATAGCAAATATTTTTTCCATACTTTTTCCTCCAAATTAACTCCATTTTTCTTCCATTAAGGAAAATAATTCTTCATCCTTTAAATGATTTTCCATATTCATAATCAGCATAACTCTACGATCTTCCTCTGAATATAGGAAATCCCTCTGCCATTTATAGAAATGAGGTCCATCACCTAAGTTTCGAAGATATCCCATAAGGCTTGCAAGTACCCATGCAGTTTGTTTTACATCTGCTAAACATTCATTTGCATAGAAATTATGCCACTTTCCATGTTCACAGTTTCTCATAGCTTTATCTGCATTAAGATATTCTTTTCTCGCCTTTCCTGCAAAATAAAAAGCTGACTGATAATCCCTTTCCATAGCTTTCAATATTGATTTACAGGCTTCATAAGCTCCTAAAAAGCAATGATAATGTATTTTTGATTGTAAAAGGATAGAATCCCTAAACAGACTTTCTTCTTTCTCTTCCAATGAAATTGCTGTTTTTTCACATTTTTTCATATATTCTAAGTATCCACACTTGGCTTTATGACATAATTTTTGATACCATTCCACCTGATCTTTCAATGTCACTCCATCTGTTGCCCATAACAGTTCTTCAGCTCTTTCCTGTTTATTTTTCATATATTGTGATATTAAAATACGTGCAACATGATTAGAAAACTGCTCTCCTGAATGCTCATCTTCATTTTCTCCATATGCTAATGAATAATCATGATATTCCTTCAAACGATTTATTACCTCATCTGCATGTTTATATCCATAATATTGTGATACATAACGTTTTCTATGTTCTTCTACATTCACGCATCCATTTTTCCATATTTCTGATATAAAATCTAGAAAATATACATGTGGTTTTACATTAGAACAATTCACAATCCAAAAATCATCTACACTATGTTGCAATACATCATCAAGTTCTTTTTGTACGAACTCTGGAGGATTTGGAAGCATAGTAATATGGTTAGCTGCTTGTAAATCATAAAAAGAAACATGATAGTAAATCCCATGACTTCCATTGTCTCCTTTATCAGGTAGTGCATAAATCCTAGGATTATGGTTTTCCTGACGTCTACTAACCATTTTCCCAAATCCATTATCCGCCCAAATCTTTATAATATCATTAGGAAGTTTTAGACATCCTTCTCTGTAAAGCTCCATTGTTTCCCCATATAAATTAGTACTACAAACCGCATTTGGTATTACTTCTTTTACCATATCATACTGAATTTTAATAAGTTTACTCATTAGTTCTCCACGAGCTTTATTAGTCTGATACCTTGGATCATTATCCCAAAATGGACAATCTCCTTGCCCTCTAAATCCTAGATTCCAGATAACTTTCATATTTTTTTGGGATTCAATTCCTTCCCTCCATAATTGTTGAAACTTTTCTGAATGCTCTTCATAAGATGGATTTAAATCTGGAAAAACACGAGCAAACATATCTGCTCCTAATGGCTCAGCATGGTGATGGGTTATAGTAAGCCCCATATCAGAAGCTAACTTACGATAAATTTCAGAATTCCTATCTGTACCAGGAATCGCCATGTTACCCCCAAGTCGTAAAAGGGATTCAAATACCATTTCCCATGGTTCTTCTCTTCGGCGATTTACACTCCAAGTATGAATTAATACTTCATCATTTACAAACCAACCTCTGTACTTTACTTTAAATGACTCAGAATGATAGTTGTATCCTTCTGGCACAGTATAATCTTCCTTTGGTATTATTTCTTGATCATTCCAAAACCAAAATGGTGTAATTCCAAGAATTCTACAACTAATTTCATAAATACCATATATAAATCCCATTTCGTCTGACGCTTGAAGTTCTAGCTTGTTTTCATTACAATTTAACTGGAAACACTCTTTTTCTTGTTTTCCTTTTATAAGATAAATTGCCATTCCTTCATTTTCTGTTTCTATACAGGCTTTGTAAATATCTCTTTTTAAAGCCTTTATTGCCCATTGTACAGGCTTTTCATGTATTTCGGATATAATCGTAGTATTTCTATTAATTCCCAACATATGCATCTCCTTTTATGCAAGAGATGGGCTGCTACAATTACTTTTATGCAACAACCCAATTACCTCTATTACTTTAACCTTTAATACCATCCATAGCTATACCGTCAACCAGGTATCTTTGGAAAATAATAAAAAATACAAGAACTGGAAGTAGCGATATTACTGACATTGCAAAAAGTCCACCATAATTATTATAAGAGTTAGGGTCTAGATACATATTTAAAGCAAGTGAAATAGTGAATTTACTTGTACTGCTCATAAATATCAATGGCTGGAAGAAATCTTGCCAAATCCAGTAAAAAGCAAATATTGATGCTGTAACAATGGCTGGCTTTACTACCGGTACTAAGATTTTGAATAAAGTTGCAATCTTTCCACAACCATCAATTTCAGCTGCTTCATCTAATTCTTTAGGAATACCACGAAAGAACTGAACCATAAGGAATATAAAAAACGCGCCTCCAAAGAACCAAGGAAGAATTAATGAAGTTCTTGTATCAATCAAGTTCATTTTCTTTAAAATAATATACTGAGGAACCACCATAACTTGTGGAGGAATCATCATAGTAATCATTACACATCCGAACCAAAACTTAGAACCTTTGAAATTAAGTCTTGTAAAGGCATATGCTGCAAATAAAGATATAATTACGCATCCTACCATTCCTATGATCGTAACCAATACAGTATTCATTAAAAATGTTGTAAAGGGAACACCACCCACACCACTAAATCCACTTTTATAATTGGTTGCAACATCCCATACCTTAGGAATTAGTGAATATGCATCCTGGAACATTGTTTCATTACTTTTAAATGAACTTGCCAGAAGCCAAAGCAAAGGATAGATCATGAAGAATCCTAGTACAATAGCTCCAACATGAAATATTGCGGAATTTATTGCCTTTTTTTGTTTTCTTCCTATCATTTTTAATCATCTCCTCCTTCTTCGTAATGAACCCAGTTATTTTGTGTTTTAAATAGAACTACTGTAAATACTCCAATAATTAATACTAGTACCCATGCTAATGCACAACTATATCCCATATCAAAGAAAGTAAATGCTCTATTATATAAATATAAGACATAAGATAATGTGCTATCAAGTGGACCCCCATCTGTAATGACATAACTTTCTGTGAATACACGGAATCCATTAATAATTTGAAGAATTAAATTAAAGAATATAGTAGGTGTCAACATAGGAATTGTTATCTTAGTAAATGTTTGCCAAGGTTTTGCTCCATCAACCATAGCAGATTCATATAAAGAATTAGGAATTTGCTTCAATGCAGCGAGAAAAATTAGCATTGATGAACCAAACTGCCATACCCCCATGAGAATAATAACTGCTAACGCTGTCTTTGGATTTCCAAGAAAAGATACTTTCTGTTCTATTCCAAACATAGCGAGAAGAGACATAATAACTCCTTTATTTCCAAAAATCTGTTTCCATACAATAGATACTGCAATACTTCCTCCAATGATTGATGGAATATAATACAAAGTTCTATAAATTCCAAGTCCCTTATGCTTCTTGTTTAACAGCATAGCTATAAATAATGCAAACACTAAACGTAATGGAACTAAAAATAATACATATACGAAAGTTACCTTTAGTGCTTGGAAAAATGTTTTATCTTGTGTAAATATTCTAATATAGTTTGAAAGCCCTATAATTTTAGGAGTGTTTAATAAATTAAAATCTGTAAATGAATAATATATAGAAATTAGCATTGGTATTAACCACATTAATAAAAATCCAAATAGCCATGGAGAAAGCATCAAATAGCCTATAATATTATCTTTACTTTTATATTTTGTTTTAACTAAAGCTTGTTTCCCTTTCACTTCTTGACCTCTTTTCTCAAAAAGAGAGGATGGTTTAGCATACCTCTCTTTTAGCATTTTCTATTTGTTATTTCTTTCTAAAATTGCATTTGCTTCTTCTCTGAAAGTCTTAGCTGCATCTTCTGCTGTAGCTTGTCCATAGAATACGCTGTTAGCAGCCATATCAAAAGCTTTATTTATTTCAGAAATTCCTGCTGGATCTGGAGCAGGTGTGTTACCACAAAGCTCTGTTGCTTTATCTACATATTGGAACATTTCTACTTGTTGTTGATTCATTTTTCCGGAATCTACCATATAATTTCTAATTTCAGAAGATACTGGAGTACCTCTTTCTGCCATTATTATATCGTTTGCTTCTTCTGAATTTATAAACCAGTTAATAAATTCTGCACATTCATCTTTTACTTTTGATGTTTCTGCAATAGAGAAGAACATACCTGGTTTAATCCAAAGTCCCATATCTTGTGAATCATTAGCTAAAGGTGGAGTGGCAATTTTTAGTTTATCGTTTACCTTTGACATTCTAGAAGTATAGTTATTCCAGTCAAAATTAAATGCTCCATCTCCAGTCACTATAGGACCTGCTTCTTGTCCAAGAGAAACAATTTGTGCCATTTCATCTGGATCTGGGCTTGCATTTTTATCCATCATATCTTTCCACATTTGGAAGAAGTCAGCAGCAATTGAATCGTCTTCATATCCTAATGCTGTTCCTTTTTCATTGAAAAGAGTTTTTCCATGTTGTCTTACCCAGTAATTAAATATGTTAGTATCACTTGCTACTCCTGCAGAAGCCATAGCACTTGGTTTTCCTGTTGCATTTGATACTTTAACACTAGCTTCAACAAAATCATTCCAAGTCCAATCGCTAGTAGGCTCTTTTACCCCTGCCCCTGCAAGTACATCTGGATTATATCCTACAGAAATCAATGAACTTGATAAAACAATCCCTGCCATCTTATCGTCGATTTTTCCTGTGTTTAAAATTTTATCATCTATATTTTTTGTATCGATTGTTCCATTATCTATATATTCTTGAAGGTCTGCAATTGAGTTATTCTTTGCATATGTTGAAATATACAAATAATCCATTTGTACTATATCAGGCATAGACCCTGAAGCTGCTTGAGTAGATAGCTTATCAAAGTAACCATCCCAGCCTGAAGGAATAGCTTCGAATTCTACATCTGGATGAGATTGAGTATATAAATCTAATACTTTCTGCGTAGAATCATGCCTTCCTTGACCTCCCCACCAAGTAATTTTAATTTTTGTTTTTTCATTACCTTTTTCTGCACCTTCTGTGCTTTGATTACCGCATGCTACCAATGATAATGCCATACTTGCAGCAATTGTTAATGCTGAAATCTTTTTCATTCTTCCTTTCATAACTTTCTCTCCTCTTCATAAATTCATTACTTTCACTTAATGTTATCATTTACATTTTTATTATAATAAAATTTTATAGTAGTTTAAATGTAATAACCCGAGTAATGATTTGAAAAAAACCGACTTTTATTTATAAATAAAAGTCGGTTTTTATTTTTTATTTATTAATTTTTCACGAAATTCTGATGGTGACATTCCTGTTACTTTACGAAAGGCTTTTGAAAAATACTGCCCATCTGGTGAATATCCAACTAACTCCGCAAGTTGTGATATCTTCATTTCTGAATCATACTGTAGTAACCTTTGAGCTAAGGCAATTCTCTGATTCAGTAAAAATGTAGAAAATTTCACTTTACGATTTTTTGCAAATATTCTTCCGAAGTAATCCTCATTCATGAACAATACCTCTTTTGCAAGGAATTGAATGCTCATCTCAGGGTATTGAATATATCTATAAAAAGCTAATAAAATATTTCTCACTCGTTGTTCTTCTTTACACTTCCCAAATTCCACATTCTTATTATGAACAATAATGCCTACAATATCCTCTATAAGTTTCCAATCAGTATCTTCTTTTCCTTCTAAAATGCTCCAATCTGATTGCCATGTATGTCCATATAAAATTTTAATAATCACTCTGCAACTTTCTACCTTCTTTTGAAATGTATCTCCCCTTAGGTTCATTTTTATAAAAGATAAGTAAACTTCAAATAAAATTTGTGCATAATCATCTGTTTTCTGAATACGTTCACAATCTATCAAATTCGAAGTTTCATATTTTATTTCTTTAAATAATTCATAATGCAGTAACCTGTCTTTCGTCTCACTACTTCCAATTCGATAGAGCTCTTGTATCTGTGTGTAAAGTTTATCTACATCCCTTAAGTCTCCAATTTCGCTAACAGCAACCTGTATATCTGAGTTTTTTACTCTTTTAAACTCTTGTTTTATCCTGATAACTGCTCTTTCTATTATTTCTATACTCTCGATTTCGATTAAAAACAAAACATCCTTTTGAATAGCTGTTGATAGAAGAACCTTATTTTTCCCTAATACTTCTCCCAAAATATTTCCTATTATAAACTGTTCTAAGTTATTAAATGGAGTTAAACTTCTTAAAGAAATAACCTGAATCTTTTTCTTTTCATCTTCCACTTCTTTTAGAAATAATTGATAATCATCTTTTAATTGTTCTCTTGCCAATAGAATATTTTGAAATACCTGGTCTTTTGCTCTCTGTAATAATTGGGGTACTGTACTATAATATTCCTTCTCAATATTCCTTTTTTCTCTCTTTTGGTTAATTTCCTTTTTAACCTTATTAATAATACTTACAATCTTACTTTCATCGCATGGCTTTAGAATATAATGACGTACTCCTTCTTCCATGGCCTGGCTAGTGAATTCATATTCTCCATATCCAGATAAAACAATAAATTCAATGTCTTGAAAATTACTTTTTACTTTACGTATTAAACTAATTCCGTCCATTACCGGCATTTTTATATCAGTTAATACAATATCTGGAATAGTCTTTTGAATTTTATCATATCCATCCATTCCATTCCACGCAGTCCCAACAAGTTCTATATCATAGTCAGACCATGGTATAAATTGTGCCATCCCCTCTCTTTCAATCTCTTCATCATCTATAATTAATAGTTTATACATGCTCTCCCTCCATTTCTATTTTGGGTATACGGATATGGATTTGGGTTCCCCTTCCAAGTTTACTTTCCATAATAAACTCGCTATCTTTATATGTAATTTTCAACCGTTCCTTAATATTTTCTAACCCAATCCCATTTCCTTTTGGTTCAAAGTTACCTGCACTTATCCTTTCTAATTCTTCTTGACTCATCCCTTTGCCTGAATCCTCAACTTCAATTAATATAGTATCTTTTTCTTCTATAGCTCTTACCTTTACATGACAACAGTCTAAGGAATTTTCCACTCCATAGTAAATTGCATTTTCTATTAAAGGTTGTATAATCATACATGGAATCATATATCCATCTAATCTTCCTTCTGTTTCAATGGTAAATTCAACCCTACCTTGATAACGATACTTCTGAATTGTAATATATCCTTTTGCAACCTTTAACTCTTCTTCCACTGTTGTATATGGATTTTTGGAGAAAGAAGCCCTCAAAAGCTGACCTAATTCCATAATAACTTTTACTGCATCTTCATTTCGCTCCCCTCTTACCATCCAATTTAATGCATTTAGTGTATTATATAAAAAATGTGGATTAATCTGAGCTCGTAACATTTTATATTTAGTCTTCTGCAATAACAACTCTTTCTCATAATTTTCATGGATAAGAACATCTATTTTCTCTAACATAACTTGAAATTCTTGTGCCAAAAATCCTACTTCATCATTTTGGATCCCATATTTCAGCACTAATTTTGCTCCCTGAAAATCTCCTGTCTCTACAATCCTCATAGATTCCGATAACCTATTTAATGGTCTAGTAATAATAACGGATACCTTTTTCATTGCTATTAACATAAGAATAAAAATTATAACAAAACCTACTAATAGCGAATATCTTACCATCACTGTTTGACCATATATTTCTGTATAAGGAAATAGATTTACATACATCCATCCATTAATGCTAGATTTCAAATAACACATAAAGTATTTTTGTCCATTTAATCTAATAATTTCATATCCCTTAGTTTGATCCAAAGAAGGAAGTTTTGGAATTTCTACTTCTTTGTCCTGATATATAATTTCATCTTCCGAATATACAAATAATATTGGATGTACTGCTTCTAGACTATCAATCTTCTCTTCAATTACCCCTGTTACATCACTAGTTAAAATTATAGAACCTAGATAATCTAGAGTTGCATTCTTCCATTTCATAATATCTCTTCCCGAAAGCAGATATGGATATTCTTTTGAAGGATTCTTGGAAGCATACCCCCCTTTTTTTTCTTGAAATTGAGAGAGAATATTATTTTTTGTATTTTTATTTAAGATTCCAGTATCTGTTCCTACCTTAATCTCTACTTGTTTCTTATCTGTATAAATAATATTTTTTATCAATGGATGTAAATTTAAATCTTCCATAATTATTCCACGTAGATGATATATCTCATAGGCATATTCTGCTGACATATACTTAATTGAATTCATTTTAGTCAATTGCTCTTGAACTTCGTTGCTCATAGCAATAGCGTAGCTTAAATCTTCGATTTCTTCTAAACTTTGATTCACCTGCTGAGTAAAATAATCTAATTCCTGAAAAGATTTTTCATATAGTTTTTCATCATAAATATTAAGACTTGTCTGTAATGCAATCATAGAAATAATACAGGTAATTACAGCAAAAATTGAGTATACTAACATCATCTTCCCAGATAATCTAAGATTCTTGAATCTTTCCTTCCAGCGTATCCTCATTATAATTATTTCCTCCATTTTCCCTATAAATCTCCATAATATATGCTATTTTTTATATATAGATATTAAAACCGCTCTCTTTAACAATATTAACCAAAATAAATATTATTTTCAAGTATATTTTTTATATTATTAGATAACATTTAGAATTTAACGCAAAATTTGAAATAATACCACAATTTTTGTAACTGTGGTATTATTTATTAGCTTATATAATTTTATCTCTATGCATATTTTAACTCGTATTTCTTAATTAAATTATTCATTTTATTATTATAAATCATCGAATAAATTAAAATATATCTTTGCATTATTATAACATATATTTTTAATCATATTCCCTAAGTATTTCATATCTTTAGGGTATTCTTCATTTTCTACAATTTTACCAATTTTATTACATAGAATTCTTCTAAAATATTCATGCCTTGGGAATGAAAGAAAACTTCTTGAATCTGTCAGCATACCTATAAATATAGAAATTAATCCAACATCTGATAATACATCCATTTGATGTTCCATGCCATTTTTATGATCACAGAACCACCAAGCACTCCCAAGTTGAATTTTTCCTTTAATCCCAGAATAATTACTTTGGAAATTTCCTGCCATGGTTGCAAGCATTTCCGCATCTTTAGGATTTAAATAGTATAATATAGTCTTTGGTAATTCATCAGTCTTATCTATTGCATTTAAAAGGCCGGAAAGCTCTGGTGCATAGTTATAATCATTTAAACTATCAAAACCAGCATTAGGTCCAATCTTTTCGAACATCCTTGTAGAGTTATTCCTAATAGCTCCTATATGAAGCTGCATAACTAAATTATGCTTTGAATATTCTTTACCTAGTTCAGTCAATAAAAAGCCTCGATACATAGCAGCCTCTGTATTCGTAATAGTACCTCCAGACATACGTTTCTTATAGATGTTATTAACTTCATCACAAGAAGCAGGTACGTAAAAATCTCCTTCTAAGCTGTGGTCCGTAACACGACATCCATTATCTACAAAATAATTAAGACATTCTTTTAATGCACTAAGAAGATCTTGAATAGTTAGCAGAACTTTCCCGTATTTTTCACCTAATTGTGATATATAATTTTGAAAATCATCCTTATCTATACCTAACGCTATTTCTGGACGAAAAGTTGGGAGTACTTCAATTTCAAAACAATCTTCTTTCAATTTTTTATGCCAAATAAGGTCATCTATAGGATCATCAGTTGTACATAAAACTTCTACATTTTGCATACGAAGAAGATTTCTAACCGAATATTCCTTGGTTTTAAGCTTTGCATTACATTCATTCCAAATTTCACTAGCAGTAGCAGGAGAAAGAGTCTTATTAATACCGAAATATCGTTTTAGCTCCAAATGAGTCCAGTGGTACAGAGGATTTCCTATAGAATTCTGTACTGTTTCTGACCATGCAAGAAACTTATTAAAAGGATCAGCATCTCCAGTAATCAACTCCTCTGGAATTCCATAAGTACGCATTGCTCTCCATTTATAATGATCACTGCCAAGCCACAAATCCGAAATATTCTCATAGCAGATATCCTCATAAATTTCTTTTGTATTTAAATGATTGTGGAAGTCAATTATAGGCATATGCTTTGCATTATTATGATATAACTCTCTAGAAGTAGCTGTATTCAATAAAAAATCATCATGGATAAAATGTTTCATTGTATTTTCTCCCTTATACGTATTTTTCAAGTGTTGCCCTTACAGCACCTATACCTGATATCATTTGTATAAAATAATCACAAACAACAGAGTCCATATTTACCTCATAGAGATTAACCCCAAAGATTTTTTCATCCATAAGGATAGGTTTTAATAATTCTTCAGCAGCTATATCATCTCCTAAATGAATATCTTTTACATACTTATGCATAGTTTCCATAAGTGGGTCTGGACTTAATTCAAATGTATTTCCATTATCATCTACTGCCATAAGATATCTTAACCATCCAGCAAAGACAAGTGGAATAAGTTTTAAATCAGCTACATCTAAATTAGGATCTTTCATATATGCTTTTATGGTTTCTCCAAAACGGATAGCTAGCTTTTGGGAAGTATCTGTTGCAATTCTTTGAGGTGTATCTGGCATAAAAGGATTGGTAATACGGATATTTAATACAGTATCAATAAATTCTTTTGGATCCAGAATCTCAGGATTAATTACAACAGGAAGTCCCTCTTTATAACCAATTCCCTCAACAAGTTTTTTCAAAGTTTTATCCTTCATCTCCTTAGAAATCAAATCATACCCAAGAATACATCCAAATACTGCTAAAGCAGTATGAAGAGGATTTAAACAAGTACAAACTTTCATCCTTTCTACTTTATCTACCGTTTCACGATTAGTAAAAATAATTCCATCTTTTTCTAAATTAGGACGTCCATTTGGAAAAGAATCTTCAATTACTAGGTACTCACATTCCTCTGCATTGACAAAAGGTGCTACATAAGTATTTTTACTTGTAATAATAGGTTCAAGTTCTTCTGTGCCATCTTTTTTCAAAATTTCTTTTACAGATTCATTAGGTCGAGGAGTAATTTTATCAATCATAGTCCATGGAAAAGATACCTTTTTAGGGTCATTGATATAATCAACAAACCCTCTGTCAGCAAGTCCCCTTAATGCCCATTCTTTAGCAAAAGCTGATACAGCTTCATATAATTTTGTTCCATTGTGAGAACAGTTATCCATGCTAACCATGGCAATTGGCTTTTTACCAGATAGAAAACGTGAATATAGAAGTGATACTACCTTGCCCATATAACTTTCTGGCTTATTCGGTCCTTTTCCCATATCATTTATAATTGAAGGAATCATATTTCCACTACCGTCCATAAGACTATATCCTTTTTCTGTAATAGTGAAACTCACCATTTGGAGAGAATCTTTTTCAAAGATTTCTTTTAAACGATTAAAATGTTTTTCATTTTCATAATTCAATGTAAGAGATTCTACAATACTTCCTACAACTGTTTTCTCTATTGAACCATCTGACTTCAAAGTAACTAAAATGCTGTAATTATCATGGGGATAATTCATCTTTTCAATAATTTCATAATCATATCCTTCAGCAACAATTAATCCCCTATCAATGATATCTTTATTTAGAAGATTCTGAACTACATTTGCCTGAAAAGCTCGAAATATATTACCGGCACCAAAATGAATCCAATGAGGATTTTCCTTTGTTTTTTCAATTACTTCTTTTCTGTTATATTCTGGAAGAGAATAACCTTTTGCTTTCCATAGTTCCCTATTGGATAATCCATCTTCATTTAGTTTCATGTTATTTTGCCCCTTTCTCAATTGCTTCCCAGAGTCCATTCAAATATGTAGCACCAAGTGCTCTGTCATAAAGCCCATATCCAGGCATTGCAACTTCATCCCAAATCATTCGTCCATGGTCAGGTCGAATAGGACCAGTAAATCCAATTTCATAAAGTGCTTTCATAATTTCATACATATCGAAAGATCCATCTGAGGAAAGATGTGCTGATTCTTCAAAATCTGTAGGAGTATTAAATTTTAGATTACGTACATGTGCAAAATGAATTCTTCCTTTTAGTGAACGTATCATATCTGGTAAATTGTTTTTAAGGTTAGTTCCGTAAGAGCCAGAACAAAAAGTAACACCATTATGTGAATTATCAACCATATTTATCATCTTTAAGATATTTTCTTTACTAATTATAATACGTGGAAGTCCAAAAACACTCCATGCGGGATCATCTGGATGAATCGCCATATTAATGTCGTATTTATCGCATACTGGCATAATACGTTCTAAGAAGTATTTCAAGTTTTCAAATATTTTATCATCATCTATATCTTTATACATATCAAATAATTCTTTTATTTTTACCATACGTTCTGGTTCCCATCCTGGCATTACAACACCATTGGTATCTTTAGATATTGAATCAAACATATTTTCTGGATTTAATGCATCTACAGCTTCTTGATTATATGCAAGAACAGTAGAACCATCTGGTCTTTTACGTGCTAATTCTGTACGTGTCCAATCAAATACAGGCATAAAATTATAGCATACAAGATGTATATCTTCTTTTCCAAGGTTCTCTAGGGTTTCAATGTAATTCTGAATATATTTATCTCTCTCAGAAGTTCCTGCTTTTATAGCATCATGTACGTTTACACTTTCAATCCCTGCTACGCTAAGACCTGAAGCTTCAACTTCTTCTTTCATTTTTCTAATACTTTCACGACTCCATACTTCTCCAGGCGTAGTATCATAAAGTGTAGTAATTACCCCAGTTACTCCAGGGATTTGTCTAATTTGTTTTAATGTAACGGTATCAAATCTTGAACCAAACCATCTTAAAGTCATTTCCATAATTTATTGTTCCTTTCTAAAAAACATATTATATTTACAATTTATAGTTCATTTACAATTTATTATAAAGTTTTTAGTTAAAAATCCAATTGATAGAATTGTTATCTACATTGCAAAAGTTGCTATCCAATGATAATATTAAACAAAGCGAAAGGAGAAAATAAGATGAAAAGAAATTTACAGACTAAATTCATTACTAGGCAGTATATGCTTTCTAAGGACTTTGAAATTTACTATTATAATGATTACCAATATAATGACTGTCAATTATCTAATATAAAAAGTCACAAGCATAACTATTATGAATTTTATTTCTTTTTGGAAGGAGATGTATTTATACAGATTGAAGATAAGATATATCCATTAAAATACGGCGATGTAGTACTTATTCCCCCAAATGTAAAGCATAATGCAATAATTAATAGTACTAAATATCCATATCGTAGATTTGTGTTTTGGATCAGTGAAGAATACTGTAACCAGCTCCTACAACTTTCATCCTCCTATGGATATTTAATGCAATATGTACTTATTTCAAAACTATATATATTTCATAATGACATCATTACATTTAATATGATTCAATCTAAAGTTTTTCATCTCATAGAAGAAATACATTCACAACGGTTTGGTAAAGAAGCGAAAATATCCCTCTGTGTCAATGACTTAATTCTATATCTTAACCGTATTGTATATGAACAGAATAATCCTAAGAGCCCAAAAGAAGAACAAAGTCTATATGAAAACTTAATTTATTATATTGAAGAGCACCTTGAAGATGACTTATCCCTCGAACGATTAGCAAATGAATTCTATGTAAGTAAATATCATATAGCCCATACATTTAAGAAAAACATTGGTCTTTCCATTCATCAGTATATTTTAAAAAAACGAGTTTCTGCATGTAGGAATGCTATCTTGAACAACACAGAAATTAGCGAGGCTTACCTATTATTTGGATTTAAAGATTATTCTAGTTTTTACAGGGCCTTTAAAAAGGAATATGGTATATCACCAAAGGAATGTAAAAATATGAACAAATTAATTTTTAACCAATAGAATTCTTCGCTGTACGGTAGCTATTTTTAGCTAAAAAGGAGCCGTGCACTAATTATTTAGTGCGACAGCTCCATTTTTATCTTAAAATTTATTCTTCGCTTTTACCTACACCTGAAAGTATTAAGCCCTTATTGTGATCTAGAGCCCAGCTTATTCCCCAGTCGTTTTGGAATATAAGAATATTTCTATCCTTAAAGTCCTTAACTTTCTTAGTGTCTGATGTTAAGTTTAATTTATCCATATCAATGTCTTTATTTTCTATCCATCTTACATATCTAAATGCAAGTCTATCCATTTTAATATCAACATTGTATTCATGCTTTAATCTGTATTCTAAAACTTCAAATTGAAGTACACCTACAACCCCAACTATTATTTCTTCCATTCCTATGAATGATTCTTTAAATACTTGAATCGCTCCTTCTTGAGCTATTTGAGTAACACCTTTTACGAATTGTTTTCTC
>NZ_JAWGSV010000049.1:0-16162 GCF_032552055.1 Clostridium sp. | reverse complement strand
ATATTATCCCTACTACTCTTCCATCACTTTGTAAATTCACTAGACATTCAACAGCATTATCTAATGACTCCGGATCTAATGTTCCAAATCCTTCATCTATAAACATAGTATCTAGTTGAATTCCTCCAGAATATCTTTGAACAACATCTGCTAAACCTAATGCCATAGATAGAGATGCTTTAAAGGATTCTCCACCTGATAATGTCTTTACATCTCTAGCCTTTCCAGTATAATTATCAAATACCTCAAGGTCTAACCCCTGACCTTTTCTTTTATCACCTATATCTTCTTTTCTTAATAATTCAAATCTATTATTAGTCATTTGAGAGAATCTTAAATTAGCTGATGAAATAATATCTTCAAAGTAAGCAGCTAAAACATATCTTTCAAAGCTTATTTTTCTTGGATTATCTCCATTTATAACCCTTGCTAATTTACCTACTACTTTATATTTTTCCTCATCATCTTCAATTAACTTATTATAATTTAAGCACTCACCGATGATTTTTCTATTTTGATTTATTCTATAATATATTTCTTTTTCAACCTTTTCTATCTTTTCCTTATTGTCATTCTTAGCACTTAATGCTTCATTTATAGAATTGACATCCTGAATTTCTAGATCTTTCGTATCCTCTAAAGCAATATTATAAACTCTCTCAGCATTAGATAGCTTAATATTGAAATTATTAATATCTTTTTCTAAAGCTACTATTTCCTCTTCCGTTATTCTCTTTTCTGAATAATCCTTATAGTCCTCAAACCCTAAGGATAAAACCTTCTCTTTAAATTCCTCTAAAGCCTTATCTAAATCTTCCTTATTAGATTTTACTAATGCTTCTAAGGATATCTTATTTCCATTTTCCTTATCATAGTTTGACTTACTGTCCTTATAATACTTTTCTGCTTTTTTATAACCTTCTATTAAATCATTTAAAACTTTATTTAATTCTAATTTTTCCTTATCTAAAGCTGAAACTGTTCTTAATTCGCCCTTAAAATCCTTTAAAATATTATTTAAATTAGCTTCTTGAGTTTTTACTTCTCCTTCTTTTACTAAAAGTTCAGCATTTAACTTTTCAAAAGCTAACTTTAAAGCTTCATTATCTCTTTCTTTTTCTTCTTTCATAAGGGTAATCTTATTTTCTTTTGATAGTTCTTCTTCAATTTTAACTAAATCCTTAATTATTTTATTTATCTTAGTTTCATCTTCTCTAATAACTTCTTTTACCATATCTAAGATATTATCTATTTCACCCTTTATATCTTCTAAGAATATTTCTTTATATAAAGGATTAATATATTTCTCTTTTAGTGAATTTATTTCTGTTACTATCTTAGTTAATTCCCTATAATATTTTTCTCGCTTTTCATAAGCTAAGTCACTTATTGATTTTGCTTCTTTTACTAAAGCTTCCGTAACGCTTTCTGTTTCTAACTTAGCTAATAGGGGGTGATTAGTAGATCCACAAACTGGGCAAGGATCTCCATCCTTTAAAGACTTTGCTAAAATCCCTGCTTGATTTCTTCTAAAAGCATCTTCAAGGTTTTCATAGTTTTCCTTTTTATTTAAATAGTCTTTATCAGCATTTTCGTAATAAATTGCTCCCTTACTATGTCTTTGCTCTTCACTTATTGATTTTTCTATTGCTTCTTTTAATTTATATAACTTATCTAACTTACTTTTTAAATTAAGCTCTTCTATTTTTAATAAATTCTTCTTTTCTTTAAATTTATTTATATTACTTAATTCTTCATTAAGAGATTTTATAAGCTTACTATTATCTTCACTATTTTCCGTAGCTTTTTTAATTTCCTCCTTTATTTTTTTAGCTTTGAAAATATAATTATCTAACTTCTCTTTATTTTCTTCATAATTTAAAGCCTTAACTTTTAAGTTATCTATTTCATCTAACTTTTTAATTAGTTCATTCTTTAATGGTTCCTTTTGTACTTCAATATTAAATAGCTTTTCTGCTTCTTCCAAGGAAATTTTATAATTATTTAACCTTTCATTACTACTATTTAATTCTTTTTCATTTTTAGAAAGATAATTTTTCTTTTCCTTATACTTATCCTCATAGCTTAAGGCAGTAACAGCTTTCTTACCATTACTTAATTTATCTTTCTTTAATATAAACTCTTCTTTTAATAAAGTTAAATCATTAAGTTCCTTCTTATAAAGTTCTAAGTTCCCTAATTTCTTATTTATATCATTTGCTAAAGCTAATTCCTTAGATAACTTATTAATTTCCTCATTCACTTTTTGTAGGTTTTCTTTAATTATATTTTCATCTTTTTCATCTTTTGAAACTGAATCATAAAAACCCTCTAATATTAAATTAATATTTAAATCCTTATTTGAAACTAATGCTTTTAAATCAATATCATCTTCCCTGAATAAAAAAGCACGAATTCTATTTTCTCTATCCCTTTGGATATTCTCTATAGACTTCTTTAAATTATTAGCTTCAATTTTTATATTTTGTTGAATATCAGAAAAAACCTTAGTTCCAAAAATCTTTCTAAATATTTCTTCCTTTTTATCACTATCTGCATTTAAAAGCTTCTTAAATTCACCTTGAGGAATCATAACTAGCTGTTTAAACTGCTCAGAGGTTATTCCTAGTATATCTTCAACTAACCTTGTAACTTCTTTAGCTCCAGATATATTTTTATCATCAAATTTAATTTCAGCTCCTGCCTTTTGTTCTGTAAATCCATCCCCTCTTAATTTTGCCCTAAAATAATTTGGGTTTCTTTTAATATAATATTCTTTTCCTCTTAAAGAAAACCAAAGTTCTACTTCAGTATCAGATGTTGGATCTGCAAAGTCACTTCTAAAAGCCTTTCCGTCTCTATCACTACCACTTGCTTCTCCATATAATGCAAAGTTAATAGCATCAAAAATAGTAGTCTTACCAGCACCAGTGTTACCAGTAATAACAAACATATTTTTATTATTTAAATTCTCTTCAAAGTCTAAATCAACCTCTTTAGCATAAGGTCCAAAAGCATTAAATTTTAATCTCTTTATCTTCATCTTACTCACCTACCTTTTCAGCAGCTTGAATTATTGATTTCATAATACTTAACTCTTCTTCAGAAGACTTATCTCCTAATATATCTTCATAAAAGTTTTCAAATAAAGTTAATTTTGATTTTTCTTTTATATTTAATGCTACATTTTTATTATTATTTCTTAAGGTCTTTTCTTCTCTAATAAGCTCCATAACATTAGGATAAAGTGCTCTAAGCTTAGCCATAGGATCTAGCACTTCTCCCTTATCCTTTAATGTTACTTTTATATAATCTTCGTTATCTAAAGCATCTTTATCAAAGGCCTTAATTATTTCACTTAACTCTCCTTCTATAATCCTAAAATCTCTTCTTGGCTTTAAAGGATAAAACTCTATATTAACTTCACCTTTTTCATCAATATCAACTATAGTAATTCCCTTCTTCTGCTTAACTTCTGAAAAAGAGTATTTCATTAAAGATCCTGAATACCTTATTTTATCACTACCTACTTTTTGTGGTCCATGTAAATGTCCTAAAGCAGTATAATTAAATATATCAAAATGTTTAGAACTTATATATTCTGTGCCTCCTATTGATAATGGCTTTTCTGAATCACTAACTTCTAACTCTTCATAATTATCTTCACTAACCTTAGTTACATATCCATGTGCTATAGCAATATTTCTTTCTTCATTGTTTATTTCCTTGGAAATATTAGAAACGACTCTCTCCATTGCAATATCATAATTTTTTATTTCTTCATCCTCAAATAAATCTCTTATATATGGAACATCAGCATAAGGGATAGGATAAAAATTCACTTTCCCAAACTCATCTTCTAAAGTTACCTTTTCAATCTTCTCTTTAAGACTTCCACTTATGTAAAGTCCAGAAGAAGCCAAAAGAGAACTAGCAAATTCTACCCTCTCATTACTATCATGATTTCCAGCTATTGCAATGACCTTAGTATTTAAATCCTTAACTATCTTTATAAGAGCATTATTTAAAAGCTCTACTGCCGGCACTGGAGGTATTGATCTATCATATAGATCACCAGCAATTATTAATACATCTGGCTTTTTTTCTTCAATAGCCAAATATAATTGATTTATAATATATTTTTGATCCTCTGTCATATAGAATCCATTAACAAGCTTACCTATATGCCAGTCACCCATATGAAATATCCTCATTTTTAAAACACCTCTTTTTCAATTAACAATTAACAACTGTCGATGTAACTCCTTCGGAATTACTAAAAATAAAAATCCAATTTCAAAAACTCCTTAAGAGTTTTCTCCTACACTCTTCCCTCTTAACACTTACTTCTTAACTTTTACTTATACTACGCACCTTATTTAATTATCCGCTTTTCAAAGTCTAATAGCTTCCCTAGTTTTCTAAAAACTTAATTAAATCCTCAGCTGTTTCTTCTGCATCTTTATAACCTTGATTATAAATAGCATCTAATTTTTCTTTATTCTTTTCAAATCTACTTACTTCTAAAGGAATACTTGGTCTTATTACAAAGCATTTTCCTTCTGATTCCAATTTATCTAATAAATCTAAAGTTTCATTATAAACCTTATATCTATTTTCCATTGCATTTATTAAACCTTGATGCTCCTTATAAGCTCTTTTTATTAAGGGCATCATTTTAGTCTTACTTTTTCTATAACCCTTATGTTGAGTTAAAATAACTACATGTTTTTCTATTCCATCATCAATAGCCTTTTTAATTGGAATAGGTGCAGCTATTCCTCCATCTAAAAGGTTTTTATTATCATAATTAATAACTTTTGCAACTAATGGTAGGGATATTGAAGCTTTAAGAGCATCGTATCCATCAGTATTAAAGTCATTAATATTATAAAATTCAGGTAATCCAGTTTCACAATTAGTCGTACCAACTATAAATTTAGCATTTGATTCAACAAATGTTTTATGATCAAAGGGTTCTAGTTCATTTGGTATCAAATCAAATAACATATCCATTCCAAAGGCAGACCCTGTTTTTATTAAATTACTGAAACTTAAGTATCTTTTATCTTTAATATAATTAATATTAACTCTATAATTTCTCTTCTTTTGCTTAGAAATATAAGAAACACAGTTACATGCACCTGCAGATACACCAACACAATATTTTATATTAATATTTCTATCTAATAATAAATCTAAAACTCCTGCTGAATATACTCCTCTCATTCCTCCGCCTTCTAAAATAAGTGATGTATTTTCCATACTTCCTCCTCCAAACTTACTTTGACATTCTAACTATTTCCATTAATAAAAAATTATATCACTTTCTATTAAAAATAACTAGTTTCAACCCCTTCCATACCCTCTATAAAATTATTATAAAATAAACTCTTTACATATATAAGTTCAAGATTTAAATTTAATAATTAAGTTCAATATTTAACTCTAAATCTAAAATTAAAAAACTCAGCCCCAGCTGAGTTTCCCCCTAAATTGTTAATTATTAATTGTCAATCGTCTTACTCTTCCCATCCCTTTACTCTTTCAACAGCCTTTTTCCATCCCTTGTATAGCTTATCTCTTTCTTCTACTTCAATCTTAGGCTCATATTCTTCACTTATATAAAAACTACTTTCAATCTCCTCTTTATTTTTCCAAAATCCAACTGCGAGTCCTGCTAAAAATGCAGCACCTAAAGCTGTAGTTTCTGAAATTATAGGCCTTATTACTTTAGCTCCTACTATATCTGATTGAAACTGCATGAGTAATCCATTTCTACTTGCACCACCATCAACCTTTAGATCTTTTATCTTACAACCGGAATCTTCTTCCATAGCATCTAAAACATCCTTAGATTGATAAGCTATAGCTTCTAAAGCCGCCCTAATTATATGATTTCTATTAGCCCCTCTAGTTAATCCAAAGATAGCTCCTCTTGCATACATATCCCAATAAGGTGCTCCAAGTCCTGTGAAAGCTGGCACTATATAAACTCCACCGTTATCATCGACTTTTTTTGCAAAGCATTCTGTATCTTGAGCATCATTTACTAATCTTAATTCATCTCTAATCCACTGAATAATTGCTCCTCCCATAAATACAGATCCTTCAAGAGCATATTGAACTTTGTTATCTATTCCTATTGCAATAGTTGTAATTAACCCATTATTACTTTTTACTATTTCTTCTCCTGTATTCATAAGTAAAAAGCATCCTGTTCCATAAGTATTCTTAGAATCACCCTTATTAAAGCATCCTTGTCCGAATAAAGCTGCTTGCTGATCCCCTGCTATTCCTCCTATAGGAACTAGCTCTCCATTTTTCCCACCTATATTAGCATAACCATATATTTCAGAGGAATTTTTAACTTCTGGCAAAATATTAATTGGAATATTTAGTTTTTCTAAAATTCTAGAATCCCATTTTAATTCCTTTATATTATAAAGCATAGTTCTAGAAGCATTAGTATAATCTGTAACATGAATTTTTCCTTCTGTTAGTTTCCATAAAAGCCAAGTATCAACTGTACCAAAAAGTATTTCTCCTCTTTCAGCTCTATCTCTTACACCTTCCACATTATCTAATATCCATTTTATCTTTGTCGCTGAAAAATATGCATCCATAACAAGTCCGGTGTTATCTCTTACATATTCAACAAAGTCCTTATCTTCTTTTAGCTTCTCACAAATATCTGCTGTTCTTCTACATTGCCATACTATTGCATTGTAAATCGGCTCACCAGTAGCCTTATCCCAAAGAATAGTAGTTTCTCTTTGATTAGTTATCCCAATAGCTGCTATTTCAGATACTCTTATATTAGCCTTAGCTATAGCTTCTTGAAGAACTCCATATTGAGAAGCCCATATTTCCATAGGATTATGCTCAACCCATCCTTTCTTAGGATAAATTTGATTTATTTCCTTTTGACTTACTCCTAATATATTTTGCTCCTTATCAAAAATAATAGCACGAGAACTAGTAGTTCCCTGATCTAAAGAAACTATATATTTAGACATAAAAACACCCCTTATTTATATTAAACTTCCCATATTTCTTTTTTAGTTGTTGATACGCAAGTTGCTCCTGAGTTAAGTGCCATAATAACCTCTTCCTTGGTTTCTATTAATCCACCAACAATTATTTCTTTATTTAAGGATACTTTAATCTTACTAACTACCTTAGGTATAACCCCTGGTAATATTTCAATTGCATCACACTCTTTTACTAAATGATTCTTTATATTATTTAAGGATAATGTATCAAAAACAAACATCCTTTGAATAGCTATTAACCCTAAAGATTTTGCAACTCTAATTACCTGTGGCTTCGTTGAAATAATCCCCTTAAATGAAGTTCTTTCTTTTATATACTTAACTGAAACTTCTCTTGATGCAAGGCCCTCTATTAAATCTATATGTATTATACATAGCTTATTAGTATTTCTAACCTTCTCTTCTATATCTTTTATATTAATTAAATCCCCAAATAGAATAAAAATAATTCCTACACTACTTTCCAAAGCCATATCAAGCTCATCTAATCTTTTAACTGCTGCTATAACAGGATTATCAGAAAGTACTTCCTTTATATTCATAGTTCCCCCTTGTAATCATTTACTTCAATTAATTATATCATATTAGAATTACAAAATTAAATTATTACATAAGAAATAACTATTATAAACTTCTTTATTATTCCCCTTACCTCAATTAAAAAGATATATCTTCAACCTAAAAGCTCAAGTAAGAAGTTGTAAATTTAACTATATAATAATCTATTAATAATCTTCTACAAAGCAAAAAACTCAGCCTTAGCCGAGTTAATCCACTTAATTGCGCAGCAGCACATATTTTCTTATTAAGGTAATTTCAAAGAAATTAAATCCTTAATCTTCATTCTTAATTGTGCGTAGCACACTAAGCTGCTTCGTTAGAAAAAACATCATATACTTGTGTTCTTCTAGCTTTTGCTAAAGCTGTAGCTAAAGCATAAGAAATACTTCCATCTACAAAGTGATGTAAAATAGTGCCTAAAGCAACAACTATTATAATTTGATAAAATGAGTATCCAAAAGGAATAACCATAAGTCCTTCTAAGATTCCATGAATAGGTGCAGTTATTAATGTTGCTTTTTTGAAATTCTTATCCTTAGCAATGATTTTTCCTCCAACATATCCTACTACTATATGAGTAGCTGCTCTTGCTGCTATTACTGCAGGAGAAGTAATGAAAAATCCTAAAGCTGATCCTACTCCTACAACTACTGCTACAGATGGTGATATTAACATTGATAAAAACATTGGTACATGTGATGCTATTGTTGCAGTAAATGGTCCAATTACTACCTTTAAAAATCCAAATTGTACAGGTATTATTATTGCTATTGCTGTTAAAACTGCTGCAAATACCATCTTTCTAATTCTTTCTCTACTTTCCATTATTAAATCCCCCTTAATACTATAATGATGTATATACACCAGTATAGTACTAAGGTTGATATTTGTAAATATTTTTCTTCCACTTTAATTTCTTTTAAACCATTTATAGGACTTTTTCCCTGTATCTATCCCCTTATTTACAGGATAAAATATGCCTTCATAAACCTTATTTACTCTTTTTCTAGATAAAATATAAATAATTAAAACTGGACTTAATAGTATTAAAATATTTTGAATTATGCCCATATTCCATTTAGGTATAAAGAAATATACAAGCATAACTAAATATATGTGAAATACATATACATTCATTGTTGCCTTACCAATATCAGAATAAGCTTGCTTTCTATTTGGAACTAACATTATTACACAAGCACCAAATAGAATTGATGAAATATATAAGATTCCTCTATATAGTAATCCATTAAATAATTCAACTTCTAATGAACTAAAAGAATAAGAATTATATAAGAATTTATAATCGACTATATTGTAATGAACTACAAATATAGCTATAAATAAAAATAATGCTATCCCTATAAAAGCAAATAATTTATTGATATTTCTAAGCTTCTCAAAATGCTCTTCCTTAGTGTAATAACCTAGAAGAAAGAAAGGTAAAAATACTATAGTTCTAGATATAGATAAGTATCCATTTACTACAGGTATTACTCCTACTATAACACCTACTATAAAACTTATTAGTACTATATTCTTTATCTTAACTATGTATTTTAAAATAATTCTCCAAAAGAATAGACTTAATAAATACCATAATGTCCATCCTGGATACATAACTGAAAACATGGCTCTTTTAGTACCTATATAAACTGCTGTATACCAAATCATATTAAAAATAATATAAGGAATTAATAGGTTTTTCACTGCTTTCCTTTTCATCTTATAAAAGTTTTTAGAAAGATATCCCGAAATAAAAATAAATAATGGCATATGAAAAATATATATAAAAATATATAAAGTCATTAAGACCTTTGAATCCTTTATGTAGTACTCAATTGTATGTCCAAACACTACAAAAAATATTAAAATAACCTTTAAATTGTCTAATAAATAATTTCTTTCTTTTATTTTTTGCATACTGTTTCTATAAAATCTAAAACTATCTTAGATTCCTTTTCTCCTTTATTAATAAATAAAGACATAATATCTGAATGATGTCTTCCTTTTATAGTAACTAGTCTAGCATTGTCCCCATATTCATTAACTTTATCTACAAAAGCAATAGAATTATCTATATCAATTAGCTGATCCTTAGTTCCATGAATACACATAACCTTTGTATTAACTTTTGAATTAACTAAGTCAATAGGATTCCAGTAATCCTTATTATCCCCAATATAATACTCTATTAGTTCTATTGACCTTTTAGTTGTACATTTATTAAAATCAAGTACTCCTGCAAAAGTAATTAATCCTTTTATCTGATCTTTATTAATACCATACTCAACTTGCTTATCTAAGTTATATACTAAATTGCAAGCAAGTTCTCCTCCTGCTGAAAATCCCATAACAATAATATCATTTATATTGATTTCATTACTAATGAAAGTCTTTAAAGCTTCAAATACATCATTTATTTGAGTTGGATATTTATATAGAGGTACAAGTCTATAACCAATCATTACAACATTATATCCAAGTTTATTAAAAAAGCTCCCTATATAACTTGAAGTCTTTGGACTACCATGCCACCATCCACCTCCGTGAATGAAAACTATAGTTGCTTTATTCTCTTTTCCTCTAAAAAATCTATAATACTGCTTTATACTATCCCCATATTTAATAGTTTTAAAATTTTTATTCTTAGAATTAATTATCATTCCCTTTGTAATTAAAGGAATCATATTAATTTTTTCTTCTATCTTGTAAGCTAGCATATTCCCCTCCTATCTTATTTCTTATATTAATATTATTAACTATCTTATTTAAATCTCTTTCTTATCTTATAAAATTTCCTCTTTTTTGCATAGTATTTTTTAAAAACAATATATTTAGTAATAGTTAAAAATAAAGTGATTCTTAGCTTCATATGGAGTTTTCTTAAAAAGTAGATAACCAAAACCTCGCATTTTGTGTGAATCACTTTCACAGAATGCATGAATAACTTACTCCATCTTAAGCTTAGAAGAACTAATCCAGGTGCGTACAGTGCTTAGCTCTCGCTTATAAAGGGTATGAGTATTAGCAATGGTAGCCATCGGATAAAAGCGAAAGGAGAGAAAACTAATTATGAGATCCTTAATTCCATTAATCATGTCATTAATTGCTGGACTATCTACAGTAATAGGGGCCTTTATATTATTTCTATCTAAAGAAAAAAATAATAGATTAATAACTTTTTCTCTTGCTTATTCTGCTGGAGTTATGATTACAGTATCTTTTACTGATTTATTTTCTTCTGCTGAAGAAGTATTAACAAAAGCTCATGGAAGTTTAAAAGGAATTATTTTATCTTGCCTATTCTTATTAATAGGAAGCTTGCTGGCCTACTTAATAGATGAATTTATCCCTGATGATCCTAAAGGATCAATTAACAAATATACAAATTCTAAAGAAAAACTTTATAGAGTTGGTTTAGTATCAATGATAGCCTTAATAATACATAACTTTCCTGAAGGAGTTGCAACTTTTATCTCTGGATATCAAAATACTTCCCTAGGTATTTATGTTACATTAGCAATAGCTCTTCATAATATTCCTGAAGGTATAACTATTGCAATTCCTATATACTATTCTACAAAAAGTAAAAGACAAGCATTTAAGTATACACTTTACTCTGGCCTTGCTGAACCACTAGGAGCATTAGTAGCATTCCTATTTTTAAGACCTTATATTAGTGAAGTAATTTTAGCTATTACCTTTGCCTTGGTAGCTGGAATAATGCTTTATATAGCTTTTGCAGAATTAATACCCACAGCAAGAATATATAAACATAATAAAGTTTACCTATTCTCAATATTCTTAGGGATTTTAACCATTGTAATTAGTCATATGTATTCACATTAAATTTCTATTTAAGCTATTATTCTAATAAAGGGGTTGCCCCGCGGCAACCCCTTTACTATTTTTTATTTTCTATTTTTCTAGTCCTTGAGTAATAATTTTTAAGGATTCCTTCCATCTTCCACTAATAAATATCCTATTCCAGGCTTATTATTTAATAATCCAATTATATATATAGTATAGAATTTTCCATTCTCCAACTTTTTATCACTTATAAATTTATATAATCCACTTGCAGAAGCAAAGCTTACCTTAAAATTATAAATAGCTGGCGACAAAGGATAATATCCAGTCGTCTCTAAATACTCTACATTCCCAAAAAGACTCACATCATTTGGTAATCCTAAGGATATAAGGGGTGAATTAGGTGATAAATGAATAAATCTTAAAAAACAACTTAGTAGATCTCCTTTTACATTTGCATCATTTAGTACAAGTGTATCTATTCTTCCACCTAATGAAACTATATTTATTGTAGAATTTGTATTTGGCAATATATTAATTTGCTTTGTATATAAAGGGCTATCATATGTCCCTGAATTATATATTTGAAACTCAAAGTCCCCAGTTGCTATAATTTCATAACAACTAATATCAGAAAAACTTAAGTTTTTGCCATATAATTCTCCACTTAAATATATATCCACCGCTTGAGCAAAAGGATTAGCATGAAGAAATCTTATTTTGCTCTGTAAATTAGGTAAGTTTTGACGAAATAACATATTTACTCACCTCTCTTATAAGTAGTGTTTTCTAAAGTACTTCTTATTATCTTATTGATTACCAAATTATAAATAGGTTCTGGCATACTATATGCTTTGAAAATATTTATTATATCTTCATCATTTTTAATAATATCAAAAATTTCATCTATCTCTTCAAGTAAATTATAACTTTCCCCTCTAAAGAAATTTGAATGAGTTGTATCTTCATTTAATTCCCTTAAAAGCTCCATATGAATTAAGTTTATTTCAAAACCTTCATAATCAGAATTTGCATCATCATATCCATCAACTAGAGTATTATTATCAACTTTATTACTTACAGCATTTATAGTGCTTACAGTTTTTACAGCACTTAAATTATTATTTAAGGTATTCTCTCTTTCTGAATCCTTCTTTTTACATCCCTCTGCTTTATTATAAGAAAATAATTCATCTCCTGAAGTCTCTGATGGATATTCCAAATCAAAACTAGCATCATCACTTAGCTGCTTTTGTTGTAAACTCATAGGATTGACATTTTGGGAATTACTCATATTGTTTGGATTCATATTATTTGGGTTCATATTGTTTTGATTCATGATATTTGGATTCATATTGTTCTGGTTTATATTATTCTGATTCATCATATTTGGATTCATATTGTTCTGGTTCATATTATTCTGATTCATCATATTCGGATTCATATTATTCTGGTTCATATTATTTTGATTCATATTGTTCATACTATTATTTAGATTATTATTAGGATTAACATTATTCATTTGTTTCTCTAACATCTGACTATTATTAAATTGCCCATCAAGAACCTGCTGCATTGGATTTCCTATTCTCATCTCATTTCTTGGCAAGTAATCTAAAGTTCTAAATGATCTCACCTCTAAATTTGAATTATCCACGGGAACTGATAAGCCCATAATAAAGTTATTAGATATGTTACTTAAAGTTGGCACGCTAGTATCTATTGATGGATACCAACTAGAATCTTTATTCTTAAATGGTTCTCTAATATTTAAAGGTACAAATTTTAAATCATTATCTTCTTGTTGACCATTTGAATTTTCTGAATACATCTACTTCCTCCCAAAAATATTTCACTATAAGTATATGTTCTATATTTATATATGTTCTCTTAAATCTTAATATAACTCTAGCTTTATTGAATCACCATATTAATAACCCGTGAATAATATATCTAGGGAGGTTTTTTAATGGAGGATTTAAAGATTATAGATTATAGAAATTTATTTATAGGCCTTGATAAAAAGGTTCCTATTCTTAGTGATAAAGAAATTATTCCAATTAACTTTGACAATGCTGCTACTACTCCAGTATTTAAAAGCGTTTTAAAAGAAATAACAAAAGCCTGCGAGTTATATGGAGCTATTGGACGGGGACTTGGACAAAAATCTGAGTATTCTACTAAATTATTTCTTGACTCAAGAAATTATATTTTAAAATTTTTTAATGGATCTCAGGATAAATACACTGTAATTTTTGTCAGTAATACAACTGAGGGAATAAATAGATTATCTAATATATTAATTGAGAACACTGAAGATATCATAATAACTACTAGAATGGAACATCATTCTAATGATTTGCCTTGGAGAGAAAAATGCAACTTAAAATATATAGAAGTAGATAGTCTTGGTAGATTGAAATTAGATGAATTAGAATATTTACTAGAAAGATATAATGGCTTAGTTAAATATGTCTCTCTTACAGCCGCATCAAATGTAACAGGATATATAAATGATATAAATTATATATGCAATCTTGTTCATAAATATAATGCTAAGTTAATAGTAGATGGAGCTCAAATAGTAGCTCATAAGAAGATAGATTTAACTGTAACCCCTATAGATTATCTAGTTTTTTCTGCTCATAAAATATATGCACCTTTTGGAAGTGGAGCGATAATAGGTTTAAAAGATGAATTTGAAAGATTAAATTCCGATTTTAAGGGAGGGGGTACTGTAGAAGCTGTATTAGACAGTTCACAAATATATTTGTTACCTCCTGAAAAAGATGAAGCTGGTAGTCCGAACTTCTTTGGAGCCATTGCTTTAGTTCAGTCCCTTAAAGAACTAGAAAAAATAGGATTTGATACTATAGAGAAAAATGAAAAAATTCTATTAAATCATACTATATGTGGATTAAAATCTATTAATAATATTATATCCTATGGTGATAACAATAATATTTCAGATAGGCTTGGAATAGCTGTATTTAATATAAAAGATATATATCATGCGGAAGTTGCAAGACTTCTAGCAAGCCTTAGGGCAATTGCGGTAAGGCAAGGTGCCTTTTGTGCACATCCATATGTAAAAAGACTTTTAGGTGTATCTGAAGATGAAGCAAGGCGATATTTAGTAGATTCTACTTGTACCATGCCTGGAATGGTTAGAATTAGCTTTGGTCTATATAACTCTATTGACGAAATAGATGTTTTCTTAAATACCCTAGAGTTAATTTGTAAATTAAGATATTAAAGTTTATTATAATGAAAATTGATGATGAATATACTAAAGTAGCAAATCACATCATCAATCTTCATTTTTATTTTCTTGCAATTAAAAATTTAATTTTTATCCCTTGCTCACTAAACATATTTTCATGTTCAGTTCTTACATTTCCTTTAACATCACTATTATGTAAATCATAAGTAATATATTCTATTTTAAGACCTGCCTCTTTAAAATATTCTAAAGATTCTTCAAATAAATTATCATCATCAGTCTTAAAATAAATTTCTCCATTTTCAGTTAAGAAAGTCTTATACTTTTCTAATTGCTTAGTAAAAGTTAATCTTCTCTTTTTATGTCTTTCCTTTGGCCAAGGATTACAGAAGTTTATATATATTCTGCTAACAATATCATCTTTGCTAAAAACCTCTTCTATCAATCCTATTTCTTGTGCCATAAGTTTTAAATTGTTAACTTCCTGATCTTTTTCTTTATAAGCTTTTTCTATATTTCTTTTAGCTAATACTAAAACTTCATCTTTAATATCTATAGCTATATAATTTATATCCTTATTTTCAGAACCATGAACAGCTATAAATGTACCCTTTCCACAGCCTAACTCTAAATATATTGGGTTATCATTATTAAATGTTTCTCTCCATTTACCTTTATTTTCACTTGGATTTATAATAAAGAAATTACAGGCTTCTAGTTCTGGTCTAGCCCATGGCTTTTTTCTTAGTCTCATATTCTTCACTCCATTTATTTTAATTCATAACAATTATACAAATTAATATTAAATATATCAAATATTAAATTAAAAACAAATAAATAGGGTTCTATCGCACAATGTAAAGTTTAGAATACATAATGTATAATTAAGAAAAAACTCCCTAGGGAGTTTTGAAATTACTTTTAGTAAGCTTGAATAAATTACATCAGTAATTCTACATTTTAATTAGACTATCTTAAAATATCCCAAACCTCTAAAATTTACTATTTTTTAGTTACTTTAATTTTGAAAATTGTAGCTTCCTTGTATTTAGAAACTTCATCTTTATAAGTATCTAAATTAATAGCTGCCTTATCATTATCATCTTCATTAAATTTAACGAATGCTGCTAGGACTTGCTCTTCATCTAAAGCTTTTCCAGATTGATCTACTAAAGTCCTTGAATCAAAATCTATAGCTTCATCATTAAATTTACTTACCTTATAAGATGGATTTTTATCATCCTCACTATTTTCTCTATCTATTTCAGCAATAGATATTATAGACTTATCAGCTTCTCCATCATTTAGTTTTGCAACATTAAATATAATATGCATTATTGAGTCCTTAGCAATAGTTTCTGTAGTGTATTGACTTATTTCTTTCTCTTCCACTAATTCACCCATTGAATACTTTTCTTTAAATAAAGTTACTTCGTATTGAGAGTCAACTGGTAAAACTACTGAAGTTACTGAGCTCTTATCTCCACCATAATTAGATGCTTCTAATAAA
>NZ_JAWGSV010000048.1:0-16193 GCF_032552055.1 Clostridium sp. | reverse complement strand
GTATTGAATATACAGAAATCTAATTTTAAAAATAAGTCTAATAATAATTAATATAACTAGCAATATAGTTTTTAATGGGATGCATTGGATTTAATAATCTAATGCATCTAATTTTTATTATTAATAGAAGACATAATATTAATACGATATATTTTGACAATTATCTAAAGTGCTGTTAAAGTTTAATAGTTACTAGTTGAAGGAAAGAGGTAAATAACAAATGAATTTTGAAAATCTTAATATAAATGAAAAGACTATAAATGGATTGAAAACTATGGGAATAAACGAGCCAACTGAAATACAGAAGGTTGTAATTCCTGCAGCTCTTAATGGAGAAAATATAATTGGTCAATCTGAAACAGGTACTGGGAAAACTTTAGCTTACCTTTTACCAACAATAGAAAAAATAGACGTAAGTAAAAAAGAAATGCAATGTATAATATTAGCTCCAACTCATGAGTTAGCTATTCAAATAAATAATACGATTAATGAATTAAAAAAAGCATCAGCTTTAGATATTACATCTACATCATTAATAGGTAGTGCTAATATTAAAAGACAAATAGATAGTTTAAAAGCAAAACCTCATATTATAGTTGGTTCTGCTGGAAGAATATTAGAACTAATACGTAAAAAGAAGGTAACAGCTCATACTATAAAAACTATTATAATTGATGAAGTTGATAAGCTTTTAGATAAAAATAATCTACCAGCTGTAAAGGACATAATAAAATGTACTCAAAAGCAAACTCAAGTTATGATGTTTTCAGCTACATTAACAGGTAAAACTTTAGATATTGCTAAGACATTAAAAGAAGATGTAAAAGTTATATCAGTTAAAAATAATAAAGTTAATGAAAATATAAGCCATAATTATATAAAAACTGATGCTAGAAAGAAGATTGAAACTTTAAGAAAGCTTATAAATGCAACAAAGGCAGAAAAAATCTTAGTATTTAATAATGATAGTTACACTACAAATACAGCAATTGAAAACTTATCTGCAAGTAAGATAAAGATAGCTACTATTGCTGGCAATAATAAAATGGAAGAAAGAAAAAAGGCTCTAGAAGACTTTAGAAAAGGTAAAATCCAAGTATTAATTGCTTCAGATGTTGCGGCTAGAGGATTAGATATAAAGGGAGTAACTCATGTTATTAACCTAGATATACCTGAAGATCCTAAAGACTATCTACATAGATCTGGAAGAGTTGGAAGAGCAGGAGAAACTGGAGATGTATTCTCAATAGTTTCAGATAGAGAAGAAAGTATAATAAAGATGCATGAAAAGAACTTTAAGATTAGTATTGTAGAAAAGCATCTTTATAAAGGGGATATAGAAGAGTAAATATATTCTGGAATATTAAAATAGAAATTTCTATAAAAAAGTCTATATCATTACTATAATATAGTGATATAGACTTTTTTGCATATAAAATGCAAATTAACACGAAATAATTGTAACAAATGTTATAATATACTTATGATTTAAAACTATATTGGGGGTAGTAATATGTCTAAAGATTATTATATTTATAGTTATGTTGAAAGAAAATTAGTTGATTCAATGGGGAAACATACCTTTGATAAAGAAAGATATAAAGATGAAGAAGTTAGAAAAAGAAATAAAAGTAATCTGCAAGGTATTTTAATAGGGGCTGTTTTAGGACTTATAGTAGTTGGAATAATGATAATTATAGATTTATCAATATAAAATATTGATAATATAGGAATAAATAGTATCATTAATTTAAGTTACTAAAGAATAGTACGGGGGAATATATAAAGTTAAAAAAATAATATAAGCATGGTTACGTAAAGTAAGTGAAATAATAAATTCAACTATTAGAAGGGGGTTAAAAGTAAATGAAAATTTATAATAAATTAGTTAGAGATAGAATACCAGAAATAATAAAAGCAGATGGTAAAGAGTGTGAAACAGAAATAGTAAGAGGAATAGAAAAACAGGAGCTTCTAGAAAAGAAATTATTAGAAGAAGTTAAGGAATATATAGAAGATAAAAACTTAGAAGAACTAGCAGATGTAATGGAAGTTCTATTTGGATTAGCAAATGAACTAGGTTATAATGAAGAAGAATTACTAAAGAAGAGGGCTGATAAACTAGTAGATCGTGGTGGCTTTAAAGAGGGAATAGTTTTAAAGCAAGTAAAATAGACTTAAGTAAAATACATATAGAAAGAGGTTTTAATATGAATAGAAATGAAGTAATGAATGTTTTAAACTTTAGACATGCGTGTAAAGAATTTGATAAAGAAAAGAAGATAGCTACAGAAGATGTAGAAGTAATACTAGAAGCAGGAAGGCTTTCACCTAGTTCATTAGGAATAGAACCATGGAAGTTCTTGGTAATAGAAAATCAAGAATTAAAAGATGAATTAGGAGCAGTATGTTGGGGTGGAAAAACTCAAATGCCAACATGTAGCCATTTAATAGTAGTGTTAAGTAGGAAGGCTAAAGAATTAAGATATGATTCAAGCTATACAAACCATATCTTAAAAGATGTTAAGAACCTTCCAGAAGAAGCAACATTAAAGTTTAAAAGCCTTATGAAAACATTAGAAGAAGAACGTTATAAAGATGATAAGGATATAGAAGCATATGCTTCAAATCAAGTATATATAGCAGTAGGAAATATGATGACTGCAGCTGCAATGCTAGGAATAGATTCCTGTGCTATTGGAGGAATAGATAAAAATGCAGTAGAAAAG
Organism: Clostridium sp.; assembly: GCF_032552055.1. Taxonomy (GTDB): domain Bacteria; phylum Bacillota; class Clostridia; order Clostridiales; family Clostridiaceae; genus Clostridium. Next base: position 13,464 of record NZ_JAWGSV010000048.1, on the reverse strand, counting down.
ATGTTAATTGACAGAGGTGTATTAGACATAGAAAAATTCAATATATCTTTATGTCTTGCCTTTGGATATAGAGTGAAGGAAGTTGAAGAAAAGTTAAGACAGGAAATGAGTGAAATAGTTACTTGGGTGAAATAAAACGAAGATAATTTAATAAAATAAATAGAAACGTAACAATGAATTAAATAAAAAAACTTACAGCTATATTCAGTGATACTAATGGATATAGCTGTTTTTATAATTAAATTCACCTCATTTAAATATATTCTATCTCGAAAACAAGTAAGCATTAATATAACTATAATTTTACATCTTTTATACAGATGAAATATATACATATATAATCTATTTCATAAATAGAATATATTAGTAACAATATTTTATGAGGAAATATGAAAAAATTATTCTACAATCAAATTAAAAATGCTACTGAAGAAAGAGATATTGAATTAGTTTATAAGAATAATATAAGTGCCAATTTAAGAAACTCAATAATAACATATCCTTTTAAATGTGATGGATATTTAGAAGAAAATTTTATGTATGATGATACAAGAAAAGTTCTAAGACTTATCATGGAATTTAAGTATGGATTTGATTTTAATAACTCTATTGATAGGGCTAAAGTTTTAGTGCAAGTTATATTTTATTTAAATCAATTTACTTTAAGAACAAATAGAAATTATATGGACATGCCTAATGTAATTTTAGCTGGTGATAAAACTACATGTTTTGTAATAAGTTCTAATGATGTAGAAATGTACTTAGAAAGAAATTTAGATTGGAGTATAGCACCTTCAGAAGCTCCAAATAAGTATAAAGATTTAACTTTTGAAATAAGCAATAATAAATCCATTAATCCTATAATATTCAATATTGATAAGAGTTTCAAATTTGAAAATGTAGTTATGAATATTAAAAGATTAATAATTCATATAAAGACAAAGTTTAAGGTTACTGAAGCAAATCTATTAGAAACATATGATTATTTTATAGAACGTATAATAAAAGATCCTTCTAAATATTCTGCATCTGACTTAGTTCAATGCTTTATAGATACAATAATTGGCGAAGTTGAAATATCCCAAAAGAAAGATAGTAAATTTATTGCTAAAAATGATAGGCGTATAGAGATAGATTCTTATCGATATCAGCAATTTGAAGAGGATTATTCAGTAAAATATTCTATAGAAGAAAAGAATAGATTTATATCAATGAAGGATAGGTTAACTGAGGACACTAAAAGAAGATTTAATGGAGAATTCTTTACTCCTACTACTTGGACAAATGAATCCCATAAACAATTAAGTTATGTATTTGGTCCAAATTGGAGAGAGGAATATATAGTATGGGATTGTGCATGGGGAACTGGAAATTTAACAAGAGACTATTATTTTAAAGAATTATATTGCTCAACTATAGATAAAGTTGATCTTGAATTAGGAGATAATTATAATAGAAATTCTCAAAAGTTCGTATATGACTTTTTAAATGATAATCCAGAATTATTAATTTCTGATGAAGTAAACAATTCTTTGCTTCCATTATCATTATATAATGCATTACTAAAAAATAAGAAAATAATATTCTTAATTAATCCACCTTTTGGGGAAGGTAGTAATGGAAAACAGAATGGTAAGAAAAGTAAAGATGGTATATCTAATACAAAAGTTAAATCAATGATGGAAAAAGAAGGCTTTAAAAATTCATCTCAGCAATTATATATTCAGTTTCTTTATAGAATATTAAAATTAAAACAGGTATTTAATTTAGATAATCTAAGTATAGGAGTTTTTACGCCAACATTATTTTTATCTGGAGAGAGAAGTGAAAAATTTAGAGAAACTTTCTTAGAAAACTTTAAGTTTGAAAAAGGTATTGTATTTAATGCAAGTTACTTTTCAAATGTTTCTTCTGAATGGGGGATTGGGTTTTCAATATGGACTTCTGGAGAAAATAAGGAAGAGAATAATTTTAAGTTTTTAATTAAAGAATTAAATGATAAAGGCAAAATTGAAACAAGTGGAAAAAAAACAATATATAATCTAGAACCAAAGGAAAGATTATCATCTTGGATTAAGGATAAAAAATCTAATAGTAAAGTTGAAACTATAACATTAAAATCAGCTATAACTCTTGATAAGAAAACAAGAATGGTTGATAAGGATGCAATAGGATTTTTAATGAATGATTCAAATAATGTATATGCTAATACTCAGGGAGTATATATATTATCTGCGCCTGTTACAAGACATGTAAAGACAACAGCAATAACAAGAGAAAATTATAAACAATGTTGTTCTTTATTTGCAGCAAGAAAAGTAATTAAATCTAATTGGTTAAATCAAAAGGATAACTATATGATTCCCAATATTAATCATTCTAAATATAAAGAATTTGAAAATGACAGTATCATATATTCTATTTTTACAAATGAAAGTGGAGCTAGTTCACTTAGAAATGTGAAGGTAGAAGATAAAAGCTTTAATATTATAAATGAAATGTTCTTTATGAGTATTAAGGATATTCAAAATTTGGCTAATATAAATAATAATGAAATGATATATTGGGATTGCATAAGATATAGTAAAGAGAGATTTATATATGAAGAGTTAGAGAAATTAGAGTTTTCAGAAGAAGGAAAATTAATTTTAAAAACTGCAAGGAATTTAGTAGTAGAAAGCTTTAAATATAGATATGAGTTTAATAAATATCACCCTAAATATAACATAAATACTTGTGATGCAGGATGGTATCAAATAAAATTTATGTTAACTAAATATATGAAAAAAGAACTAGAACTATTTGAAGATATGGTAAAGAACTTAGAAGATAAAATGAGAAGCTTGGTTTATGAACTTGGATTCTTAAAACATTAAATTGTAATAATATTAGAGTTGTATAAAAAATAAGTAAATAGAAGAAGACTTATAATTCAATATTTTCTTTTTTTTTTAGTACATTTTAATTTTAATAATTTATAAAGTATTATAAAGCATTTTATCTGTTACATCCTAAATATTCACAATTGTTTCAGATTATAATATAATAAAACAATATTAACTTAGATGACATTTAAAAAATTGAAGCTTTTTAGTGTTATCTAAGTCTTTCTTATTTAAGCTTTAGTATATGATGTTTTATTACATTTAGGGATGGTGGCAAATTATTAGTATTATAATCTAAAACTACTCTTTGTCCACAATAAGTATTAAATATGTACATTTACCATGTTTTTCACTATTGGAATATGACATAAAAATATCTCCTTTTTATAAGATTATAATATTGGTATAGCTCTACAAACTTATATTAACAATATTGTAAATATAAGTTTGTTAAATTATGCGGAAAGTTTAGCTGAGCTGATTAACAGTATTTCAATCAAAGTGAAATATTAATAATTGTAATGCCTAGTACGGCTATTACATATATGGAGCTTCTGTAATTGCAGGATAAAAGAAAGTAATGAGTTTATGTAGATTAAAAGATATTAATTATTAGTTTTGTTAGAAGAATAATAAAAATATATTGTTGAATAATTGATAGTAAAGCAAAAAAATTGAGAACTTTCACTTGATTCAAACATATTTAAATCTATATTCCACTATTTTGAAATAGATAAGGCATAATAAAAATGTAAGAAAGTTTATGAAACATTAAGAGGATAAATTAAATAGATATTTGAACATATAAAATTAAAGGATAGTAACCATTTAAAATGAATAAATGTAAATATTGTAATAAAGAACTAAAAGAAAAATACTTTGAAAATAAAATAGGTATATTCTGTTCAGAAGATTACTTCAATAAATATTAAGATAGTTTAAGTGATAAAGAGTACTCAGAACTTCAAAATAACTTTTGTGTTTGTAGTGATGATTAAGTAAGAAGATAAGAGAAAATATGGGGATAAGGTATATGGATATTAAAAATAAAATTATTGAAGATACTTATTTAAAAGAAAAGGATATAATAATTCCTAATAGTAATTTGGTTTATTATGATTTACCTACTTCAGCTTATGTTGATACAAGAATTTTTTCAAGATTACTCGAAGATAGCAGAGTAGTTGCTAGTTATAAGATGTATTGGTTATTAGGGTTATTAGAAGAAGTAAGTTTAGGCAATAGGGAAATAACTTTTAGGACGTTAATTTCAAGAATGATAGTGGGGGCATGGTATCCTATAATGCAGTATAAATTATATTTTGGTCAGTTTGATAATTTATCCAAAACAGTTGAATATATATCAAGTGCATATAATAAACACTCTAATATTAATAGCAAGGAATTATTAGATTTTATTTATAATAGCAATGATGCAATTTTAAATAAGCAAATGAAAGAATTAAGCTATCAAGTTCCTTATATGCTCTTATCTCCATTTTTTGAAGAGAAGATAAAAGGGTTAAAAAGCTCAAAAAGAGTTAAAAGAATAATAGAACTATCTTTAAGTGAACCAAATGTCTTATATAAGATTATTATTGATAAGGAAAATAAAGTAGTCATCGATGATGAATGGGCAAGGTATATGACAGCTAATTATCGAATAATTAAATCATGGATATATTATAAGTTATCTTGCTTTTTACAAAAGAGAAATCCTAACGTTCCATCAATTATATTTAAGTTAGATCCGCCAAAGTCAAGGGATTTAAGTCATGCAACTAAACTCTGGACTGATATCATCAATGATAGATATGTAAAAGATATTTATACAGGGAATGATTTTTTAGCTGAAAACTATAGTGAGCTTGGAAGATTAAGTATTGATCATTTTATACCATGGAGCTTTGTGCTTCATGATGAAATATGGAACTTAGTTCCTACATTTAAAAATATAAATAGTATCAAAAGTGATAGACTATTAAGGTATGAAAATTACATAGATGATTTTTGCAATACTCAATTTGAAGCCTTTTCTTTTATATGTGATAAGAAGATAAAGAGGGATTTAGAATCATATGTAGATTTACTTAGATTAGAAAATCCTTTAAATTTCTATAAATATAAAGGTAGAGAAGGCTTTAAGGAAAAGTTAAGGACAAGCATTGCTCCAATATATCAAATAGCAGTTAATCAGGGTTTTTCAGTAATTGATAGTATTTATAAGTAAAACCCATATACTGAAGTATAAATTATTAAAATAGAAAGATAACTTAACTTAATAAGTGAATATTAAAGGATAATAAACTAATTTTATTTATTATGTTATTGGAAAAAACATAAAATAAGTATACAATGTAAGTGGGAGATAATTTATATAGAGGAGTGTACATATTTTATGTTAAGTAAAAAATTATTAGAAGGTTTAAACAATCAAATTAATTTTGAGTTCTATTCTTCATATACATATCTTGCTATGGCAGGATACTGTGAATCTATTGACTTAAGTGGTTTTGCTAATTTCTTTAGAGTTCAAGCAAAAGAAGAATTAGATCATGCAATGAAATTATATGATTATGTATATCAAAAGAATGGTTCAGTAGTATTAGAGCAAGTAAATAAACCTCAAGGAGATTATGATGGGATAATTGACGTTTTTGAAAAAGGTTATGAGCACGAGCAACTAGTTACTAGAAAAATATATGAACTAACAGATATTGCATATGAAGAAAGAGAACATTCTACTATAAGCTTATTAAAATGGTTTATAGATGAACAGGTTGAAGAAGAAAATAACTTTAATTCATTAGTAAAGAGAGTAAGAAGAATTGAAGATAATCCAGCTGGACTTTATTTAATGGATGATGAGTTAGCTACAAGAGTTTATACAACAAATACAAATAATTAGTTTTATTAAGAAAGAAGTCAGTAATTGACTTCTTTTTATATGTTCAAAAGATCACTTCAATAGATATATTTAAACAGTTTAAGTTATAAATAGAATCATAATACAACTAAGTAACTAATATATATTTATGAATGTATATTAGGTGGTGTAAATGTGTCAAGAAATATAAGTTTTATAAATCTTAAAGGTGGAGTTGGAAAAACAACTCTTACTGTGGCAGTGGCTGAAATTCTATCGATAGAATTTAATAAAAAAGTTTTAGTAATTGATTTAGATCCTCAAACAAATGCTACTGTTTTGCTAATTAGTCAAGAGGAATGGGAAAAAAGAAATAATGAAAACAGAACAATTCATCAATTGTTTTTTGATAAAATTGAGAATACTAATGTATTTGATATCAATGAAGCTATAATATCTAATGTTAGTAATATTAAAAATAAGGATGGTAATCTTGATTTGTTACCATCAAGTATTGATTTAATAGATATAACAGATGAAATTTCAGCATTAAATAGAAATAATAGAATAATAGATATTATAAATTCAGAGCTGCAGAAGAAAGATGTAAATGATAAAAGAGTAGTAGATAAATATGATTATATATTAATAGACTGTCCTCCTAATTTAGGAGGAATAACTATGTGTGGAGTTTATATTAGTAATTATTATATAATTCCTGTTCTACCTGATACTTTATCCACTTATGGTCTTAAGCAAGTAATAAATAAAATTGAGAAAAAAACAAGGGAAATAAAAAGGTTGGACAAGGATTATAATATCAAAGCATTGGGTGTTGCAATTAATAGATATAGAGATACTAAAGGATATAACAGAATTAAGGATTCACTTATACTTAGTTCATCACAAGAGTTAATTCCTGAAGTATTTAATAGTATATTAAAAAATAAAGCTAATTACTGTGATACATGTGATTTAGAAATAAGTAAAAATACTATAAGACAAAAATATGGAGATGAATTTAAGCAGCTTAAAGAATTTGTTTTAGAAATAATACAAAGGTGTGATAATCATGAGAAGTAAAGGAGTTAAGAGTGAAATAGAGAAAGAATTACTTAAGGGAGTAACTAGGGAAATCTTAAATACTAAGTTTAATAAGGGGACAGTTACTCAAGTTTATAATAAATTAAATAATGAAGGGTTACTACTAGAGAAAGAGGTAGTATCAATTGAAAGGAATAATAAAGAAGAAAGTATAGAGAAGCAAGTTCTAAATTTAGTTACAAATATTATTGATATTATTAGTGATACGGGGGAATATATGATCAATATAAGTGTGAATAAAAAGGTAGTAGATAAAGATAAGCACAAATATATTGTTTTAAATCCATTCAAACTTTATGGAGACGTTGGAAAAGAAGCTATGATAAAAGAATTACTTAAGTATGACGCAAAATATCTTAAAGAGGTTTTAAAAAAACATTTTACTTATGATAAAAATGAGATTAAAAAAATTAATTCCATTGAAGAATTAATAAATATTATAATACTTAATATAGAAAGAACTGTGAAAATAGGAGATAGTTTCAGACAGAAGTAAAGATATAAATTTAGTGGAGAAGCATATGGAATGGCTTAACACCTACGGATTAATTATCATGATAATAATTATGGTTCCAAACATTATATTTGCAATTAAAGAAAAGAATTTGGAAAGTAAATATCATAATAAGTTTATTGAAACTATAGAACAAATAGGAAGATATGGATCCATGTTTTTAATGATTTTTAACATACCATTTTTAGAGTATGGATATTGGTTTTCTAATGCTAAAAATATTTATATGATTTTAGTAGGGGTACTAGCTATAGCTTATTGTTTAACTTGGGCTTTATACTTTAAAAAAGCTACACTTTCTAAGGCTATGGCGCTAGCAATTATTCCAACACTTATATTTTTGTTTAGTGGGATAATATATTTAAATATTTTATTAATTATTACATCTGTACTATTTGGAATTGGTCATTTAACTATAACTTATTATAATAATGTATAAATGCTAATTTAAACTATCAATTAATAAAATATAAATTATAAAAATATTAAGCTATACAGGATAAAATTATCGATCTTGTATAGCTTATTTTATACATAAGAAGATTATTTAATGTTTTCAAATTTGTAAATTGTATTGTTAATTTGCTAAAGATAACTTTACTTACTGGAAAATTATATTAATTTATAGTAGAATTGGTATTGATTTGGGGAAGGAAAGTGATGGTTACATGGAAAGAAAAAGTGGCTATTTAAATGATAGTTTTGAAGAATTTACTTTAGAGGAAAGTTTGAATTTTGAAAGTAGAACTACTTACTTTAAAAAAGGTATAAAAAATGGTATTCCAATTGCTCTTGGATATATAGCTGTATCATTTACCTTTGGAATTGCAGCTAAGAAGGCAGGACTTACTGTATTTCAAGCAGTTTTAATGTCTATTACTAATCTTACATCGGCTGGACAGTTTGCAGGGGTTGGTCTTATTGCAGCTTATGCTAGTTATTTAGAATTAATAATAACTCAACTAGTTATAAATATGAGATATTGTCTTATGTCTTGTACTTTATCTCAAAAGTTAGATAAAGACACACCTTTAATTCATAGATTCTTAATTGCAACAGGTATAACAGATGAGGTTTTTGGAGTTTCAGCTTGTACTGATGGAAAGCTGAGTCCTTATTATGCATATGGTCTTTTTAGTGTTGCTATGCCAGGTTGGGCTCTTGGAACATTACTTGGTGGCATATCAGGAAGTATTTTTCCACCAAGGGTTATAAGTGCTTTAGGAGTTGCTCTTTATGGTATGTTTATAGCAATTATAGTTCCACCAGCAAAGGAAAATAGAAATATAGCAATTGTAATTGTTGTTTCAATGATTTTTAGTTTTGTATTTACGAAACTTCCAGTTTTAAAAGAAATATCATCGGGATTTAGAATTATTATCTTAACTATATTAATTGCAGGAGTAGCAGCTATTCTGTTTCCAATAAAGGGGGATAATGATGAAGAGTAATGTATATATTTATATTTTAGTAATGTCAGTTGTAACTTATTTAATTAGATTATTACCAATTACATTAATACAAAAGGAAATTAAAAATAAAACTATTCTTTCTTTTTTATATTATGTACCTTTTGTTACTTTAGCTGTAATGACTTTTCCAGGGATTCTAACTTCAACTAGTATTATGTGGTCAGGCCTTGCAGCCCTTATTACTGCAATAGTTGTTTCATATAAGGGTGGAAGTTTAATTAAGGTTTCTTTATCAGCTTGCTTAGTAGTTTTTATAATAGAGCTTTTTATTTAAGTAAATTTATAATTATAATATGTATAATCTTAAGTTTTACAATATGGGGCTGTCTCACAAACAGCCCCAAGCAATAGTTAAAAATGAAGATCTATTGATATAATTCCTACAGAATTACTAAAACTAATTACTTTTTAAAACTCCGTAAGGAGTTTTTTCATAAATTTTTCATTCTTCATTATAAATTTTTCATTGTGCGATAGCACCTGTATTATTTAATGGAGCTATTGAAATAATAATGGTAAATAAATTTATTAGAAGGTAGTTTTATGAGTAAATCAGTTAGACGAGGTTATGTACTTACAGATGAAAAAGAATTTACAGGTGAAAGCTTAAATAAGTTATATAAAGCATCAGAAGATTTATTATATCTTTTAAATAGAGGTTATAAACTTAAGGGGGCTTCAACATTTATAGGTAATCATTATCTTTTATCTGAAAGACAAAGATTAGCCTTAGCCAGGGGGATTTCTAAAGATAATGACCTAATAATAAGGAAATCAAAGGAAGTTACTAATCTTAATAATATTAATGTAGTTCATATAGATGGATTTAACACTATAATAACTTTAGAAGTAGCTTTATCTAATTCGATAATTATAAAGTCTTTAGATGGTACTATTAGAGATTTAGCTGGATTAAGGGGAAGTTATTCAATTATAGATAAAACAGAAATTGCATTAAATTTAATAAAAGGATTTCTAGAAGAAAATAAAATTGAAAAAGCTATATTTTACTTAGATAAGCCAGTTTCAAATTCAGGTAGATTAAAAATGAAGACCTTGGATATATTTAAGGGTTCAAAAGTAGAAATTGAGGTTGAAACTATAAATAATGTAGATAGTGTTTTAGAAGCTAAGGGAAATATAGTATCTAGTGATGCTATAATTTTGGATAATTGCATTAGTTGGATTAATTTAAATAGATATATTATTGAAGAGAATATATTAGATGCTAATTGTATAGATTTTAGTAAATTAAATAATAGATATAGGATAGAAGATGGAATTTATTTTTCATAAATATTTATAAGAGGATAATATTATACTGATGCCCCTTGGACTGTGTTCGAGAATAAGGAATATGATATTATTCTCTGTTTATTTATATATACTAGAGAAGTATAAGGAGATATAGTAAAATTAATATGATTTGATAAATGAAAAGGATGTTAATATGAAAAGTATATGGAATAAAAAGTGGGTAGATGACATTGATTATTTAAAAGAAGAACTTATAAAAAATCATGTTAATTTATTTGCTTATATAGAAGAAGATGAGTTTAATAAAAAAATAGAAGAGTTAAAGAAAATAATAGATAAGTTGGACTATGAAGAAATGAAGGTAGAAATATCAAGGATTACTGCTTCTATTAGGGATGCACATACAAGTCTTATATTTCCAGCAAGAAAATTTATTCCCCTTAAGTTTTACAACTTTAATGATGGGGTATATATAATAAATTCTACAAAAGATTATGAAAATCTACTTTTTAAAAAAGTTATAGCAATAGAGGATATAAAGATAAAAGATATTTTAGAGGAGCTTTCTAATATTATTTCTTACGAAAATAAGTACTTTTTTAAGTCTCAAAGCATGAAATACCTCCAAATAGTTGAAGTTCTATATGGACTTTTAATTGTTGATGATATGAATAAAATTAAAATAACATTAGAAGATGGTGAACATGAAATTATACCTATTTCTATAGAGAATATGACTTATACAAATGAAAGACTACCACTTTATGCTAAGAAATCATCTGAAAATCTTTGGTTTAAATATTTAGATAACGAAGAGCTTTATATAAAATATAATAGCTGTAGAGAAAGTGGAAGTGAAAGTATAAAGGATAAAATAGAAAAGATAATACTATTTATAGAGAAAAATAATATAAAAAAAGTAACAGTTGATTTAAGAAATAACTTAGGTGGGGATTCAACTTTATTTGAGCCTTTTATTTATTATATAAAGGAAAATAAAGAGATAAATAATAAGGAAAATTTAAAAGTAATAATAGGAAGAGAAACCTTTTCTTCAGCACTTTTAAATGCTTATAATTTTAAAAATAATACTAATGCAAAGATTGTTGGGGAACCAAGTGGAGGAAAACCAAATTGTTATGGAGAGATATTAAAAATTACACTTCCAAATAGTAAATTAGTAGTAACCTATTCTACAAAATTTTATAAGCTTATTGAAGATGATTCAATTGATTCTCTTTATCCAGATGAAATAGCTTTAGAGACAATAGAAGACTATAAACTAACAAAAAATATTGTTTTTTGTTAAAAAAGGTGCTATATTAAAAACGATATATTCAAAAAACTTTTAATTTAGTCCAGAGAGACTAAGAATGGAGATAATATTATGAAAAAAGAATTAGAAAACGAAGTATTAATGGTTGATGTTAACGAGAAGGTTCCAATGAAAAGAGCCATCCCATTAAGTATTCAACATCTATTTGCAATGTTTGGAGCATCTATTTTAGTTCCTATCTTATTTAACATTGATCCAACTACAGTATTATTCTTTAATGGAATAGGTACATTGCTTTATGCCTTTATCACTAAAAAAGGTATACCAGCTTATTTAGGATCAAGTTTTGCTTTTCTAGCACCAACATTCCTATTACTTGGTGAAGGATATAGTTTTCAAAGTATACAAGGTGGCTTTGTAATTTCAGGTTTTGTTTTTTCAATAGTAGCAATTATTGTAGGTTTTACAGGTACAGGTTGGATTAACAAGTTATTCCCACCAGCAGCTATGGGAGCAATAGTAACTATAATAGGATTAGAACTTGCTTCAAATGCAGCTGATATGGCAGGATTCCCAGTTGGAGGTACAAATTCACCAGAATTAAATCCAACATGGGTAGTAGTATCTATGGTTACACTTGGAACAGTTATATTATGTAATGTATTACTTAGAGGATTTTTAAAGGTAATTCCTATCTTAATAGGAGTTGTCGTAGGTTACATAACAGCTTATGCTATGGGACTTGTAGATTTTAGTGCTATAAATAATGCAGCATTCTTTACAGTTCCACAAATTAAATTAGCTAAATTTGAAATGACGCCGATTTTAACTATACTTCCAGCTACTTTTGTAGTTGTAGCTGAACATATAGGACATTTAAAGGTTACTAGCAGTATAGTAGGTAGAGATTTAACTAAAGACCCAGGGTTACATAGATCTCTTTTAGGAGATGGATTATCAACTATGGTTTCAGGTATGTTTGGATCAGTTCCAACTACTACTTATGGTGAAAATATAGGGGTTATGGCATTAACAAAGGTATATAGTGTTTATGTAATTTGTGGTGCTGGTTTAATTTCTATAGTACTTGGATTCTCAGGTAAGCTTTCAGCATTAATAAGCACAATACCAACTCCAGTAGTAGGAGGGGTTAGCTTATTACTATTTGGTACTATAGCAACATCAGGACTTAGAACTTTTATAGAAGAAAAGGTTGATTATTCTAAGTCAAGAAACTTAATTCTTACATCAGTAATATTTATGGTTGGTTTAAGTGGAATAAAACTAAGTATAGGTGTTGTAGAATTAAAAGGTATGGGACTAGCGGCTGTTGTTGGAATAGCTTTAAATTTAGCATTCCTTATATTTGATAAGCTAGGAATAATGAACGAAGAAGCTTAATAATTTACATTTTTTATTATTAGCTATAAATAAACTATAAGCTATATAGGATTTTATTAATCTTATATAGCTTATTTTTTTATATTCTACAACTTTTTCTTGAAGACTTATAAATTCAGTATTAAAATTAAGGTTGTTATATAAGTTACAATATTTATTATAGATTATTAAACTGTTTTGAATTAATAGTGTTAAATTAAGATAACTATTACAGAAACTTATAATAAAATAAATTTAGTTGATGTGAGGATAAAATGAAGATAAAAAAACCAGATTATTTTGATGAATTTAAATGTATAGCAGATAAATGTGAGGATACTTGCTGTGCTGGATGGGGAATAGTAGTTGATGATATTTCTTATGATAAATATCAAAAAGTAGAAGGTGACTTTGGAGATTATCTTAGAGATAATATAATTGAGGATGAAGGAGATAATGTTTTTACTTTAAAGGGAGATAGATGTTCTTTCTTAAATGATGATAATTTATGTGATATATATAAGAACATTGGTGAGGGTGGCCTATGCTATACTTGTAGACAATATCCACGTTATCTTGAGGAGTTTGGATCTTTAAGGGAAATAGGCCTTTCATTATCTTGTCCAGAAGCTTGCAGAATAATTCTTAGATCTTTTAAGAAAGGTAGCTTTATTATAGAGGAAAAAGATGAAGAGGTAACGGATTATAAT
>NZ_JAWGSV010000047.1:0-16266 GCF_032552055.1 Clostridium sp. | reverse complement strand
ATACTTAGCTTTTTCTGAAAATAATGTCAAAATTATAAATCTACTAGATACTAAAGAAATAAATTATAAAGGTGAGCTAACTTTTTATAAAGTATTAGCTCACCTTTAATTTAGTATTTTATTAATTTATTACTTAAATATTTATCATTACTTTTTAAAAGTGTTATTGTGTTTTCTCCGTTTCTTTTAAACTTAAATTTTCAAAGGAATTAGCTATTATATACTTTCCTTCTCCAACTTTAATATATTTTAATAATACTTTATCAGAAACTTTACTTAACGCTACTTCTCTTGATGTTTCAGTTGAAACAGTAAATATATTTTCATTATCTTTTATTTTTATATCATAAATACTTGTTCCATCCTTAACTACAAGTCCTATTCTCTCAATTTCACCTTCTAAAGTCTCTTCACTATTACTACCTTCTAAAGAAATATTAGTATTAGTTAATCCTTCTAAATATTTATTTAATGTAGCTTGAAGAGAATCACCTACACCAACCACGTTATAATTTTTAACATTAACCATAGCATATTGTTTAACCAATCCATTTGAATCCTTTAGAGTCATGAAATATGTTGGTTCATTTTGAATATTTATTAAATAAGGTAATGTTGCTTTATATCCATATTGTTGAACCTTACCTTCAGCAGATCTCATACTTGCAGTTTCAGTAGCCCCTGATGTTTTATACATGCTAGTTTCACCAGTTCTTGTATCTGTTAATGTAAATCCTACTAATCCTTCATCATTACCTACAGAAGTAATCCCTGTAAAGTAATAGCATTTATCATCATTATAAATTAAATTCATACCTTCTGTAACCTTTAACTTATCTTTATCACTAAAATTAAAGATTCCATGTACAAGTTCTCCCCATTTTTCTATATAATTATTTATATATCTTTTAGGTTGAATTCTATCTATCCACTTTGGTGCATTTTCTATATCATAAACTTCTGACTCACCACTTTGAGCATCTAAAACTAATACTCCTGTAGCTTTTGACTCAGCAAAGCCTATAGCAGTATCATATCTAGTAATTACCCAATATGGTCTTCCTTCATCGTCTAATTCAAATGTAAAATCTGTATGTCCAGCCTTCATATCTCTAAAATATGAGGCTCTATCTAAATCACTAAGAAGATATGAAGATTCTAAATATTTAATTTTTAATGGTTCTCCATTAATTTCAGTTACTAATTGAACATCACTTTCATTAGTGGCACTAACCTTTATATATCCAGTCGTACCATCCATATTACTTAGCCACTTAAAGAAAGAAGTATGCTCTAATGGTGCAACATAATATAGTTGTCCATTTACATTTTGCATAGCTAATTCACCAATTGTTACTTGGCTTCCTAAGCTAGGAATTTCTCCAAGCTTTTTATCTGCTAATTTATATGCTACATCCTGATCTATTATTGGAAGTTGTTTTAAATCTATATGATTTATTTCATTACTAAATTCAATACTTTCTACTTCTCCAACAAGATTTCTATGAGCCTTATAACTTACAATTGGACTAAATACTATTAATGCAATTATATATAGTAGTGCTACGAATAATGCTGCCCCGCCATATTTTTTATTCAAGGTTAGAGTTGCATAAATACCTGTTACAATAACAAAAATTCCTACAATATAAAATGTACTTAAACTAAAATCAAATATTAACTTACTATTTAATGCTAATACTAATGCGGAAATTATATAAGCTAAAAATAAAGCGCTAATATATTTCTTAAATGATGATTTCTTAGATCCAAAATCCCTTATATTATCCATTTATATCCCCCTGACTTTTATATAGTTCGTATTATATATAATATAGTATTTTATACCTCTTGTAAAGTTATTTTACCATATTTAACATAATATTCATAATTTAGAAATTCCCATTATAAATACATAAAAAAAGTTGAATAAGAAATCTTTAAAAGACTTCTTATTCAACTTATATTAAGTAATTCTTAAAAAATCACTTTCTTATTTTCCCCATTGGTTATTAGTAGCTGTTTTTTCAGCTCCATGAGATTTATGCTTCTTATCTTTACAATCAGCATTATTCTTGTTCTTAGCCATATTTACCACCTCCTACAGTACATTTATATTTTGTCCTTTTATAAAAATATAATGCTGTAAAAAAGTAGTTCTATATCCACTAAGTAAAACTTATAAATAATTTAATTATCTAATAATCTTTCTTAATCTCAATTTATTTTTAGTTAGTTTCTATATATTATAAATACCATATAACAAATATAAAGTAAAACTAATACTAAACCTTCTATCTTACCTAAAGAAAGCTTCTCTTTTTTTCCTGTGAACATAAATATTCCTAAAACTATAGATATAAAAATTAAAAATATCATATCTACTATAAGAGAACTACTCACTAATATTGGATTTATAAGTGAAGAAACACCTAAAATTAATAATATATTGAAAATATTAGATCCTAAAACATTTCCTATAGCTATGTCATTTTCTCCTTTTATAGCTGCAATTATTGATGTAACAAGTTCAGGTAATGAAGTACCCATAGCAACTATAGTTAAACCAACAAGTTTATCACTTAATCCAAAGGAATAAGCTATGCTACTAGAAGAATTAACTACTAAGTTTCCCCCAACTACTATTCCTATTATTCCAATAATTATTTTTACAATTGATGCTCCTATTTTATAGTCATTGCTATCCTCTTCTTCTTCCTCTTCTACATCACTATTTTTAGCAGTTTTTATTAGGTAAAAAGTATATATTATACAACCTATTAATAAAATAATTCCTGAAAGTCTTGTTAATTCAGCTTCTTTATTAAAAAGAGTTCTTCCAAAAGTTAATATTAGTAATCCTAATGATACTACTATATTAACTAAATAATCCTTAAACATTGTTGATTTTTTAATAAGTATTGGCATTATAATAGCTGTTATCCCTAAAACCATTAATGTATTAAAAATATTAGATCCAAGAACATTTCCAATGGCAATTCCATTGCTTCCTTCCATTGAAGATATTAAACTTACTGCAAGTTCTGGTGCACTAGTACCAAGGGATACTATTGTAAGTCCAACAATTATTGATGGTATTTTAAATTTCTTTGCAATATTTGAAGCAGCATCTACAAAAATATCTGCTCCTTTTATTAGTAGTATAAATCCTAGTATCAAAATAATATAATCCATTTTCTTCTCCTTTGTTTTTCCCCAAAGTAAAGGGCTGTCGCGTAAACAGCCCCATTAAAGTTTATTATTAGTATGTTGAATTACTTTTAGTTCCTTCACATATTGCAATAGAAGCTGAAGCACCTATTCTACTAGCTCCATTTTCTATCATAAGCTCTGCATCTTCTAAGCTTCTTACTCCACCAGAAGCCTTAACTCCTAATTCTTCCCCTACTGTTTCTCTCATAAGCTTAATGTCTTTAGCAGTAGCTCCACCAGTACTAAATCCTGTAGAAGTTTTTACAAAGTCTGCACCAGCTTCTTTTGATAATTTACATGCAGTTACTTTTTCTTCATCATTTAAAAGACAAGTTTCAATAATAACCTTTGTTAATGCCTTACCTTTTGCTACATTTACAACTGCTTCTATGTCTTTTTTAACATAAGTTAAGTTTCCTTCTTTTAGCTTCCCTACATTAATAACCATATCTACTTCAGTAGCACCTTTTTTTATTACATCTTCTGTTTCAAAAGCCTTTACTTCAGTCGTAGTTGCTCCTAAAGGAAATCCTATAACTGTACAAACCTTTACATCACTACCTTTTAATATTTCAGTTGCTTTTTCTACCATAGAAGGATTAATACAAACTGATGCAAAGTTATATTCTAAAGCTTCCTTGCAAAGTTTTTCTACTTCCTTTTCAGTAGCCTCCGGCTTTAATATAGTGTGATCTATCATTTTTGCTAATTCATTTTTATTCATTTAAGAATCTCCTCTCAAAACTTTATTTATAATTCCAAATATTAATTATATAAGAAAATTAAACATAATTAAAGTAATTTTAAAATAAAGTTAACTGTTCTATAGTATTTTCTTTAAAGGATGATATTGTAAGTCCTATTAATCTAATGTTTTCTATAATATTCTCATTTTCAACTATTTCTTCACAGGTACTATATATTTCATTAAAATCATTAGTGTAATAATTTAAAGTTTTACTTCTAGTATGATTTACAAAACTTTCAGTTTTATATTTAACAGTTATAGTTTTCCCATAAATATTTTTATTTATTAAGTAATTACTTATTTCTTTTGAAAATCCCTTTAAGTAAGCTAATAATTCCTCTTTATCATTTGTATCTGACTTTAATGTAGTTTCTTTTCCAAAGGATTTCCTATCACGAACTGCTACTACTTCTCTATTATCTATACCACGAATTCTATCGTAAATTTCAAGTCCGTATTTACCTAGATATTCTATATAAAACTCTTTAGGCATTTCATATAAGTCTTTTACTATAAAAATACCCATATTGTTTAATTTTTCAACTGATTTCTTTCCTAATCCATAAATTTTTGAAATTGGAAAAGGCATAAGTAAATCGGGCATCATTTCCTTATCTATTATCATTATTCCATTAGGTTTATTCCAATCAGAAGCAAGTTTTGCTAAAAATTTATTATATGAAATTCCAACTGAAATAGTTAATCCCACTTCTTTAAGAACTCTATACTTTATATATTTTGCTGCTTCAAGTCCACTCTTAAACTTACAATCAGTAATATCTAAATAGGCCTCATCTATAGATAAAGGTTCTATAATTGATGTAACATCTTTTAAAATATTAAATACTTTATTAGAAATCTCCTTATACCTATAAAACCTAGTTCTAACAAAGATACCATGAGGGCATAATTTTCTCGCAATAAATACAGGCATAGCAGAATGTACTCCATACTTTCTAGCCTCATAAGAGCATGTAGAAACTACTCCTCTTTCACTAACTCCACCAACTATAACTGGCTTTCCTCTTAGTGCCTTATTATCAAGCTGTTCTACAGATGCAAAAAAAGCATCCATATCTACATGTAAAATTATCCTTTCCATCACTTCTCCCTTTAGGCCAAAGCTTCTGCAAACATTCCTTTATTTTTAGATTTAATAAAACTATATACACCTTGAGCCAATAACTCATCTATATAATTTCTATTATCTCCTATTGTGTTAAATGATATAATTGAAATAGCTATAATTGTTCTAAATCCCTTATCCATGTAGTATTCATATTCACTTTCCTCTTCGCAAAGAGTTTCCACTACATCTTCTATTAGATCTATACTCTTTCTCATATCTCTATTAGATAACACACCTAATAGAGGTAAAAACTGCTGAGCTATCTTTATATCTCTTTTCTCCATTTGTAATATGAACTCCATGGTCTTATACATATGACCTGAAGATCCATTTAACATAATAGCATTAGTTAAGCTTTGTATTCCATTTTTTGATTTAATATTTAAATTAGTTATATTATTATATATTGTTTCTATAAATTCATCAATTGTTGTAATATCTATATCATTTAAAGCCCATAATGCACATACAAGATAATCATCTTCTCCAGTGATATTATAATATTTTTCTTTTAATAATATAAATACATCTTTCATTTTTCTTGAAATTTTATGCTTGTCTATTCCTTTTCCATACTTAGCTATTACAAAGGATGTTAATACTAAATAATCACACTCATTAAAACCTTCTTCTGTAAGTAACTCCATAATTTCGTATATATCATTAATAATATTCTCTTCTTCATTTTCTAAAGCTATTAATAAAGATAAAATATATAATGTTTCTCCCCTAAAAGGTGATACTCTTGATGATGTGTCTTTAATATATCTTCTGATTTCCCTTACCTTCTCAAAAGGTATGTCTTTGTTATTATGCGCAAAGACTAATGAAGCAAGATGGTTTATTAAGTCACCATCATTTCTTAATTTTACCTTTGCACTTCTGTAGTTTTCAATTGTCAGATCTATTCTGTCTTTGAGAAGTTTATCCATATTAATACTCCCTCACTTTACTTTATGAATATTAAATCCTAAGTCTATTATACTATATTTTATGTGTCAGTATTATAACAAATTAATAACAATTCATTTAAGAAAATAAATTAGCCAAGGTAAGCTTTACTTATCTTGGCCCTTTTTACTTATCCTTTGTTTTTTTCAAAGGTTAGCAGCAACAGAATAATAATGCTAAGGCAGCTAATCCAAAGAATCCCCCTCCACCAAAGCCGCATCCTCCACCAAAGCCGCCTCCGCCGAATCCGCAACCGCAGCCATTAAATCCACAACCTCCTCTAAAGCCACATCCTGAATTGCATCGTGGTGCAAAACAACTACCATTTTTATCAAAGATAAATATTAACCTTACAGTTCTATCATTATCTTCTAAGAAGATTTGTGGAAATTCACATAAAAATTGTGATAATGCAGGGCTAAAGGATCTAACTATGATAGCAAATTCTTGTTCTCTAGACATTGAGGAAACGCTATTACAGCAGCTTGAATCATTAAACTTACTACCTTCATCATTAAAACTGAAATTATCAAAGCCTTCATTAAAATTGTCGAAATCATCATTATTAAAAGCTGAATTATTAAAATCTCTACATGGATTTCTTCTTATAATTCTAATAGGACTAGATAATACTACTACATTGTTACATGGTAAAGCTGGTGGACATAATACTCCTTCGCAACCTGTCACTATAATATTTATCTTAATCCCATCACCACAGATACATTTAGGTAAATTTCTTCTTATTTCAATACCTATACATTTATCTGCACAAATTACTAGGTTATATTCATTACACATGCTGTTAACCCTTTGTAAGCAAACCTTCATTAGTAAATCCTCCTTTTTTTATCTAAAGTGTATTTACTATATCCTATGAATGAGCCTAAATATATTCTCTTAAAAAAATAATTTTGAATAAAAAATATTAATTCCCTAATATTAAAATAGGATACGATAATTAGTATTCTCTAGATATTATGAAAAAAGAATTGGTCTTTTAGTAGGTCCATTCCTTTTTAATAATTTTATATTATTTAATTTTCTTAATATTTTTATAAACTCTAATAAATCTATGCTCAAAGCTTTCTACATACCCCTTTGTCTTTAACTCTTTACTTAATATGTAGAGTTCTTTAAATTTCTGACTACGACGGAGACGAAGCAAATTATACTTAATCATAATATTTTAAATTTTTGTTTTATAAATATTTTACTTATGTTATAATAACCTTGATATTATAATTGTTATATACAATATTTCTTAATATAAAGGAGTTTTAATTATGGGTTTAAAAGATAAAGTAAGTAAATATTTTACTGATGCATATATGCAAAAGTATGGAGATAGAATGACTAGTACTGCTGGTACTGTTTTATCTGTTAAAGTTGAAGAAAAGAACATATTAGGCATTTTCAGAAAAATAGATGCCATGATATTACTTAAGCCAGATGCAGGCAAGGGTGTAGTTAAAACTCAATATAAAGTAAGAAAGTGGTTTAAAAAGCCAACTTTTATAGATGTGAAGCAAGGTCATAAAGTTATTATTATGGGAATTGAAGGTGAAAAAGGTAAGGCTGATTCTGACATAATCACTATTTCAAACATTTTAAATTTAACTACTAAAAAAGACCTACACCCATTTGATCATAGCCAAATAAAGAAAGCTAGACAACAAGCAACTAAAATGAGAACTAGATAAGAATTAAAGAATGAAAAAATTAAAGAATGAATTAATGAAAAAATTAAAGAATGAATTTAAAAACTCCTGCGGAGTTTTTAAATAAAGAGGTTGCCTCACGGCAACCTCTTTATTTTATTGTGATTTTGAAAAAATCACTTCCATAATTTTTTCATTATTCCATTAACTCTTCATTTCTCAGCAATTGGGAACAAATTGCATCCCCAACTGCTAATTATTAATTGTTAATTGCTAATTGAAAACAACTACTTCTGTTTCTTCTAAAGCTTTATTAACTAATTCATCTATATTTAATACTTCTTCAGATTTTCTTATTAATTCTAATCTTGGTTTAGTCTTTGGATGTTTTGGAACAAATATAGTACAACAATCTTCATATGGAAGTATTGATGTTTCATAAGTATCTATTTCTCTAGCTATATCCATTATATCTGTTTTATCCATTGCAATTAATGGTCTAAATACTGGTCTATCTGCACAGTCATTACTTACAACTAAGCCTTCCATAGTTTGGCTAGCAACTTGACCTACACTTTCTCCAGTTGCAACTGAATGTATATTATACTTATCTGCTAAAGCACATGCTACTCTCATCATAAATCTTCTCATTATAATAGTTAGCTCATCTTCTCTACATCCATTAATAATTGCCATTTGTATTTCAGTAAAAGGTACAATATGAAGGTTAACTCTTTCAGTGTAATTTGATAATATCTTAGCTAAATCCTTAACCTTATCCTTTGCTCTTTCTGAAGTGTAAGGATGGCTATGGTAATAAACACAGTGTAATTCTACTCCTCTTCTAGCCATTAAATAACCTGCTACAGGAGAATCTATACCCCCAGATAACATAAGCATTGTACTTCCATTAATTCCATAAGGAAGTCCACCAACCCCTTTAATCTTATCCTTTGTTGTATAAATATATGCCTTATCTCTTATTTCTATATTTACTAGACATTCTGGATTTTTAACCTTTACTTCAAGTCCATTCATATTATAAACTACAAAAGCTCCAACTTCTTTAGAAGTTTCTAAAGAATTCTTAGGGAATGCCTTATTAGCTCTATTTGTTTCAATTTTAAAATTCTTTGGATTAGCTTCTCTAACTTTATTTAAAGCTTCTTCCTTAATTGCTTGCATATCTCTTTCTACTTCTGTAACTATGCATACTTCAGCCACGCCAAAAACTTTTCTTACTCTTTCAGTAGCTTCTTCAATATTTTCAGCTTTGATAAAATATCTACCTTGATCTGAAATTAAAGAATATTCTATTCCCTTTAGCTTCTTTTTAATATTCTCTCTTAATTTCTTTTCAAACTTATTTCTATTTAATCCCTTTAAAAATATTTCAGATGCGTACTTAACTAATATTAGTTGATTCATTTTTTTACTCTCCTTAAAAATCTTAATGAGTTTTTTAAAACTTCTACAGTTTTATCTATTTCTTCTTTAGTATTAAACTTTGAGAATGAGAATCTTATAGCACTTTCAACTTCACCTTTGCTTAACCCTAAAGCTTTAATAACATAACTACCTTGCACAGAACTAGTTTTTGAAGTACATGCAGAACCAGTAGCCACAAATATATTATTTTCTTCAAGTAAATGAAGTAACACTTCGGCACGAACTCCAGTAAAAGATACATTTAATATATAAGGTGTAAAGTCATCACTTAATGGACTATTAATTCTAATATTATCAATCTCACTAAGTCTATTTATCATGTATTCTTTTAATTCATTAACTTTTTTATAACTATCATTAATATTTTCCATAGTTATTTCTGCTGCTTTATGAAATCCTATAATACCAGGAACGTTTTGAGTTCCACCTCTTACTCCACCTTCTTGACTTCCTCCATGTATTAATGGATTTAATACTAAGCCTTTTTTAATATATACAAATCCAACGCCCTTTGGCCCATGAATCTTATGTGAAGAGGCTGTAAGCATATCTATATTCATCTTTTTCACGTCTATATTCAACTTACCAAAGGATTGTACAGCATCTACATGAAATCTTGCTCTACTTGATTTTTCTTTAATTACCTTGCCGATTTCCACTAAATATTGTACTGAACCCATTTCATTATTAACATGCATAATTGAAACTAAAACTGTTTCCTTTGTTATAGAATTTTTTATATCATCTATAGAAACTTTACCATTGCTATCTACATTTAAATATGTAACTTTTACTCCATTCTTTTCAAGATCTTTATATGTCATTAAAACAGAATGATGCTCAAAAACAGTTGTAATTATATGATGTCCTGGTTTAGCTAGTCCCTTTATTATTAAATTATTACTTTCACTTCCACCTGAAGTAAAGTATATTTCTTCCTTAGATGCATTTATACATTTCCCTATAAACTCCCTAGCCTCATTTATCTTCTTTTCAGATTTTATTCCAAGACCATGAAGTGAAGATGGATTACCATAATACTCTTCCATTCCTCTAGCAATTTCATCTATTACTTCTTTATAAGGTTTTGTAGTTGCACTATTGTCTAAATAAATATCCAAAGTTAGTCCTCCTACTATTAATTTAAATAGCATATACAATTGATTTTAAAAATACTATATCAAATTTCAATAAATAAATAAAGTTTTTTCTAAGAATAATTAGAGGCTGCCATAAGACAGCCTCTAATTTGCAAGATCTAAAACTTTTATCCCAGCGCTACCATTGCTAACACTCCCACCTCCTATAAGTGGGAGATAAGCACTGCTAAACGCCTGGATTAGTTCTTCTAATCTTCAGATGGAGTAGGGTATTCCTATTAAGAAAACTCCATCTGAAGATAAGAATCACTTTATAAGGAGATTACTCCATAGCTACGAATTCAACACTTTCAACATCTTTTAGCTTTGATAAGCCATCCATTAAGGTAGTTAAATCACCATTAATAGATGAAATGTTAATAGTTAAACTCACATTAGCTTTTTTATTCATAGGGATTCCTTGATTTATAGTAATTATACTTCCACCTACTTCATAAATATAATTTAAAATACAAGAAAGTACTCCCTTATTATCATTTATCATCATATTTAATGTTACTTTTTGACCTACTTCTGTTTCAGCAAGCTCAAAAACAGTTTCTTTATACTTATAGTAAACACTTCTACTTATATTTACTGTTTTAGCTGCTTCAGTAACATCCTTTACTTTACCTTCCTTCAGTAATCTTTTAGCATCAACTACTTTTTCATAAACATCAGGAAGAGATCTTTTATCTACAATTAGAAAATTACCTTTCATTAGTACCACCTTTAAATACTGTTGCCCCCAAGTTATCTATAGATAGTTCCTTAATGCTCCAAGGAATATTCTCATCCTTGATAAAAGTATTAAGCTTTTCTAAAAATTCTTTATTGTCATTTTTAATAATTGCCATTATAGTTGGTCCTGCCCCACTTAAAAAACAACATAAAGCATTTAAATCCATACATTTATTATATACTAAATTATAATTTTTTATTAATGGACTTCTATACTTTTCATGTAATGCATCTTTACAACAATACTTCAAAAGATCGAATTTACCACTAATAAAACTAGAAATCATCAATGATACCCTACTAACATTATAAACAGCATCTTTAAAGTTTACCTGAGCTGGTAGTACCTCTCTAGATAAAGATGTAGATAGTTCAAATTCAGGAATTAAAGCAATAAAGCTTAAACCTTCTTTAATATTAATTTTATTATAATATACTTCCCCATCTTCAACTACTGACACTATCATATCTCCAAAGAATGCTGGTGCAATATTATCTGGATGACCTTCAATTTCTACCCCAAGTTTAAAAAGTTCTTCTATACTTAAAGGATTATTCATTATGGCATTTGCACCTAATAGTCCTGCAACTATACAAGTCGAGCTTGAACCAAGCCCCCTTGATATAGGTATATTTTCGTTTACTAACCTAATTTTTAATCCTCTAGGCTTATAATTACACTTTTCAAAACATAATTCCATGGCTTTATAAACTATATTATCTGTATTAGAAAATCCCTCTTTGAAACCATAAAAGTTTATGCCCTCATTTACTTCATAAAATTCAAATTCATTATATAAATTAAAAGCTATACCTAAGGAATCAAATCCTGGTCCTATATTTGCAGATGTTGCAGGTACTTTTACTCTAAACATTAGGTTCTTCCTTTAAATACTTTAAAAGTGCATCTTTAAGTGCATTTCCTTCTGACTTAAAGTTATGAAGAACTTCCTTTTTATCTAAATCCTTTAAGTTATTTGGTATAGAAACCTTACAAAATTCATTTAACTTTTTAATAACTTCAAAATCATCTAATCCTTCAACATCAATTCCTAAAGCTCTAGCTATACTTCTAGGGAACTTATATGGACTTGCTGTTGATGAAATTAAATATTCTGTAGTATCATTAGTTACCCTTTGATACTTTTCTAATACAACATGTCCTACTGCCGTATGTGTATCAATTAAATAGCCCTCTTTTTCATATAAATCCCTTATTGCCTTATAAACCTCATCTGTGCTAGCACTGTCTCCATAAAAGTCCTTTAAGAAATCTTTTATATTACTACTAACTTCATATACGCCCTTTTCATTTAAATCCTTCATTAAGGATTTAATTATATTTTCATCCCTACCACTAGCTTCAAATAATAATCTTTCTAAATTAGATGAAACTAAAATATCCATTGAAGGTGATTCAGTTAAGATAAGTTCTCTCCTCTTATCATATACACCTTCATTAAAGAAATCAGCGAGTACTTTGTTTTCATTAGATGCACATATAAATTTAGCAATAGGAAGCCCCATTTCCTTTGCATAATATGAAGCAAGTATGTTACCAAAGTTGCCAGTAGGTACTACTACATTTATTTTATCCCCTAATTTTATTTTTTGCTTATTGACTAATTGAAAATATCCATAAAAATAATAAATAATTTGTGGTACTAATCTACCAATATTTATTGAATTTGCAGAAGATAATCTAAAGCCCCTTTGTAATAGATCTTCTTTAAATTCATTATCCGCAAATATTTCTTTTACTCCTCTTTGAGCATCATCAAAGTTTCCATTAATCCCAATAACTCTAACATTTGCTCCTTCCTGAGTAACCATTTGCTTTTCTTGAACTGCACTAACCCCATCATTTGGATAATAAACCATTACCCTAAAACCATCTACATCCCTAAAACCTTCTAAAGCTGCCTTACCTGTATCCCCTGAAGTAGCAGCAAGTATTACTATTTCTTCCTTAACCTTAAGTTTCTTTTTAGATAAACTCATTATTTGTGGTAAGAATAATAATGCAGCATCTTTAAATGCAGAGGTTGGTCCATGATAAAGCTCTAAGAAATTTTTCTCTTCTATAACTTTAAACCTATTAGTATAGGCCTTATTTATTGCAGATTTAATTTCTTCGTCAGTAAAATCCGTAAAGAACTCCTTAATTACTTCAAAGGAAATTTCCTCATAAGTCATATTAGACTTATCTTTTACCTTATTGAAAAGGTTAGGAAAACTTAAAGGTACATATAGCCCGCCATCTTTAGATATACCATTTATAATTGCTTCTGATGAAGTAATAGCCTTTTCTCCTCCTCTGGTACTTGTAAACCTCATAAAATCACCCCAAATCTTGGTTTATTTCCCTTGAAAAATATATTACCATGTTTGCTCACCAAATACAAGTGTTTTTATTTTGAATACACTTTTAATTTTTAATGTAAACATTTAACACTTGTAATATTCTAATTTTTCTATTTTTCTTCTTATAAAATTTACTTATGGCTATTTAAAGGTAAACTCTAAAAAGTGATTTTCATTTTTTAAACTCACTTTTTTACTCTACATTCTTAATTGTTCATCATCAGTAATTACTATTAAATAAATAAAAAGAAGCTATTTTATACAAACAGCTTCCTTAAAACTTAAAATTCGAAATTAATACTTATCGATGTAATTCTTCATTGTGCTCGCACTATTTCCCTTTGCTCTTAATAAATAAGTAAACACTATTGATTAAGAATATTACACCTGAATAAAATAATACAATTCCCCATTGGCCTATTCCTAAAGCTACTGTATTAAATACATCAGCTAAAAATGGTATATAAAGTATTCCACAAACCATAGTTATCGAAACTAAAACTGCTCCTACTAAATATGGATTTGTAAATAATTTTATTTCGAAGATTGAATGTCTTTCAGATCTACATTCAAATACATGTAAGAGTTGAGACATTACTAATGTAGTAAGTGCTAATGTTCTACAGGTTGCTAAATCCATTCCATATAATCTTCCTGTCATAAAAGCCATTAATGTACAAATACCAATTAAACATCCCCTTACAAGTATCTTAGACCATAAACCACGAGCAAATATGCTTTCTCCCTTTTCTCTTGGTTGTTGCATCATTATATCTTTATCTGCTGGATCAACCCCTAAGGCTATAGCTGGAAGGCCATCTGTAGCTAAATTTACAAATAATATTTGAATAGGTGTTAATGGATTAGGTAAATAGAAAATTGATGCAAGGAACATAGTCAAAACTTCTCCTAGGTTACAAGATAATAAATATCTAATAAACTTTCTTATATTATCGTAAATAATTCTTCCCTCTTCTACTGCAGAAACTATTGTCTTAAAGTTATCATCCATAAGTACCATAGATGCAGCTTCTTTAGTAACATCAGTTCCTGATATGCCCATTGCCACACCAATGTCAGCTTCCTTAATAGCTGGTGCATCATTTACTCCATCACCAGTCATAGCAACTATATTATTTTGCTTTTTAAATGCCTTTACAATTCTTAGCTTATGATGTGGTGAAACTCTTGCAAATACTCTAACATTCATTACTTTCTTCTCTAATTCTGCATCACTAAGCTTTTCAATTTCTTCACCAGTAATACCTTGATCATCAGTGTTACAAATATTAATAGACTTTGCAATAGCTAAAGCTGTATTTTTATGATCACCAGTAATCATCACTGGCTTTATTCCAGCAAGTTTACACTTTAATACTGCATCTCTAACTTCAACTCTAGGAGGATCTATACTCCCAGCAACTCCTAAGAAAATAAGATCTTTTTCTAAGGAATCATTTCTAACTAATCCTTCTTCCTTATAAGCTGCAGCAATACATCTTAAGGCCCTATTAGACATTACTTCTATATATGAAGCTAATTGTCTTCTCTTTTGAGCTGTTAAAGGCTTAATAGTTCCATTTTCTAAAATATAGCTACATTTATCAATTACTCTCTCAGGAGCTCCTTTCATGTAGCAAACTTCCTTTGATCCTTCTCTTACTATTACACTCATCATCTTTCTATTTGAATCAAAAGGAATGTCAAAAACTCTTTGTACCCTTGAAACATATCCTTTAAGTAAATTAACATCCTTAAAGAATGCTTTTACTAATGCAGTTTCTGTAGGGTCACCATGAAGAGCCTTATCTATGTTTTTAATTTTAAAATCATAATTGCAATCGTTGCAATAAACTAATGCTTTAGCTAAACTTGTACTACTATCTACATTCTCCTTATCTAAATCATAAATCCTACCATTAATATATATTTCCTTAACCGTCATCTTATTTTGAGTAAGGGTACCTGTCTTATCAGAACATATTACAGATGTACACCCTAAAGTTTCAACAGCTGGAAGTTTTCTAACTAGTGCATTTTTCTTTAGCATCCTTGATACACCTAAAGCTAAGGCAACAGTTACAATTGCTGCAAGTCCTTCTGGAATAGCTGCAACTGCTAATGAAACTCCAAGAAGAAACATTTCTGAGACTTCATTTCCTCTTAATATTCCAAGAACCGTAACTACTGCACAAATTCCTAAGCATAAAATTACTAAAATCTTACCTAATGAATCTAACCTTTCTCTTAAAGGTGATTTTTCTTCTTCTATATTATCTAAAAGATTTGCTATCTTACCCATTTCTGTTTGCATACCAATACTATCTACAAACAAAATTCCTCTTCCTTTTAATATAGTTGTTCCCATAAAACCTTGATTTTTTCCTTTTCTATAGTCCTTCGATACCCCAACTGATTCTCCAGTTAATAGGGACTCATCTACCATTAAACTAGAAGCTTCAATAAAGGTTCCATCAGCAGGAATCCTATCTCCAGCCTCTAAAATAATCATATCTCCAATAGTTATATAAATAGAGTTAATTACTTTAAGTGCTCCATCTCTAAGAACCTTACAACTAGGTGCTGCTAATTCCTTAAGGGCCTCAAGGGACTTTTCTGTTCTATATTCTTGAACAAACCCCATAATAGCATTAACAACTACTATAATTAATATAGTAACTGCATCAGCTAAATCTCCCATAAGGCCTGATATTATTGTTGCAGCTATTAATACCCAAACTATAAAGTCATTAAATTGTGATAAAAATATTACTATTGGTGATGATTTTTTCTTATGGGATATTTCGTTTAATCCATAAGATTTTTGTCTTTCTTCAGCCTTTTTTGTAGATAATCCTCTCGATATTTCTC
>NZ_JAWGSV010000046.1:0-16569 GCF_032552055.1 Clostridium sp. | reverse complement strand
ACCTTATAGAAGCTAATATATTCTTTATAATAACTTACTTTTATTATAAAGCTTTATAACATATTTATACTGTTCTTTATTATCTATTTCTCCCCAAACTAAGTTATCTATATTTAAAGCAGATACTCTAAAGTTTCTTGATACATCAAGCAATATATATTCATAATTTAATGATGAATTCATATTTTCCTTATATTCCTTCATCATTAAATCAAGTAGCTTATAGGAAACTTTTATTATTCCAACAAATTCACCATCTATCCTATTAAATTGATGTATATCCTTACCTAATTTAAATAAATAATCATTTTTCAGTTGAACAAATTCTTCATCCCCTGATTTACTTCTATTAGTTAATAAAATACAGTCTCTTTTTTCTATTTCTAACAATTCCTTAAGAGCTCTATTCTCAAAGAATAAATCTCCCTCTATTAATATAAAGTCCTCTTTTATATGCTTACTTGCTAGTGCTAAGGACTCCATACTAGAAGTTAAATTGTAGTTACTATTGTAAACAAATATTATATCTTTTTCATCCTTAAGACTCTCTAGTATAATTTCTTTTCCAAAGCCTAGTACAATAATAATCTTTTCTATACCATTAGCCTTAAGCTTCTTTATACTTTCTTTTATTAAAGTAGTATCTTCTAATTCTAATCCTGCAGGAGATACATTAAAGTCAGGCCTTTCACCTGCTGCTAAAATTACTGCTGTCTTTACTTTTTCCTTTGAATCCTTAGAAATTAAAAGTCTATCTTCCTTTATTGCTTCAATATTTTGTCTTAATAATTCAAATCCCTTTTCTGTTACTTCATAATGAGTTCCTTTTCCAACTTGCTTTTTGCAAATCCACTCATTATTAATACAATCTCTAATAAGTAAATTTACTTTAAGGGCTGAAATACCAATCTTCTCTTTTAATATGCCTTTAGAAAAGTTTTCTTCATCATTTATAATTTGAATAGCTCTATATACATTCATTTCTCTATCATTTTTTGCATTTTCGCTCTTATTCTTATATAGCTCTATTCCATATTTAACAACTAAATTAGTTACTAATATCATTACAGCAATTGCTGCAGTTGAAGATATTATTCCTTCATCATAAGTTGCTACCATTTCAACTGATGCAACCTTAGTTTTAGTAGTAAACAAAAATACTAAAGCCGAAATTGTCATCATAGAATTTAAGAAGTAATATTGAAAGCTTTCAATTATAGCTGTTTTTGATAATGGTAATACTACATTGTCAAAAACTTTATACCATGGTACTCCCATTGTTTCAGATACATTTTCATATTCCTTATCTATCTTCTTCATACTGCCTTTTATAGTCATATAAGGCATACTAAAGAAATGAATTATATTAGCAAAAATCATAATTATAAAGGTACCATAAATTATTTTCAGTGGATTCATTGGTTTGTTAAAGAATAATAAATAAGATAAACCTATTACTAGCCCAGGAATAGCAAGTGGTGTTATACTAATCCAGTCAATAAACTTTCTTAATCTTTCAAATCCAATTCCTCTTTGAGTTATATATGCTGCTAGTATAGCAACTATAGTACCTAACACTGCAGATAACAATGAAACAAATACACTATGTGCAAATATCTTAATTGGTGTAGTACCTACTGTACTAACATTAAACCATTTAGTTGTTATGTTAAGGTTATAAGGCCATTGCTCTACAAAAGCCGCCATTATTACAGTTAAAAATATAATTATTATAAAAGCTGAAATTAAGTAAACAACTACTGATACTATTCTATCTCTAAGCTTATCTTCCTTAATTATATAATCCTTAGCACTTGAATCTACAGATGTTACAGACTTCCCTACAGCTCTATCAACAATAAATGATATTATAGAGGGCAGAATTAATAATATTCCTACAGTTGCCCCCATAGTTATATTAGATTGACCTATAACTTGTTTATAAATATCAGTAGCTAATAAACTATAATTTCCTCCAAGAACCTTTGGTATCCCAAAATCT
This sequence comes from Clostridium sp., assembly GCF_032552055.1. Taxonomy (GTDB): domain Bacteria; phylum Bacillota; class Clostridia; order Clostridiales; family Clostridiaceae; genus Clostridium. The sequence goes on along the minus strand of NZ_JAWGSV010000046.1, from coordinate 14,567 downwards.
GAAAATACCATGGTAAAGGCAGAAAATAATGCACTTATTATAGTATATTTAACTGCTGGTAGTGTTATTGTGAAGAACATCCTTGATTTACTAGTATCTAATACCTCTGCTGCTTCATATAACCTATAATCACATACTCTAAAAGCAACTGAAAACATCATATATATAGCAGGGAAAACATAGATACATTCAGCAATTATAACTCCCCACTTACCATATAGAGGAAAGTTAAAAGCTAGCCAAGATAGCTTACCAAAGAATCCTGTTGAGATTAATCCATTTTCACCAAATAAATAAATTAATGCTATAGCATGAGTCATAGTTGGTATAAATAGTGGTAATAAGGCTATAAAGTTAACAAGCTTTTTAAACTTTATATTGCATCTTTCTATAGCATAAGCAAATATAAATGCTAAAAACACTACAATTACAGATGTTATAATTGATACAAAAATACTATTTTTAAAGGCTACAAATAAAGATGGTGTTGAAAAATAAGCTTTAAAATTACTTATTCCTACAAACTCTCCATTTACAAAAAATGCTTCTTTAAATAAAGTTAATATTGGAAGGACTAATACTACTAAAAAGAAAATTGTAAGGGCGTATATTAATAATCTTCTACTTTCTCTTGATTTATCTATATCTAACATATACACAATCCTACCCTATTTTATAGTAGATTTCTCTACCTACTTCAATGTTATACTCTTCTTTTGAATGAGCTAGTGTATCAACATAGATCTTCTCTTCAGATTCTGTTTTTATAGTTACTCTATAAAAAGCTCCTCTAAATTCTAGTTCCTTAACTACACACTTCTTATAATCATCTTTCATTTTGTCAGATAATAATATTGATTCTGGTCTAACTATTTTCCTATTATTATCTTCTTCAATAATATTGATTGCACCTATAAAATCTGCTGTAAAGTTATTTACAGGGAACTTGTACACCTCTTCTGGATTACCAATTTGCATTACTTCTCCCTGATTCATTACTACTATTTTATCTGACATAGTTAATGCTTCTTCTTGATCATGAGTAACCATTATAGTTGTAATACCAAGTTCTTTTTGCAAGGTTTTTATCTCTTTTCTTAAAGTTTCTCTTACCTTTGCATCTAAGGCACTAAGTGGTTCATCTAGAAGTAGAATATTAGGTGATAAAACTACTGCCCTAGCTAAAGCAACTCTTTGTTGCTGACCTCCACTAAGTTGCTTTGGATACTTATGTTTAATATGCTTTAAATCAACTTTATCTAATATATCATTAACTCTTCTTTCTATTTCTTCCTTATCTACTTTCTTGTTAACTAGGCCATATGCTATATTTTCATATACAGTAAGGTTAGGGAATAAAACATAACTTTGAAATACTATTCCAATATTTCTTTTTGCAGGAGAAAGCTTAGATATATCTTTTCCATTAACAAATATAGATCCAGAATTCTTACTTTCAAGACCACTAATTATCCTTAATAATGTAGTTTTCCCACATCCACTTGGACCTAATAAAGAAACAAACTCTCCTTTTTCAATGCCTATATTTATATTATCTAAGATTTTATTTTTTCCATAATATTTGTCTATGTTTTTTATGACTATATAAGACATACATCCACTCCTATTTGCTACCTTTTATTTTTTGATTCCACTCTAATGAAATTCTATTTTTATTTTCCGCTGCCCAATATAAATCATTATTTGATAACATCTCTTTAAAATTATTAGGAATCCCCTCTGCAGGCTCTGAGCCTTTTAAAGTAGTTAGAATTCTAGAATTTTTATATTTTTCGATAGTCTCCACAGATGTTGCCCAGTCATAAAAAATCTTAGCTTCTTCTTTTATTTCCTTCTTATTAACTAATGCACATGCATCTATTTCATATGGCAGACCATCTTTTGCAAAAATAGTTTTTATTTGAGGTACATCCTTTTCAATCTTTAAACTATTTTTATCAAAGCTTAACCCAATAACTTGTTCTCCTATAGCTGTTGACTTAGCTGGAGCACTACCTGATGTTGTATAAAACTTCATGTTATCATTTATTTTCTTTATAAAGTCCCAGCCAGTTTCTTCTCCCTTAGATTGGAGCCAAGAATTAACCATTAGATACCCTGTCCCTGAAGCAATTGGGTCTGGCATAACTATTTCATTCATATATATAGGATCAGCCAATTCCTCATAGGTTTCTGGAATAGGAAGTCCTTTTTTCTTAGCTTCCTCTGTATTAACCGTTATTACTCCAGTCCATATAGTAGTTCCAACCCATGTTGGCACTTCTCTTTTTGTATCATAATATTTGCTATCTATTTTATCTAAACTAGGAGGAGCATAAGGTGCTAACCCATTTACTGAATCAAGTACTAATAAACCACTTGTAGCAACATTCCAAATTACATCTGCTTGTGGATTACCATTTTCTAATAGAAGCTTAGCAGTTATTTCTCCTGTAGCGGACTTTATTATATTTAATTTAATATCTGGATGCTTTGCTTCAAAATCCTTGACTAGTTCTTCTACATCTTCACTTTCTTGAGTTGTATATACTGTTATTTCATTATCTTTCATTTTTGTATAACCTAAGGATGAAATCATAAATAAAATGCAAATTACTACTAATATACATATTTTCTTCATTATATCTTCCTCTAAATACTATACTGTGATAATATTTCCTCTACTTTTTTAAAATCCTCTATAGAATCTATTTCCATAACCTCATGTTCATTTAATACTTTTAACTGGATATTAATATCAGCTATATTGGCTATAACTACTTCATCCCAATATAAATTATCAAATCCACTATTATTCACTGTTTCTTCAATTTTTTCAGCAATATACTTTCCATCTTCTTTAGTCCAGTAAGAAATCCCTCTTAAGATAATATCTTCTTCTGAAGATCCTACATACATTTCTTTTATTCTGTTATCTTTATCAGCTTTAAAAATCCACTCATTTTCAAAATTATACTCTTTTGCTCCAAAATAAGTAGTTTTTGAGATATTAGAATCTAATACATTTTTTCTCATGTAAATATCAGATTCTAATACATATGTGTCTTCTAAGTATTCTCTAACTAAGTACATAGTATATAAATTATTGTAAATGTCATATTTATCATTATGTATTAATTTAACTCCATATTTATCTACTAAATAGTTAAACTTTTCTTTTAAATATCCAGTAACTACTATAATATCATCTATGCCAATTTCCTTTAGATATCTAATTTCTTTCTCCACCATAGGTAAACCTTTAACTTTAACTAAACCCTTTGGTGTATCATCAGTTAAAGGTCTAAGTCTTGTACCCATTCCAGCCGCTAATATAATTGCTCTCATATATTTATTTCCTCTTTATTTAAATTTTTTAATAATTATAACTCTAAATTAATCTTACTTTTATCCTTGAAAAATTAACTTATCCATATTGTGAATGTTTTAATTTTACTATAAATATCCATTTAATTCAACAATATACTCTTATTCTGACTAGTTTTGTACTTATTCCCTGAAGATTCTATAAAAACAAAGCTTTAATTAATATTTTATCAGAAAAAATCAATAATTCTATTTCCTTTACTAATATAAGAGAAGTTTATAAAAAACATTGATGAAGAAAGTTTTAAAGGAAATTGAACTTCTTATTAAATATCTACTAGTAATAAACCTTAAGAGATAAATGTCATACTCTTAAGGCTTTTAATGTAATAAATTCCTATGATCTTATTCTATCTAGTATTTCTTCTTTGCTAATATCTTCTTTATTTAACATATATATAAAACTTTCATCCTCTATTAACTTCATAATTTGAGTTATTAGTTCAATATGGTTTTCATTATCTATACTAGCTATAGTTATAAATATCTTTATATTATTATAATTACCAATAGTAATAGGCTTCTTAAAAGTATTTATTGTTATCCCAAAGTTTTTGACATAATTATCTGGTCTTGCATGAGGTATAGCAATTCCATCATCCACTACTATATAAGCTCCTAAGTTATTAATATTATCTATCATTGCATCTATATATTCTTCCGTAATGTCATTATTTCTTAATAGAGGAATAGCGCTATATCTAATAGCCTCTTCCCAACTGTTTGCTACTAAATTTAATTGTATATTCTTTTCTGAAATATATCTCCATAGCTCTATGTTCTTATTTAACTTTCCTTCACCTTTTTTATTAAAGTAAGACATTAATTCATCAATTAGCTTTTCTCTATCAAATATATTAGAACTTTCTTCTATAATACTTATAACTTCATCTAAATTAATTTCTTCGATATTTATTCTTATTAGACTATCTAACTCTTTATATTCAGTCTTATTTAATTTTTCTATATTAACTTCATTATTGTTTAGCTTTGAACTTTTTGAAGCTAAATACTTTTCTAAAACCTTTTTGTCTTCATCCTTTAATATTGGAGATACCTTTATAATTGGTATATTATAATTTTCATTTATATCAACCGAAGAAATTATATAATCTATTTCTTCTTTTCTTTCTAATAAATTACTTATATTATGTATAGAAGTAACTCCTACTATATTAACATCAAAACTTCCTTTTATCTTAGCTTCTAATAACCGCCCTGTTGCAAAACCTGCTGAACAAGCTATTAATATATTTTTAACTCTTCCAATTTCATCTTTTTTATTTTTTTCTATTGTAGCTTCAATATACATTACTATATAGCCTATCTCATCATCACTTAATATATATTCAAATTTATCTTTTATAAAATTAGTTGCTTCTTTTACTAATTCAAATTCATTTTTATAATTGCTTATTATAGTTTCTAATATAGGATTTTTACTTACAACATTATATTTAAGTCTAAATATTAAACTCTTTAAATGGCTTATAAAGCTTTCAAATAAATTATTATCCATTTCAAACTCTTTTCCAAAGCTTGATCTTAAATTATCCATTATCTTACCTGCTATATAGCAAGCATCAAAATAATCCTTTGACTCAAACAAATCCCCTTCATTTTTGCTTCCAGATAATATTCTACTAGCAATCATATTAATTTCTTCATTACCTAATATAATAGAAAACTTTTCTTTTATTTTATCTGAAACCTTTAAAGCTGCCTCATATTCCCTTTTATAGTTTGAGCTTAAATTTTTATTTTCTTTGCTAATAGGCATTCTACCAACCCTATTTATAATTACAAATACAGCAATTACTAAATCAAAAAAATCTTCTTCTGAAAATACCCCAAAATCTTTTTCTAAATCTTTAACTAAATCTTTTATATACTCCATATTTTCTTTTCTAATATCTAAATTTTTAAGGGTACCTAAAATACTATTATTTTCATTATTATAAATCTTCTCTAAAGTTTCAATAATGTTATAATTACTCTTATCAATAAGTAGACTTATTATTGCCTTTCTTATATCACTTTCATTTCCTTGAATTTTGAATCCTTTATTTGAAACTTTAATAATTTCTATACTATATTTATTTAACCACTCTTTAACTTTCTTTATATCATTAACTAAAGTAGTCTTACTTATAGATAATTTTTCTTGAAACTCACTATAAGTATACTCTTTATTTGAGTTTAGTAATTCATATAATAGTATCCCGGCTCTTTCTTCAGGTGAAAATATATAACTTTTTATATTAATAGTATTTATAAATTTTTCTACCTTCACTTTCTCATCTTTAGATAGAATAAACTTCAATGGAGAGTTAGGTTTTTTATCTATTTCTATAATTTTATTTTCTCTTAAATATCTATTAATTTCATCAATATCATATCTAATCATTCTTTTTGAAACTCCTAGCCTATTTGCTAAATCTTCTACACTTAAATCATAACTTGAATTAATTAATAAATTTAATATTTCTATATATCTAATATTCAAACTTCTCACCCCACTCCATCTATATTTATTGATTACTTTACTTGATTATACACATAAATACGAATCATTCTAAAATTAAAGGCTAGATAAGATTATCTAGCCTAATTTGAAGATTCATATATATTTGAATTGATTCTTACATTTATTCTCCATCATTATAATTATTGTTAATAACCTTAGACTTTGTCCTTATAAAACTTGGCACTAATACAGCAATAACTAATAAAGCTAATAAAATAATTACTCCAATAGATCCTAAGAATTCATAAAGCTTTCCTATTGCAATACCTATAATCCCAAAGTCAAAATCGCCAAAAGTTGTATTTTGGAAACCTAAATTTCCAAGTACAGGAAGTAACATTGCTGGAATAAAAGTAATTAACAATCCATTTACAAAAGCTCCAATAGCAGCACCTCTCTTACCACCTGTTGCATTTCCATAAATACCAGCTGTTGCTCCACAGAAGAAATGTGGTACAAGTCCTGGTATAATTAATACTCCACCAGCTACTCCAAGTAGTAACATTCCAATAACTCCACCTATAAAACTAGCAACAAACCCGATAACAACTGCTGTTGGCGCATATGTGAAGAATACTGCACAGTCTACTGCTGGAATTGCATCTGGAATAATCTTTGTTGCAATACCTTGGAATGCTGGAAGTAAATCTCCTAAAATCATTCTAACACCTGCATAAACTATGGTAACTCCTACTGCAAACTTCATAGCTGACATTAATGCAAATAAAATCATACTTTGTCCACCTGATAATGTTGCAACAAATTCAGATCCTGAAGCTATTGCCGCTATTAAATAGAATACCATCATTGTCAATGCAGTTGAAATAGTTGTATCTCTTAAAAAGCTCCATTTTTCTGGAATTTGCATCTTTTCTGTACTATTCTCTGGATTACCTACCTTACCACCTATCCATGCTGATACATAATAAGCCAAACTTCCAAAGTGTCCCATGGCAACTTCATCACCATCAGTTACCTTTAAAGTATATTTTTGACCTATTGCTGGCAATATTGCACTAACTAATCCTAAGAAAGCTCCACCAATTCCGATTAGTGCTACCCCTTCAAAACCTGCAGTTTGCAAAACTGCTGATAATAAACATGCCATAAAGAAACTATGATGTCCTGTTAAGAATATATACTTAAACTTAGTGAATCGAGCAATAATAAGATTGGCAATAAGTCCTACTACCAATATGGACATAGTTTCAACACCTAAAACCTTTTGAGCAACTGAAACTATTGCTTCATTATTTGGAATAACCCCACTAATATTAAATCCCTTTTGAATCATTTCTCCTAAAGGATTTAAATTAGAAACTATAAAATCTGCTCCTGCCCCAAGCATTAAGTAACCTAATATAGGTTTTAATGTTCCTGACATAACCTTATGCGCTGGTTTTCTTAATGCCACTAACCCTATAAATGCCATTAAGCCCATTAATAATGCTGGTTCTTTTAAGAAATCTCTAAAAAATTCTAAAATACCTTCCATAATACCAGTCTCCTTTATAAATAATAATAATAAAATATTAACTTAACTCAGCACTTTTCTCTCTAATCTTCTCTAGTATATCTTCTTTAATTTTTTTCTTATTAATATAACTTCTAACGATTAAAGTCTTATCCTTATTAAAGTTTGGAGCCAATTCCTTAACAGTTACAAAAAGATCACAGTTCTTCCCTACAGCTGCACTTACATCACAAGATTCCACATCTGCCTTTATCCCCTCCTCATCACATATTTCTTGTATTTTCATAGCTAACATTAAACTACTTCCTATTCCATTCCCACATACAGTTATGATTTTCATAAAAATCCCTCCCTACTAGAATTTATTGTCTTTGTAAATATCTAATATTAAATTTAATAAGTCCTTTTTTGTATTACAGTCATCTAACTTTTGTAACAATTCTTCATTATCTAATATATAAGATAAATCCTGTAGTAGCCCTATATGAGATTTATTTTCCTTAGCACAAATTGCAAACACAAGTTTTACAGGATCAAAATCATTACTGCCAAAATTCACTCCATTTTTTAAAGATATCACAGCTATACCTATCTCTTTAACTCCAGAGTCAGGCCTTCCATGAGGCATTGCTATTCCCTGTGCCATTACTATATAAGGTCCCATATCTTTTACTGTTTCTATCATAGCTTCTATATATCTCTCTTCGATTTTTTCATTATTTAAAAGTACTTTTCCTGCTGCAAGCACTGCTTCCTCCCAGTTCTCAACTTCTAGTTTTACATCAACTAACTCTTCAGTTAATAACTTTTCTATCATAGTCCTAACCTCTTTCCTTACTACCAATCTATTCTACAATTGAAAATCCCAAGCTATTAGCATCTTTAAAAAAATCTTTTACTGTTTCTACAGAATACTCTGTTAAGTCTTTTCCAAATAAATTTAATTTCTTTAATATGTTGTTTTGAACAGTTATTATATGGCATCCTACATTATTAGCCTCGATAATATTGTATAGTTCTCTACAGCTTGCCCATAATATTTCAACCTTTGGATATTCCTTAGAAATATTTACTGCTTCCCTCATTATCTCTTTTGGATTAACTCCTGCATCAGCTATTCTTCCAGCAAAAATAGAAATAATGGCTGAGGTATCTCTACTTAATACACTTAATACTTTCTTGACTTGATCAATTGTAAAGATAGCCGTTATATTTAACTTCACATTTTCACTTGATAATATTTCAATTACTTTACCATTAAACTCTCCTTTAGTATTAACAACAGGAATTTTAACATAAACGTTTTCATGCCAGGTAAAAAGTTCTCGTGCTTCTTTAAGCATTATTTCTTCATCATCTCCAAAAACTTCAAAAGAAATTGGCATATCATTTATTTCTTTTAATACTTCCTTAGCAAATTCTCTATAATTATTTACTCCTGCCGCTTTCATTAATGAAGGGTTGGTAGTAAAGCCACTAACAATCCCTTTCTTATACTCTTCAAGCATTGAGTTCAAATCAGCTCCATCTGCATATATCTTTATATTTAAATCCTTTACCATTTTCCTCTCCCCTTTGTTTTATCATTCTTAATATCATAGTATAACAATAATACTTATTTAAGAATATCATTTTACTTCCCTTTTATTAGGAAATAAATTATCCTTAGCAGAACTACTAAACTTAAGATCTTTCAAAGGCTATGATAAATTTAAAAACATGATTAATAATAATTATACTTATAAAATAATTACCCCAGAGAAAATAAAACACTTCTCTAGGGCATTAATTAATTATATATACTACCTCTAACTATAGTCTCAATTAAATTAAACTCATTATCAATAACTAATAAATCAGCATCCTTATTTATATCTATACTTCCTTTTTTATCATAGATATTAATATACTTTGCTGGATTTATACTTGCCATTTTCATAATATCGAAAATATCTACCTTTGAATGCTTTATAACATTCTTTACTGAATCTATATAACTCATTTCTAAGTCTCTTACATTTTCATATTTACTATTATCTAATACTTCTTCCCTTCCATCATCATGTTTTATCATTACTCCATTTTCCTGTGGAATAAGAGTTATCTTTCTTACATAATGATGCCAAGGTTTATCTGTCATAGCAAGGCCACAGCAGTCTGTTGATAATATTATTTTATCACTTGTTTTTACTCTTAAGGCTATATCAAAGGCTTCATGCTTTACTGTTAATCCTGTCTGTTTTGCAAACTCACAATACATATCATCAAAATATAAAGCTGCTCCAACAACTCCAAGTTCCCTATGATGCATTCCCCTCATTCCACTAAAAGTATGAGTAAAGCCTCCAAAACCATAGTCTTTCATTTCTTTAATCTTATCAAAAGTTGATCCAGTATGACCAATAGAAAGCTGTATTCCTTTATCTTTACAAAACTCAGCTACTTCCTTTGCTCCCTCTAATTCTGGAGCCATAGTCATTAATTTTATTAATCCTTTAGACTTTTGTCTATTATAAAAAGACTTCATAAATTCAATATTAGGTAAGATACAATTTTCTTCTTTTTGCATTCCCTTATATTCTTTACTTATAAATGGTCCTTCTAAATGAAGGCCTACCATCTCAGCTCCAATTTGCTCAGCTTCATATATCAAACTTGCCTCATCTATTTGAGTTAATATTTCTTCAATAGTATCTGCCCCAGTTGTTGCAAGGAAAGATGTAACCCCTTCACTAGGTAGGTTCTTTTGCATTTCTGTTATAGATTTCTTTGATTTTTCAAACCAAAAGGAACCTGTTCCCCAGCCATGAATATGATTATCTATAAATCCTGGGATTATAGTAAAATCTGAGTAATCAAGAATTTCATTATCTTTATCCCATTTTAAATTATTTAAGACATAGTTATTTAAAGAGTCCTTAGTAAATTCATCTGTAGCTTCTACTATATCAATAATTTTTTTATCTTCTATTTTAAGAAATCCACTTATCTTTTTATTTTCTAGATATATATTTTTAGAATAAATTATCATACCATCCCTCCTACTTCGTATTAGAAAATATATTTAAACACTCACTTACACTAGAGCATACATTTCTAACCTTCTTCTTTAAATTCTCTTTTGCACTAGAAACTATAAAGCCATCATAGTCTAATATCATTTGAATATCATTATAGGAATCACCAATAGTAATTATCTTATCTATATTAATTAAATTATTTTCTAAATATTTAATAGCTCCAGACTTATTCACATCTTTTGCAACTATATCCACATTATGGCTGTTTGCATAAGCAATTATGTGATTAAAAAATTTAGAATTTAAATCTTCTTCTAAAACTTTTGTGAAATCTTCACCTTGAAACCTTTTATGAATTTGATAAACTTCTCCGATTGAATGTAAATCCCTATAACCTATAAGCTTTTTACAATCTCTCTCGTGGCTTACTCCATTCTTAGGTTCAATAGAAATTTTACTATTAACTTCTGATAAACTTAGACCACCTTCGTAGTTGTTATAAATATAGTCAATAACATTAAAAATAATATTTCTATCTATAAAATTAGATAAAATTTTATTTTTATCCTTATCAAAAAGCGCTGCACCATTATTACATATTAAATAATCTGGCTTTATATTATATATACCTATCTTTTCATTAATAGAATTAATATCTCTTCCTGTGGCAACGACAAATAAATTTCCTTTGCTTTGCCAATCTTTAATACTATTTATATCCTCTGATGATATTTTTCTATCTACAAAAAGAGTTCTATCAAAATCTGTTACAAATAACTTCATATATTAATTAAGAAATTAGATTTAGTCTAATAAAAATAATTTCTATCTCCTTACTCTAATACTCTGCAAAAATTGTTAGTAAAATTAATTCCTGTTTCTTATCCTACCAATTTTACAGGATCTCAAGAATTATTATTAAAAGGTGTAGTAAAACTAATTTACATCTAGTCTTACCACACCATAATATTATTTCATCATTTCATCAGCTTTTTTAATAGCTAAATTAGCCATCTCTTCTGCTAATGTACTTCCTATTCCAACATAATTTCTTGGATCTATTAACTCCTTTATTTCTTCTACAGTAAATATTTTTTTAACCTTCTCATTTTCACAAAGAACATCAAAGAAGCTCTTTCCATTAATCTCAGTTTCCATAGAACATTCATACATAAGCTCATGGCCTGCATCTCGTCCTATTTTTTCTGCCATTTTCATCATTATATATTCCGCATTATCTAAACCACCATTTAAAATTACGTTATTATATAATCTATCCTTCTTAACTACTAGACTTTTAGTTAGCTCTTCTGCCCTCATTAAAACTTCAAGGACTAATTCCATAGTTTCATCTAAAATTGAATCAAATAGCATATATTGACTGCTATCACCTTCAAACATCCTTGCACTAGAGTTTAATCCTACTTGTGCTAAAGTATACAGTTTTTGACTATTAGCTATTATACCTTTTGCATTTTTAGGATTTATCTTATGTGGCATAGTACTACTTCCAACAGTTCCTGCCTTAAAGGCTTCATATACTTCTCCAAATTCTTCAACTCCTGTATAATAAATTTCCTCTGCCATTTTATGAAGTACATTACAAATTAATTGCATATTCATAATATATTCAAGCTTATGGGTACAGATATTTCTACTTGGAACATTCATATATCCCATTCCAATTCTATTAGCTACTAGCTTTTGTATACTTGGACCTATTTCACCAACTGCACTATAACAGCCAACAGCTCCCCCCATCATAACTTGATAGATTCTCTTTTCACTTTCTTCTAATCTCTCTATATTATTAATAAGTTCACTAATCCATACTGATACCTTATATCCATAAGTTATTGGAGTTGCATGTCTTCCATGAGTTCTACCTGGCATTACTGTGTCCTTATTTTCCATGGCTATTCTAGATAAATTTTTTAGAATATCAGCTAAAAAAGATTTAAAAACTTTGGTTACTTCTTTTACTATATATAGTTGTCCTGTTTGTTGTATATTTTGAGTAGTACATCCATAATGAACATACTTCCCACCTACTTCATTACAGTTCTTAACTAATACTTTTAATAAAGGCATAAATCCATGTCCTATTTTCTCTTTTATTCTATAAACCTCTTCTAAATCTATTTTTTCAATATCACAATTTAAAGCTATATTTTCTGCTGCTTCCTTAGGTATAAGCCCTAGGTCTCCTTGACTTAAAGCTAGTTCCTTCTCAAGCATTAACCAAGTGCTAATTTTATATTTTTCAGTTAAAAGGTCTTTTACCCCTCTATCATCAATAGATTTACTTTTAGAATCATATAATGCTCTCATAGTCTACCTCAATTCTTTTTAATTTTGTCCTACTTGCCTCAATGCATCATCCACAGCATTTTTAACTGCTTCTACATGTGGTCCAAAAACTACATGTATATGCTTTTCTGATGGTAGGAATATTCCTAAGCATCCACTTTCTCTTACCCTATCTTTATTAATTAATTCAGGTTTATCAATATCTATACGTAAACGGCTTACACAGTTCTCAACAGTTAGAATATTAATTGCTCCTCCTAAACCATCTATAACTATTTCAGCAATTTCTCTATATCTTTTTTCTTTTAACAATAGGCTAGCCCCTTCATCTAAATCAAAATCTTCTCTACCAGGAGTAGCTAAATTAAACTTCTTAATCATAAAGATAAATGCATAGTAGAATATAACAAAATTAATTACCCCTAATATAACTAAGTTTATCCAATTTGTATTTTCATAAAGCATTCCAAAAATTCCAAAGTCAAATATTGTACCTCTTATATATCCCATTTTAACGTCTAAAAATGCTAATGGAATAGTTGTTATTCCAGCAAGAATTGAATAAGTGAAAAATAACATTGGGCTAACTAAAAGTAATGTAAACTCTAGAGGCTCCGTAATATTTCCTAAGAATGCTGTTAAACAAACTGTAATAATAACACCCTTTGCAATTTTCTTATTCTTTAAATAAGCAGTTTTATACATAGCAAGTCCAACTGCTGGTATTCTAAATAAAGTTGTTAACATTTGAGCTGGAGCTATATAGCTAGATAAAGTTGGCATATATTCATTCCAAGCTGGATGAGTTGGTCCTAAATTAAATAATATTTCGTTCATAGCATTTAGTATCCCAACATATTGCTGACCTTCTATCATATAAACTCCACCAGCTTCAGTAAATCTCACTATAGAAGATAAAACGTGGTGTAATCCAAATGGAATTAATAATCTATTAAGAGTAATGTAAATTCCAGGTCCTACATACTTATTCATAAGAATTACTGATCCACTAATTAATATATTGGTTATTATTCCCCAGAAGAAAGGTAAAATCAAACCAATAGGAATCATTAAAACAAAGCTAATTATAGGAACTGATTTCTTTCCACTAAAGAAGGCAAAGGCAAGTGGTAATTCCAATTTATAAAATCTATCAGTGCATTTTGCTGCTACTATACCAGCGATAATTCCACCTAAAGCCTCAATCTTTAAAGTTTGAACTCCTAAGACAGTACCTTGTCCTAATTGACTCATAGTTTCTGCAGGAGCTAAAGTTCCTGTTACTGTTAAATAAACATTCATAACTATATTTAAAGTTAAATATGCAACAACAGAAGAAAATACAGCTATACCTTTTTCCTTCTTACTTAATCCATAAGCTACACCCATGGCAAATAGTAAAGGAATATTATTAAAAATAACACTAGTTATATTCTTTAAGCTATTTAAAGTAGTTTGCAATACAGTATTAGAAAGCCAAGGAAATTGCTCAATCATATAACTTTGAGTAAATGCATTACAAATCCCCATTACCATTCCAATTGGAGCCATAAGAGCAACAGGCAGTAATAAACTTCTTCCAAAAGTCTGAATGGATTGCCAAATCTTATCCTTTTTCTTCATAATAAAAATTCCCCCATAATAATTTTTTAAACAAATAAACCTTTTAGTTTTCAATAATAATTAAAGTACATTCTGTGCACAAATATCCTTTTTTATCTTTATATTAAAACTTATGATGTATTATAAATTTCATGTAATCAATTACACCTTAATAAAATTATAATTTGTATTTATTAGGTATTAAAGGATATAATTGTATTAAATATTATTGCAATAACTTCCCCTT
>NZ_JAWGSV010000045.1:0-16600 GCF_032552055.1 Clostridium sp. | reverse complement strand
GGATATAGCAGTAATAACTATGAAGGAAATGAGAAAAAGAGGACTATTAGAAGATTTAGATGTTTCCGATGAAATAAATGCTTGTTCTATAAAAGTTGATATCGAAACTAATGATGGAAATGTGGAATATCTAGTGATGTTTAAAAATGAAACTCACAATCATCCAACTGAAATAGAACCTTTTGGTGGAGCAGCAACATGTCTTGGAGGTGCAATAAGAGATCCACTATCAGGTAGAACTTATGTATATCAAGCAATGAGAGTAACTGGTTCAGCAGATCCAACAGTTAAAGTTGAGGATACATTAAAGGGAAAGCTTCCTCAAAGAACTATAACATTAGGGGCAGCACATGGATATAGCTCTTATGGTAATCAAATAGGACTTGCTACTGGACAAGTTGCAGAAATATATCATCCTAATTATGTAGCTAAAAGAATGGAAGTTGGGGCAGTAATAGCAGCAGCACCTAAGGAAAATGTAATTAGAGAAGAGCCAAAGAGTGGTGATGTTGTAATTCTTTTAGGTGGAAGAACTGGTAGAGATGGTTTAGGTGGAGCTACTGGTTCATCTAAAGAACATACAGAAGATTCAATCAATGAATGCGGAGCAGAGGTGCAAAAGGGCAATCCACCTACTGAAAGAAAGATTCAAAGATTATTTAGAAATAAAGAAGTTTCAACTATGATTAAGAGATGTAACGATTTTGGCGCAGGTGGGGTATCTGTAGCAATAGGGGAATTAACTAGAGGTTTAGATATAGATTTAGATAAGGTTCCAAAGAAATATGAAGGGCTAGATGGAACAGAAATTGCTATTTCAGAATCACAAGAAAGAATGGCAGTTGTAGTAAATAAAGAAAATGAAGAAAGATTCATTGATTTAGCTAAGGAAGAAAACTTAGAAGCTGTTAAGGTAGCAGTGGTTACTGAAACAGAAAGACTTAAGATGTTCTGGAGAGGGAATACAATAGTAGATATCAAGAGAGAATTCTTAGATACAAATGGGGCAAGACAAACTACTAAGGTTAAGGTTTTAAATCCAGAAAAGTATCCATTTGAAGTTAATAAGGATTTAAATGTTAAAGAAGAATGGATTAATAATCTTAAGAAATTAAATGTAGCATCACAACAAGGGCTAATAGAAAGATTTGACGCTACTATTGGAGCTGGAACTGTACTTATGCCATTTGGTGGTAAATATCAAAAAACACCAGCAGAAGGTATGGCGGCAAAGATACCAGTATTAAATGGGGAAAGTAAAGATGCTACATTAATGACGTTTGGCTTCAATCCTGAAATGGGAGTATGGAGTCCGTATCATATGGCATATTATTCAGTTATTGAAGCAATAACAAAGCTTTCAGCTATGGGTGGTAATTATAAAAAGGCGAGATTAACTCTTCAAGAGTATTTTGAGAGATTAGGCAAGGAAGATACTAAGTGGGGCAAACCATTTGCAGCTTTACTTGGGGCATATCAAGCACAAATGGATTTAGGTATTCCAGCTATTGGAGGAAAAGATTCAATGTCAGGAACTTTTGGAGATATTGATGTACCTCCATCATTAGTAGCCTTTGCAGTAGATGTATGCAAAGCTAATAAAGTTATATCACCAGAATTTAAGGGAATTGGTTCTAAAGTTGTTCTATTAATAGCTGAAAAGAATGAGGATATGACATTAAGAGTAGATGAATATAAAAATAATTTAGAAATAGTACACAAACTTATACATGAAGGAAAGGTGATTTCTGCATCATCAATTAAGTTTGGTGGATTATCTGAAGCTATAACAAAGATGACTTTAGGTAATAAAATTGGGGCAAATATTAAAAATGTAACTAAGGAAGAGTTATTTGGTCTTAACTACGGAAGTTTGGTTCTAGAGGTTAAGTCAGATGTAGAAGTCGATAAGGAGCTGGCTGGTTGCGCTTATAAGGCAATAGGCGAGACTGTTAAAAATGGGGCTATTATATTAGAAGATTACGATATTAACTTTGAAATTGAATCTTTAGAAAAAACATTAGAAGAGAAGTTAACAAAGGTATTTAAGATAAAAACAGAAGATAAAAATGAAAAAGTAAATACTCCATTATATAAAGTTACTGAAGCTAAGACACCAACTATTAAGGTTGCAAAACCAAGAGTATTTATTCCAGTTTTCCCTGGAACAAACTGTGAATATGATAGTGCAAAAGCTTTCAGAAATGAAGGGGCAGAAGTTTCTGAATTAGTTCTAAATAATATGAACAAAGAGCTTTTAAATGAATCTATCTTAAAGATGGAAAAAACTATAAGAGAAAGTCAAATTATTATGTTACCAGGAGGGTTTTCAGCTGGGGATGAACCAGATGGATCAGGTAAATTTATAGCAACAGTATTTAGAAACGAAAGAATAAAAGATGCTGTAATGGATCTTCTTAAGAATAGAGATGGATTAATGTTAGGTATATGCAACGGCTTTCAAGCTCTAATCAAATTAGGATTAGTTCCATATGGTCAAATAGTTGATATAGAAGAAGATATGGCAACATTAACTTATAACGAGATTAATAGGCATATGAGTTCAATTGTTAGAACTAAAATTACTTCAAATAAATCTCCATGGTTTAATGAAGTTAATGTAGGAGATATTCATTCAGTAGCAATTTCCCATGGTGAAGGTAGATTTATAGCACCTAAGGAATTATTAGAAAAACTTTCTGCTAATGGACAAATAGCAACACAATACGTTGATTTTAATGGAGAAGTTTCTATGGACATGCCATTTAATCCAAATGGATCAATGCTAGGAATTGAAGGTATTACAAGTCCAGATGGAAGAGTATTAGGTAAGATGGGGCACTCAGAAAGAAGAGGAGAAAGCCTATATAGAAACATTCCTGGTGATTTCGATCAAAAGATATTCAAATCAGGAGTACAGTATTTTAAGTAATACTTCAAATGGTTGATTAGGCATAGATGAACTAACACCTTGTAGGTGAGGTGTTAGTTTAATGAAGAATGAATAATGAATAATGAAGAATGAAGAATGAAGAATTGAGGGAAAAACTCCAGAGGAGTTTTGAAAATTAATAATTTTTAGTAATTCCGACGGAATTACATCAATAATTTTTAATTTTTAATTTTTAATTTTTAATTAAAAGCGGAGGTTTTTTATATGAAAGTAGCAATATTTTTTGGAAGTAAGTCTGATACTGATGTTATGAAAGGTGCAGCTAACTGTTTAAGGGAATTTGGAGTTGAGTTTAAGGCTTATATTTTATCAGCTCATAGAGTTCCTGAGAAGTTAAGTGAAACTTTAAAGGCAGCAGAAGATAATGGATGCGAAGTAGTAATTGCTGGAGCTGGACTTGCAGCTCATTTACCAGGTGTTATAGCTTCTCAAACTACTATGCCAGTAATTGGAGTTCCTATAAAGGGGGCTGTTGAAGGCTTAGATGCATTATTCTCAATAGTACAAATGCCAAAATCTATCCCAGTAGCAACTGTTGGAATTAATAATAGCTACAATGCAGGAATGCTTGCAGTTCAAATGCTTGCTATAAAGGATGCAGCTTTAAGAGAAAAGTTAAATCAATTTAGAACAGATATGAAAACTAAATTTATAGAAGAAAATGGACAAGGAGTGGATTTATAATGGAAAGATTAGAAATGATGTATGAAGGAAAAGCAAAAAAAATATACGCTACAGATAAGGCTGATGAAGTAATAGTTTATTACAAGGATGATGCAACAGCTTTCAATGGTGAAAAGAAGGGTCAAATCGAAGATAAAGGTGTTTTAAATAATGCAATTACTTCAATGTTATTTGAAATGTTAAATGAAAATGGAATTAAAACTCACTTTATAGAAAAGTTAAGTGAAAGAGAACAATTATGTAAGAAGGTTGAAATAGTACCACTAGAAGTAATTGTAAGAAATGTTGCAGCTGGATCGATGGCTAAGAGATTAGGACTACAAGAAGGTTTTGAATTAAAGACTACAGTTTTTGAATTATCATACAAAGATGATGATCTAGGGGATCCTTTAATAAATGATTTCCATGCAGTAGGAATTGGTGCTACTACATTTGAAGAGTTAGAAAAGATTTATGCAATGACTGCAAAGATAAATGATTTATTAAAGGAGTTCTTCGCAAAGCAAAACATAAGATTAATTGATTTTAAACTTGAATTTGGAAGATACAATGGAGAAGTTATATTAGCAGATGAAATTTCACCAGATACTTGTAGATTCTGGGATGCAACTACAGGAGAAAAGTTAGATAAAGATAGATTTAGAAGAGATATGGGAAATGTAAAAGATGCTTATATAGAAATCTTAAACAGAATAAAGAAATAGAAAAAGAATAAAAAATGAAATAATGAAAAATTGAAAATGAGAGAATTTAGGGTGAAGCTTTCATAAAGTTTCAAAAGATAATAAAAAGTAAATAGTTCATAATCTGAACTATTCTCCCTAATTTTTTCATTTTTTAACTCTTTTCATTTTTTAATTAATTTAAACTGGGGGTATTATTTTTGAGATCAAATTTAATTATAGATCCAAGTAACGATAAATTTAAAGATGAATGTGGCGTTTTTGGTGTTTATGTTAATAAACCAATGGATGTAGCTTCAATGACTTATTATGGGTTATATGCTCTGCAGCATAGAGGACAGGAAAGTGCAGGAATTGCTGTAGCTAATGGTGAAACTATAGATATTCATAAAGGAATGGGACTTATAACAGAAGCTTTTTCTAAGGATAGTTTAGAAAAACTAAAGGGTAATGCTGCTATTGGACATGTAAGATACTCTACATCTGGAGATACTAGAATTGAAAATGCTCAGCCGTTACTTAGTAAAACTAAACTTGGCTCCATTGCTATGGCTCATAATGGTACTTTAGTTAATGCAGAAGTTATAAGAGAATTATTAGAAGATGGTGGACATGTATTCCATACATCAATAGATTCAGAGGTAATAGCAAATCTTATTGCAAGAGCAGCAAAAAAAGGCATTGAAAGAGCAATATTTGATGCTATACAAGCAGTAAGAGGATCCTTTGCTATGGTCATTTTAACAGAAGATAAGCTTATAGGTGTTAGAGATCCTCATGGAATAAGACCTTTATGTTTAGGAAAGATGGAAGAAGGATATGTATTATCCTCTGAAAGTTGTGCTTTAGATGCAATAGGTGCAGAATTAGTTAGAGATATAGAGCCCGGTGAAATAATAGTAATAGATAATAATGGAGTTAAATCATTTAAGTATTCAGAGAACACACAATGCCAAACTTGTGCATTTGAGTATATTTATTTTGCAAGACCTGACTCAACAATAGACGGATTAGATGTGCATGATTCAAGAGTTAAGGCTGGGGAAGAATTATTTAGAGAGCATAAGATAGAAGCTGATTTAGTAATTGCAGTTCCAGATTCAGGAATACCATCAGCTATTGGTTATTCCAAAGCTTCAGGAGTACCATATGATACTGGCTTTGTTAAAAATAGATATGTAGGTAGAACATTTATAACTCCTTCTCAAGAAATTAGAGAAAAGGCAGTTGCTGTTAAGCTTAATCCTTTGAAAGTTAATGTAAATGGTAAGAGAGTAATTTTAATAGATGATTCAATAGTTAGAGGAACTACTTCAAGACATTTAGTTGAATCTTTAAGAAGAGCAGGAGCTAAAGAGGTACATTTCTTAGTAGCTTCACCAATAGTTAAATTTCCTTGCTATTTCGGAATAGATACTCCATATAGAAGTGAATTAATTGGTGCAAAAAAGAGCATTGAAGAAATAAGAGAAGCAATAGGTTCAGACAGTTTAGGATATTTAAGTATGGAAGGTATGTATAGTTGCTTTAGAAAAGACTGTGGATATTGTGTTGGTTGCTTTAATGGAATTTATCCAGTGGCAACTCCTATAGAAGGTGCAAAATAAAGCTGAAAGGTAGTGTGTTAAATGATAACTTATAAAGAAGCTGGAGTGAATATAGAAGAGGGATACAGATCAGTAAAGCTTATAAAAGAGTATGCAAGTAGAACTATGAGTGAATATGTACTTAATGGTTTAGGAAGCTTTGCTGGAATGGTAGAACTTCCAGAAGGGTATAAGAAGCCTGTATTAGTATCAGGAACTGATGGAGTAGGAACTAAGCTTGATATAGCATTTAGAACTAAGAAGTATGATACTGTTGGAATTGACTGCGTTGCTATGTGTGTAAATGATATATTATGCCATGGAGCAAAACCATTATTCTTCCTTGATTATATAGCTTGTGGAAAGTTAGAAGCTGAAGTAGCAGCTGATTTAGTTAAGGGAGTATCTGAAGGTTGTATCCAAGGAGACTGCGCTTTAGTAGGCGGAGAAACTGCTGAAATGCCGGGGTTTTATAAAGATGGCGAATATGATATGGCTGGCTTTGCTGTTGGTATAGTAGATAAGGATAAAATTATTAACGGTAGAAATATAAAAGATGGAGATAAATTGATTGGAATAGCATCTTCGGGCTTACATTCAAATGGATATTCTTTAGTTAGGAAATTATTTGAAGATTTAAACGAAGAAGTAAATGGAAAAGAAGTATGGAAGACATTAATAACTCCTACTAAGATATATGTAAAACCTATATTAAAGCTACTTGAAAGCTATGAAATTAAAGGTATGGCACATATAACAGGTGGTGGATTCTTAGAAAATGTTCCAAGAATGTTTAATGGGGACAACTTCACAGCAGTTATAAAGAAAGACAGTTATCCATTACCAGCTATATTTGACAGTATAATAGAAAAGGGTGTAGATAAGGATCATATGTATAATACATTCAATATGGGAATTGGTTTTGTACTATGTGTAAATGAATCAGATGTTAAACCTATCATTAAGACATTAATTGAAATGG
Source organism: Clostridium sp. (assembly GCF_032552055.1). Taxonomy (GTDB): domain Bacteria; phylum Bacillota; class Clostridia; order Clostridiales; family Clostridiaceae; genus Clostridium. The sequence goes on along the minus strand of NZ_JAWGSV010000045.1, from coordinate 9,712 downwards.
GCGAAAAAGCTTATGAAATAGGTTATGTTACATCTGGAGGTGAAGGTTGTTGTTTAAAATAGCGGTACTTGCCTCGGGTGGAGGAACTAATCTTCAATCTATTATTGATTCAATATATAATGGTAAATTAAATTGTAAAATAGAAATGGTTATAGGAAGTAAAGATGGTATTTTTGCTCTTGAAAGAGCAAAACTTAAGGGGATAAAAACTTATATAATATCTAAAAAAGAGTACGGAGATAAGGCTTCAGATAAGATATTAGAATTAACTAAGGGGAAGGTTGATTTAATAGTTCTTGCTGGATATTTATCAATATTAGAGGGAGATATCCTTAAAGAGTTTAAGGATAGAATTATAAATATTCACCCTTCTCTTATTCCAAGCTTTTGTGGACCAAGAATGTACGGATTAAAGGTTCATGAAGCTGTAGTAAACTCAGGAGTTAAATTTACAGGGTGTACAGTGCACTTTGTAAATGAAGAAATAGATAGGGGAGCAATACTTCTTCAAGAGGTAGTTCCAGTTTATTATGAGGATACAAAAGAAATTCTTCAAAAAAGAGTTCTAGAGAAAGAACACATACTATTACCTAAAGCAATTGACTTAATTAGTAAAGACCAAGTTGAAATTATAAATGGAAAAGCGAGAATAAATACAATTAATAATAAATAATGAATAATTGATAATTATGGATATAACTTAGGCAAAATGAGTTATTCAATTTAAGAAATTCCTTAGGAATTTCATCTTCAATTCTTCATTTTTAATTATTCATTCTTAATTTTAAAAAAGGAGTTATTTTAAATGATTAAAAGAGCATTAGTTAGCGTTTTTGATAAAGAAGGAATATTGGAGTTTTCAAACTTTCTACAAGATAAAGGAGTAGAAATTATATCTACAGGTGGTACTTATAAACATTTAAAGGATAATGGAGTTAATGTTATTGAAGTTAATGAAGTAACTAATTTTCCAGAAATGTTAGATGGTAGAGTTAAAACTCTTCATCCAATTATCCATGCAGGAATCCTTGCTATAAGAGATAATGAAGAACATATGAATACGATAAAAGAAAGAAATATAACACCTATAGATATGGTTATTGTTAATTTATATCCATTCTTCCAAAAGGTAAGAGAAAACTTAAGCTTTGATGAAAAAGTTGAGTTTATTGATATCGGTGGACCAACTATGTTAAGAGCGGCTGCTAAAAACTTTAAAGATGTAGTTGTTATCTCTGATAAAAATGATTATAAGGCGGTTATGGGAGAAATATCTGAAACAGGAGAAGTTTCTGTAGCATTAAGAAAGAGGTTAGCCGGTAAGGTATTTAATTTAATGAGTGCTTATGATGCAGCTATTTCTAACTTCTTACTTGAAGATGAAGAATATCCAGAATATCTTTCAATCTCATACAAGAAAAAGCAAAGCTTAAGATATGGAGAAAATCCGCATCAAAGCGCAGCGTACTATAGCTCAAATGAATTTGATGGAGCAATGAATAGCTTCGAAGTTCTTAATGGTAAGGAATTATCTTATAACAATATAAAAGATTTAGATATAGCTTGGAAGGTAGCTTGTGAGTTTGAAGAAGTAGCTTGTTGTGGACTTAAGCATAATACTCCATGCGGAGTTGCTGTTGGAGAAACTCCACTTGAAGTTTACACTAAGGCATATGAAGCAGATCCAACATCAATATTTGGTGGTATAGTTGCAGTTAACAGAAAGATTGATAAAGCTACAGCTGAAGAAATGGTTAAAATTTTCTTAGAAGTAGTTGCAGCTCCAGAATATGATGAAGATGCACTTGAAGTATTAAGAACTAAAAAGAATTTAAGAGTTATTAAATGTAACAATACCCCTAAGGATAAGAAATTCATGGTAACTGTTGATGGCGGAATCTTAGTTCAAGAAGAAGATACTAAGTTAACTGATGAAATTAAGGTAGTTACTGAAAAAACGCCAACTGAAGAAGAAATGAGAGATTTAATTTTTGGTATGAAGGTAGTGAAATACGTTAAATCTAACGCAATAGTGACTATTAAAGATGGAGTAGCAGTAGGTATTGGTGGAGGACAAGTTAATAGAATTTGGCCTACAGAAGATGCTCTTAAAAGAGGTAAAGGTGCTACTGTTTTAGCATCAGATGCATTCTTCCCATTTAGAGATGTTGTAGATACATGTGCTAAAAATGGAATTAAAGCAATAATTCAACCAGGTGGTTCAATGAGAGATCAAGAGTCTATAGATGCTTGTAATGAACATGGAATAGCAATGGTATTTATAGGAATAAGACACTTTAAGCACTAATCAAAGATTAGTGCAATGAATAATGAAAAATTCCTTTATTTTTCATTTTTAATTCTTAATTTTTAATTTTCTCAGGAGGGGTGAAATGAAGATTTTATTAATTGGGTCTGGTGGAAGAGAGCATGCTTTAGCTTGGAAAATTGCTAAGAATGATAGAGTAGAGAAGATATTTGTGGCTCCTGGTAATGGGGGAACAGCTATAGAAGTTAAATGTGAAAATATTAATATTACAGATATAGATGAATTATTAAACTTTGCTATTGAAAAATCTATTGATTTAACAATAGTTGGACCAGAAGATCCACTAACTAAGGGGATAGTAGATAAGTTTAAAGAAAAGGGTCTTAAGATTTTTGGACCTAGTGAAAAAGCTGCAAGACTTGAAGGAAGTAAGAGTTTTTCTAAAGACTTTATGAAAAAGTATGGAGTAAAAACAGCTGGATACGAAGTTTTTTATAATCATAAAGAAGCACTAGAATATTTAAATAAATGCCCATATCCTACCGTAGTAAAAGCAGATGGTTTAGCAGCGGGCAAAGGTGTTGCAATTTGTGAAAATAAAGAAGAGGCTGTTAAAGCAGTTAACTCCTTTATGGTAGATGATATATTTAATGGTGCAGGACAAAAAATAGTAATAGAAGAGTTTTTAGATGGGGTAGAAGCTTCAATATTATCTATAACTGATGGAAAAACTATTGTGCCATTTATATCAGCTAAGGACCATAAACAAGTTTTTGATGGTAGCAAGGGACCAAATACAGGTGGTATGGGAGTATTAGCACCAAATCCTTTTGTAACTGAAGAAGTTCTTAAAGATTTTGAACAAAATATAATGAATAATACTTTACAAGGAATTAGAGAAGAGGGCTTTGATTTTAAAGGGATAATATTCTTTGGACTTATGATAACTAAAAAGGGATCATATCTTCTAGAATATAATGTTAGAATGGGGGATCCAGAAACACAATCTGTACTTAATTTAATGGAAAGTGATTTGCTTGAATTAATAGAATCTGCTTTAAATGAAGATTTAGAAAACGCTGAAGTTAAATGGAAGACAGGGACTTGTGTAAATGTGGTTTTAGCTTCAAAAGGATATCCAGGCTCTTTTGTAAAAGGCTATGAAATTACTGTAGATGATGAAGTTAAAGATAAGGTGTTTATAGCAGGAGCAAAGCTTGAAGATGGAGTTTTAAAAACTAATGGAGGAAGAGTCTTATCAGTAGTTGGAGTAGGAAAAACTGTAGAAGAAGCTAGAGAAGATGCTTATAAATCAATTGAAAAAGTAAACTTCAAAGATAAATACTTTAGAAGTGATATAGGGTTAGTATAATATAACATTAAGATAAGAGGTAAAAGGTATGTTTAATAAATTTAATATTAAGCCATTATGGGAAGTAAGTAAAATATTATCAGCAGTAGCACAAGGGTATCAAGGAGCTGATACTGTAATTACTAATGCTAAGTTAGTAAATGTATGTACTAGAGAAATAATTGATAATACTGATGTGGCAATTAGTATGGGAAGAATAGCTTTAGTTGGTGATGCAAAACATTGCATAAAAGAAAATACTAAAGTAATTGATGCTAAAGGACAATATATAGCACCTGGATTTTTAGATGGACATATCCATGTAGAGTCATCTATGCTAAGTGTTAGTGAATACGCTCGTTCAGTAATACCTCATGGAACTGTAGGGATTTATATGGATCCTCATGAAATTTGTAATGTGCTTGGTTTAAATGGGGTAAAATATATGATTGAAGATGGAAAGGGTACTCCGTTAAAGAATATGGTAACTACTCCATCATGTGTTCCTGCAGTTCCAGGATTTGAAGATACAGGAGCTGTAATTGGACCAGAGGATATAGCAGAGACTATGAAGTGGGATAGTGTGGTTGGACTAGGAGAAATGATGAATTTCCCAGGAATACTATTTTCAACAGACCATGCCCATGGAGTTGTAGGAGAAACACTAAAAGCTAATAAAATTGTAACAGGGCATTACTCTCTACCTGAAACAGGAAAGGGGTTAAATGGATATATAGCATCTGGAGTTAGGTGTTGTCATGAATCTACAAGAGCTGAAGATGCTTTAGCTAAGATGAGACTTGGAATGTATGCAATGTTTAGAGAAGGATCAGCTTGGCATGACTTAAAAGAAGTAAGTAAATCTATAACAGAAAATAATGTTGATAGTAGATTTGCAGTCTTAATATCAGATGATACACATCCTCATACCTTATTAAATGATGGACATTTAGATCATATAATTAGAAGAGCTATAAAAGAGGGAATAGATCCATTAACAGCAATACAAATGGTTACTATAAACTGTGCACAATGCTTCCAAATGGATCATGAATTAGGTTCAATAACTCCAGGTAAATGCGCTGATATAGTATTTATAGAAGACTTAAATAAAGTTAATGTAACAAAAGTTATTATTGATGGAAATATAGTAGCAGAAAATGGAGCTTTAACTGAAGAAATAGATGAATATAAATATCCAGAAGATGCGATGAATTCAATGCATGTAAAGAATATAATAACTAAGGATTCTTTTAATATATATGCAGAGAATAAAGAAAAAGTTAAAGCAAGAGTGATGGAAATAATTCCTGCAAGAGTTGGTACTTATGAAAGACATATTGAACTAGATGTTAAAGATGGAAAGGTTCAATGTGATACAAATAATGATGTTTTAAAGGCAGCTGTATTTGAAAGACATAAAGAAACAGGAACAGTAGGATATGGATTTGTTAAAGGCTTTGGAATAAAAGAAGGAGCAATGGCATCAACAGTTGCTCATGATGCTCATAATCTATTAGTTATAGGTGCTAATGATGAAGATATGGCTTTAGCAGCTAATACACTAATAGAATGTGGTGGTGGCATGGTAGCTGTAAAAGATGGAAAAGTTATAGGATTAGTACCTTTACCAATAGCAGGCTTAATGAGCGATAAATCTTTAGAAGAAATGGCAGAGAAGGTTGAGCTATTAGGTAAGGCATGGGAAGAAATAGGATGTAATATAGTATCTCCATTTATGACAATGGCTCTTATATCATTAGCATGTTTACCAGAATTAAGACTTACAAATAGAGGGTTAGTTGATTGCAATAAGTTTGAGTTTGTTCCTTTATTTATAGAAGATTAAAGAACGTATTTTAGTATAAAGAGTGTAGTAATTTTTGCTACACTCTTTTTTAAAATATATTGGGAAGAATAATAAATGGGTTATTAAAAAAATATAGATATGCAATTTTTGTAAATTGTAATTAGTTAAATAATAAGATATAATAAACCTAAAATATTATAGAAGAGGTATATTATCTTATATCTTAAAATTTATGTAAATAATAGTAATGGTCTGGAGGCAAGACAATGGATAGAAGAGATTTTTCTGATTTAGAAGATCAAATTATGTCTACAGTTAAAAATGCACTTAACGCTATAGATTTCGCTAATTTAAAAAGAGATATTAGCGGTAAAGCTGAGGACACTTTAAATGAGTTTAAATCAAAGGTAAATGAATACAATAGGAAAATGGAAAATAAATATGAGGTTTTAACTAAAAAATCTAAAAATGATGTGTCTACTTATATTAGCAAAAGACCAGCTGGAAGTTTATCAGGAATATTTTATCTAATATTTGGATCAATAGGAAGTGCAGTTTTTGGGTTTTTAGTTTTTATATTTCTAATATTTATGATAGTTTTTAGTGGAACTATAGATAATATTCATATTGCTTTTGGAGTTTTATTTACATTTTTTCTAATAAGCTTAGGATTACTTTTTAGAGGGGTAAATTTAAGAAAAAGAATAAAACGTTTTAAGAAGTATGTAAGATTTATTGATGATGATAGCTATTTTTTAATTAAGGACTTAGCGAAATTTGCTAAAGAAAAAGAAGCTTTTGTTATTAAAGATTTAAATAAAATGATTACTTTAGGTATGTTTATAGAAGGGCATATTGACGAGGAAAAAACTTATTTTATATTAAATGATGATGTTTATGGTGACTATTTAAATTTAAAAAGACAGCAAATGGATAAAGAAAGTAAAAAAGAAAAATTGAAAGAAGACATTAATAATTCTGAAAAAGAAGAAGTAAAACTTATAATTGAAACTGGAAGAAAGTATATAAATCAAATAAAAATAATAAGAAATGAGCTTTATAAAGAAGAAGTAGCAGCTAAATTAGATAGATTACAATATATTGCAAGTGAAATACTTAATTATGTTGAGAAGAATCCTAAAAAGCTACAAGAAGTTAATAAATTTATAAATCATTATCTACCTATTACTATAAAGTTAATTAATTCTTACAAGGAACTAAGTAATCAAATAGTTCAAGGGGAAAATATTAAAAATGCTAAAATTGAAATTGAAAAAAGTATTGATATTATAAATAATGCTTTTGAAAATTTATTAGATGATTTATTTGAAGATGTTGCTTTAGATATTTCTACAGATATTTCTGTACTAAAAACTCTATTTAAACAAGAAGGATTAACAGAAGAAGATTTTAAAAAATAACTTTTAAATATAAAGGAGGCATTAAAATGAGTGATGAGTTTAAAGAATCTATAAATATACAGCCAGAATTAGTATTTGAGCCATTTAAAGATGAAGTTATTAATATTAAAGCGGAAGAAGAAAAAGTTAAAGAAGAAGTAATTGATGAAATACTTCTAACTGAAGAAGAAAAAAAGATGGTAGATCAATTTGTTGATAAGATAGAAATAACTAATTCAAATTCTATTTTACAATTTGGAGTAGGTGCTCAAAAGAAAATTTCTGATTTTTCAGAGACAGCATTAAATAATGTGAGAACTAAAGATTTAGGGGAAGTTGGAGATATGCTTTCTAATGTAGTTCATGAGCTGAAAAATTTTGAAGAGTCTGAGGAGAAAAAAGGTATTTTTGGCTTTTTTAAGAAGGGTAAAGAAAAGATTTCTCAAATGAAAGCGAAATACGATAAAGTAGAGGATAATATTAATAAAATGTGTAATATCCTTGAAAAACATCAAATACAGCTATTAAAAGATATAGCTATGTTAGATAAGATGTATGAAATAAATAAAGTATATTTTAAAGAGCTTTCTATGTATATTTTAGCTGGAAAAAAGAAACTTCAAAAATTAGAGAAAGAGGAGCTTCCTAAATTACAAGAAAAAGCAAAAAGAAGTGGACTTCCTCAAGATGCTCAGGAAGTAAATGATTTTATAGCTCTTTGCAATCGCTTTGAAAAGAAAATCCATGATTTGGAACTAACTAAAATAATTTCCTTACAAATGGCTCCTCAAATTAGATTAATTCAAAATAATGATTCTTTAATGTCTGAAAAAATACAATCTACAATTGTTAACACTATTCCTCTTTGGAAAAGTCAAATAGTATTAGCTCTTGGAGTTGCTCATTCTACTAATGCAGCAAGGGTTCAAGGAGAAGTAACAAATATGACTAATGAACTTTTACGTAAAAATGCTGAGATATTGAAGACTTCTACTATAGAAACTGCTAAGGCATCAGAAAGAGGAATTGTTGATGTTGATACACTTAGATTTACTAATGAATCCTTAATTTCAACTCTTGACGAAATACTTAATATACAAACGGAAGGTCGTCAAAAACGAAGAGAAGCTGAAGTAGAATTAAGAAATATAGAAGATCAATTAAAAAATAAGCTTTTAGAGTTTAAATATTAAAAGCAATAATTATTCATAAATAAATCCACGGCATTAGATGTCGTGGATTTATTTGTGCTTTATATTTTAAATTACTCTTTAAAGTCAATAATTATATCATCACTTGCACCATGGTCATAGCCAGATATAGTAAAAGTATTAGTAACATCACTATCTTTAATAAAGAAGAGTGCATATTCATTATTGTAGAAATGATTACCTATATAATTCTTATTACTATCTATAAGGAAGAATGGTGGAACTGAGTAATAATCAGAATTAGTACTAAAATCATAATATATTTTTATACTTAAATCAGACTTCTCTATCTTATTTATTTTTAAAGTATCACCATTTTCGTAATAAAGAGTATTGTTTTCAGAAAGATACAATTCATTTTGTGAGTTTGATATATTAGAAGTATCTATAGAAAAATCAAAGGTCCAATCTCCAGTAATCTCTTTATCGAGATAACCATTTTTAGAATCTTTAAACAAAACATTGAAGAATTTATAAGTAAGTGAACAATTTAAAAGCCTAGAGTCAGGAACTTTTTCAATATCAAATAAGCTTATATACCTTATTTTATCCTCAGATATTTCAAATAATGATGAGGAAGTATCTCTATATTCAATATCACCAACATATAGAGTATTGGAAATTGATATATCTTTTAAATTATTAATAAGATCTTTTTTAAAGTTCTTTGGAAGTTCACTATAATCTATAATAGAGGATATTATTAGTTGATTTTCTTCTATTAAAACTTCTTCACAGGTTACTGAAATATTATTATCTGTTGCTGTTTTATTTATTATATTTGTATAATTATCATAGTATTTATTTTGAGATATGTTAAATATATTCTTTAAATTATTGCCAATGGAATCTAAAACTGCACTAACATTTCCAGTGTTTAAAAGCAGGAAAGAAATTAAAGATAATACTATTAATGCAGCAATTTGCTTGTAAACAGGCCTTTTCTTAACATATATTCTTTCTGATACCATATCTTTAAACTTTTCAATTTCATATTCAGTTAGTTCAGTATTATCATAGTAATTAGTATTAATATCTATATTATTAAAAGCTTTATAAATATCTTTCAAAATATCACCTCATTTAAAAACTGTTTTTCAGAATTGAAAATAATTTTTTTCTACCTCTTGATAGCTTGTTATATATTTGTGCTTTAGGAATACCTAGTTCTTTGGAAATATTATCAGTAGAGATATCTTCTAAATAATATTTAACAAATATAGCTCTATCTTCTGACCTTAAGTTATCTAAAAGTGATTGGATCTCACTTTGTAACTCTTTATATAATAGATTGTCTGATAGATCTTTTTTATCACTTAATATAATTTTATCTATATCTTCAAAATTATTATGTTTAAGGTATTTGCGTTTATAATCAATAGCTTTAAATTTTGATATCACTACAATCCAATTTTTAAAAGATCCTTTACAATCAAATGAATCAATATTGTTCCAAATTGATATTAAAATATCGTTAATACACTCATCTTGATAGTAATCTAGAGATGATAGATGTTTTCGGACTACACCCTTTATTAGACCACCGTAAGTTTCTAAAAGTAATTGCAATCCTTTTTCATTTTTGGATTTAATATATTTAATTATAAGGTTATCTGCCAATAAATTCGCCTCCTTGTAAGTACTTACACTTTATATAACGAACAATGTACT
>NZ_JAWGSV010000044.1:0-16659 GCF_032552055.1 Clostridium sp. | reverse complement strand
ATATATAGGTATTCAGAACTTATAAAAGGTAAAGATATATTAGTTTTAGCACCAAATAAATTATTTTTAAATTATATTTCTGATATACTTCCAAATCTAGGAGTAGAAGAAGTAAATCAAACTACTTTTCATGAGCTTGTTTCTAAGTTTTTAAAATCAAAATTCAAGGTTAAAAGTAAGGATGAAAAACTTAGAGAAATAATTGAAAATGAAGATACTCTAAGAAGTAGGCTTATTATTAATTCCTCTAAAATAAAAGGTACATTATCATTTAAGGAAATTATTGATAGATATATTGCAATTTTAGAGGGGGCTTCCGTTGACATAGATAACATTACTATTAGTGGGTATATTCTATTTAATAAAAGAGAAATAGTGAGACTTTATCTAAAGGATTTAAAAAGTTACCCTATTAATAAGAGAAAAGATGAAATAAAAAGGTATTTAAACTTAAAAATAAAAGAAAAAATAGAAATACTATGCCTTCAAGTAGATTTAGATTGGGACGGGAAAATTAAAGAAGTAAAAAGAGAGCATGAAGATAGTGGAGAAAGACGTAAAAAGCTTATAGAAATATACTCAGAAAGAGATGCTATAAAGGATAATATAAGGAGCAATTCAAAGAAGGTAATGAATGATTATTTCAAGGCCTGGAGAGGAATTAATTCAAAAGATATTTATATAGATTTATTTAAAAATAATGAATTATTCGATATGGCAACTATGGGCAAAATCCCAGAAGAAATATCTAATTATATGAAAGAAGAAGTAATTTCAAATTATGATAAGGGGATAATAGATGAAGATGATTTAGCCCCTATTTTATATATTAATATGTTGCTTGAGGGAATCGATGAAAAGTCTAAGTACTCTCATATAGTAGTAGATGAAGCTCAAGATTATAATCCTTTCCAGGTATATTTAATAAATAGATTAACTAAGGGGAATTCATTAACATTAGTTGGAGATATAGGTCAGGGGATTTATTATTATAAAGGAATTAGAGACTGGAATGATATAGTGGATAAGGTTTTTGAAGGAAATGCTACCTACATACAATTAACTCAAAGCTATAGATCTACAGTTGAAATTATTGAGTTTGCTAATGCATCCTTAGAAGCACAAAAATTAGATTTAAAAAAAGCTAAACCTGTATTAAGACATGGTGATATACCTAAAATTATTAAATGTTCAAATGAAAAAGAGGCAGCTGGAAAAATCCTTAGTGTTATTGATGAAATTATAAATAATGGGAAAAGTAGTATAGGGATAATAACTAAAAGCTTAGAAGAAGGAAAAATATTGGAGAAAATATTAAAAAAGAATAAACTTCAAAATATTTCCTTAGTAAAAGGCAATGAAAAAGAAAATAATGATGATATAGTTATAATTCCATCGTACTTAACTAAAGGATTAGAATTTGATGCAACAATTATTTATAATCCGAGTAAAGAAAACTATAGTGATACTTTGTTAGATCAAAGACTTCTATATGTTTCATTAACAAGAGCTCTTCATTATGAATATATAATAGAGATAGATAATCTTTCATCTCTGATAAAGTGATTCTTAGCTTCAGATAGAGTTTTCTTAAAAGTAGAGAACCAAAATCTTGCATTTTATGTTAATCAATTTCACAGAGCGCAGGATGCACACTCTATCTGAAGTTTAGAAGAACTAATCCAGGCGCGTAGCAGTGCTTAGCTCCCACTTTTAGATTATGGGAGTATTAGAAATGTTAGCCATGGAATAAATCCATAATATCACAATAGTGAAAAAAGTTGAAAAATATACTAAAAAGTCGAAATAGAATTGTTTGACTAATGAGTTTATGGTAAAATATTACTAGTATTACGAAGGACTAATTGAAGTTGGAGGCAGGTATATGTTACAGGAAAAGCTAAAGGACAACATTTATTGGGTTGGTGTTAAAGACCCAGATTTAAAAGTATTTGATATAATAATGGAAACTAAAAAAGGAACAACTTACAACTCTTATGTAATTAATGATGAAAAAATTGCAGTTGTAGACACTGTTAAGACAGGCTTTTATGATGAATTTAAAAAGAACTTAACTAATGTTATTGGTGATAAAAAAGTAGATTATGTTATAGTTCAGCATACTGAATTAGATCATAGTGGATCATTAATTAATTTGCTTGAAGATTATCCAGAAATAAAAATAGTTGGGACTAGGGCTGCAATAACTTATTTAAAAAATATTTTAAATAGAGAATTTGAATATATTGAAGCTAGAGAAGAAATATCACTTGGGGAAACTACTTTAAAGTTTATAACAGCTCCAAATCTTCATTGGCCTGATACTATGTTTACTTTTGTAAAAGAAAGAAATATGCTATTTACATGTGATTTCACTGGATCACATTATTGTCCAGAAGGAAGCATAATGTCAAGCTTAAATGAAGATTATTTTGCTGAAATGAAATATTACTTTGATTGTATAATGGGACCATTTAAAAGATTTGTGTTAATGGGACTTGATAAAATTAAAGGTTTAGACTTTGATTGCATTGGGACTAGCCACGGACCGGTTCATATAGAAAATATTGATAAGATATTAAATCTATATAAAGAATGGGCTACTGAAGAAAAAGTAGATGATAAAAAGATAGAGATTTTCTATATTACTGCATATGGAAATACAGAAGAAATGGCTAAATACTTAAAAGAAAAAGTAGAAGAAAAGGGATATAAGGCAGATATAATAGAGATAACTTCTATTCCTTTAGAAGAATGCATAGCAAAGCTTGAAAAGGCAAAAGGATTTATGATAGGGTCTCCTACTATAAATCAAGATGCAGTTAAACCTTCTTGGGATTTATTATCTCTAGTTAATCCAATAATAAATAGAGGAAAGGCTGCATTAGCATTTGGATCCTTTGGATGGAGTGGAGAAGGTGTAAAAATGTTAACAGTAAGACTTAAGGATTTAAAGTTAAAGACTGTAGATCCAGGATTATCATTCTGTTTTGTTCCTTCTGATGAAGATTATAAGAAAGCAGATGAAGCAGTAGAAAGCTTCATATCATTAATGTAATTAAAAATAACAAAAAGGTAATTAAGAAATAAGTATAGCTATAGAATATAAAGCTTAATAACAAATTAGAATTATAGGAGCTATTGTTTTAGTGGATTAAAATCCTCTAAAGCAATAGCTCTTATTTGCATTTAGGTAACTTGGAATAAATCACTATATTAATTGGTTCGTTTTTCATTCTTAATTTATTTATGGTATGAGTTTTTAGTAGTATTCATATAATAGACTATATTTATAGCAATTAATTTATTTTTCTATTCCCTAATATGGCTTATAAGAATATTTATATAGTAAATAAATTAATAAAGGGGGGGACTGCTTTTTTTGAATTGCTAAGTCAATTTGAAGGTAGGAATATTATGATTAGAAAATTAACTTTTGACGAAGTGAAGTTTAATTTTGAATTTAAGCAATTAAAAGAAAAAGGAACAGTTACTACTATTCCTGAACTAGATTCAGAGTACGATAAAATAGGAAGGGCTCTTAGTATAAAAAAGGAAGGTTACAATGTATATTTAATAGATTCGTTTTCAAAAGAAAAATTAGAAAAGCTTACAGCATATATAAAGGAGCAGTATAAGTATTTACCACCTCCAAAAGATGTTTGCTATGTTATCCTAGAAGATTATAAAAAGCCAGAAGTACTTTTTATTGATAATGGAAATGGAAAGAAGTTAGTTGAAGTATTAAAAGAGGTTAGAGATAGTTATGTTGATATAGTAGAGGAGTTTTATAATACATCTTCAGAAGATGAAAAAGATGAATTAATTGAAGAGGTGCAAAGTAAAAGAAATAATTATATAAGTGAGTTAATGGAAGTTGCTAAGAAAGATGAATTTGAGGTGAAGATTACTAGCAAGGGGTTTGCCTTTATCCCTTTAATAAATGGTAAAGCTATAAGTGAAAAGGAATATGATACTTTAGAAAAAAATAAAAAAGAAATTATTGTTGCTAAAGCCACAGTTTTAAAAAAGAAGGCAGAGGTTGTCCTTAGTAAGATAAAAGAAATAGAGGTAAGTTCCATTGATAAATTAAAAGAACTTTATGGTGATTTTTTAACTAAAGAGATGGAATCTGTTAAAGATAAGGTGTTGTTTGAATTTATTGATGATGATAATGCCTATGAATATTTAGAAAGATTGTTTATATTAGTTGAAAAAGAAATAATAAATTCTTATACTATGAGTCTTGATGAGGATGAGGAGAGGATTTATGATGCTATAAATAGATACAATATTCACTTATTAGTAGATAATAGCTTAGTTTCGTCTCCACCTGTAATATTTGAAGAAGATCCAAGTATAAATAATTTAATGGGATTCTTAGAATTTGAAAATCATAATGGAGTTTATACAACAGATGTATCCTTAATTAATAGTGGTTCATTATTAAGGGCAAATGGTGGTTGCTTAATAGTGAGAATGAATACTTTAGCTAGTAATGGATACGCATATTATCATTTAAAGAAGGCGCTTATGACTAGTAAAATCACTTATGATATTTCTAAGGCTTATTATGAGGTTATTTCTATTAATACATTAAAGCCTATGCCTATCCCAATTAATGTTAAGGTTATTTTAATTGGAGATATGGAGACTTATGATAGCTTATATAGTTTAGATGAAGACTTTGGTAAGCTATTTCAATTAAGAGCAGAATTTTATCCTATTGTAGAAGCTAATGACAATGTTATTTCATATGTTGAAAGAGCTATATCTAGAAAAGTAGATGAGAATTTATTACTTCCAATATCTAATGAAGCAATAAAAGAAATTATTAAATACCTTGCTAGAAAAGCTAATAGCAAAGCTAAGGTTAATGTAGATATTTCAGAAATAGATAAACTTTTGATATTATCAAATAATGTAGCTAAAAGTAAAGAGCAAGAAATAATAGATGGTAATTCTATTAGAGATGTAGTATATTCTAGAGAAAAGTTTGAAGAGGAATATGATAGGCTATATAAGGAAGAGAAAATATTAATTTCAGTAGTAGGAGAGAAAGTAGGAGTTATTAATGGGTTATCTGTTATTAATAATGGATATTACTCTTTTGGGAAACCCCTTAGAATAACATGCGTCTCTCATAAGGGAACAGGGAAGATAATAGATATTCATAAAGAAAGCAGGTTAAGTGGAAAAATCCATGAAAAGTCTGTAAATATCTTAAAAGGTCTATTTAATAGTATTATAGACCCATATGATGATATTCCTGTGGACTTCTATTTAAGTTTTGAACAAGCTTATGGAATAATTGATGGAGATAGTGCATCTGTAGCAGAGGCTATTTGTATTTTATCTTCTATTAGTAAAAGACCTGTAAGGCAAAATATAGCTGTAACGGGATCTATAAATCAATTAGGTGAAGTTCAAGCTATTGGTGGAGTAAATGAGAAGATTGAGGGATTTTTTAGAGTTTGCAGCCTTTTAGATAGTGTAAAAAATAAAGGCGTATTAATTCCATCATCTAATATAGATGAATTAATATTGATTCCAGAAGTTGAAGAAGCAATTGAGGCTGGAGATTTTAATATTTACTCAATGAATAGCCTTGATGATGCAATTGAAACATTAATATTAAATGAAAATGAGACATTAGAAGATTTTTATATAAATATTAAGAATGAAATATATAAATATAAGAAGAAGTAAAATTTTAATTTTAAACTTTTTATGAGGCTATTTGAGAAAATAGCCTCATTTTTGTGTTATTGATTGTAATTTATTAATTTGATTTTACTATGATTATAAATTTTTTTATGACAAATTAGGTATATAGTTTAAAGTTTTAAAATAAATTTACAATAAATTACATAATTATATTTGACTGTGAATAAAATAGTATGTTAGAATTATGGAAAAGAGTGGAAATTTATTAAAGGGAGGTGAATACTCTAAGGTTATAACTTTGGAGTTTAAGGATGCATTTAAAATTTAATAAAGTAGAAGATAAGTTAATTGTTAATTTAATGGGGGAATTAGATCATCATAGCGCTGAAGAAGTTAGAGTTAAGATAGATGATAGAATAGATAGGGATAACATAAAAAAAGTTATATTAGATTTTGGTGGTGTTACATTTATGGATAGCTCTGGAATAGGAGTTGTAATAGGAAGACATAAGAAAATGAAAAATAGGGATGGAAGACTATGCATAGTAGAAATTAATAAGTCAGTTAATAAAGTTTTTGAGATTTCAGGTATGTATAAGCTGATTAATGTTTATAGAAATGTTGATGAAGGGATAATGAATATTTAGTGGAGGGTTTAAAATGGTGGATAATAAAATTAGTATAGAATTAATGAGTAAATCTCAAAATGAAGGATTTGCAAGAGTTGCAGTAGCTGCCTTTGTATCTCAGTTAGACCCAACTATTGAGGAACTATCAGATGTTAAGACTGCTGTATCAGAAGCTGTAACAAATTCTATAATTCATGGTTACGAAAACAAAAAAGAGGGAATAATAAGAATAGAAGCTAGTATTTCTGCAAATGAAGTAACAATAAGTGTGGAAGATTTTGGAAAAGGTATTGCTAATATCGAACAAGCGATGGAACCATTATACACTTCTAAGCCAGAATTAGAAAGATCAGGTATGGGATTTACAGTTATGGAATCATTTATGGATAATTTAGAGGTAGCAAGTGAAGATGGAAAAGGAACTAAAGTTATTATGAAAAAGAAATTTGATATAGTAAGTTAGGTGAAATATATGGACAATGGAATTGTAAGAAAAGAGGTGTATAATTACGAAGAGAATTCACAATTAATACCTCTAGCCAAGGAAGGTAACCAAGAGGCTATGAATAAGGTTATTGAAATGAATTTACCTCTTGTTTCATCCATTAGCAAAAAGTTTCTTAATAGAGGCTATGATTATGAAGATATTTTTCAAATAGGCTCTATAGGTCTAGTTAAAGCTATCAATAACTTTGATGATAAGTTTAATGTTAAGTTTTCAACTTATGCAGTTCCTATGATTATAGGAGAGATAAAAAGGTTTATTAGAGATGACGGAATAATAAAAGTTAGTAGAAGTGTGAAGACCTTAGCTAGAAAACTTCATTTTGACAAAGAAGCTTTAACTAAAGAATTAGATAGAGAACCTACTATTGAAGAACTATCTAAATATTCAGGAGTTGAAAAAGAAGAAATTATGTTTGCCATAGAATCTTCAGTCAACATGCAATACCTTTATGATACTATTCATCAAGATGATGGAGCACCAGTTTTACTTATAGATAAGCTAAGTGAAAAAGGTGAAGATGATACTGATATGATAAATAGAATTGCTTTAAAAGAAGCTCTCAGAAGCTTAGATAGTAAGTCAAGGCAAGTAATTATGCTTAGATATTTTAAGGATAAAACACAGGTGCAGGTAGCTAAACTTTTAGGAATTAGCCAAGTTCAAGTATCTAGAATTGAGAAGAAAGTATTAGTGATAATGAGAGAGAAATTAAAAGAATAAATGTATATTTAAAATAAAAAATTTGTCGTATTAAGTATAATAAAAAGGCTGTCAATGACGGCTTTTTTTATTTGCCCTTAATTACTAATTTGAATTTTGGAATATAGTCTTTACTTTTAATTTATCTAAAGGGGAAGAGTAATTATATATTTGCAATTAAATTCCAGTGTTATATTTGTATAAAGTGGAATAATAAACTTATAAAGTGATTCTTATCTTCAGGTGGAGTTCTCTTAACAGGAATACCCCGTGCTCAATCTGAAGGTTAGAAGAACTAATCCAGGCACGTAGCAGTGCTTAGCTCCCACTTATATAAGGTGGGAGTGTTAGCAATGGTAGTGATCGGATAAATATTTGAAAGGAGAATTATTATGGTAAAGAAAAAAAGACCTACAGAAAAGCAGATACAAGAAAAGTTTCAAACTATTGCAGAGCAAACTAATCCAAAGCCTAAAATAGCTAGAAATTGTTCTAGAGCTTTTTTAGTTGGAGGAGCTATTTGTACACTAGGTCAAATCTTTCAAGAGTTATTGATAAAATATGGTTTTCCAGAAGATGATATAAAAATGATCCTTCCAATAATAATGGTATTTTTAGGGGCATTATTAACTGGAGTTGGAATATATGACAAGATAGCAACGTTTGCTGGAGCTGGGACTGTAGTACCTATAACAGGATTCTCTAATGCAATAGTTGCTCCAGCTATAGAATTTAAACAAGAGGGCTTTGTTTTTGGGGTAGCAGCAAAGATGTTTACAATTGCAGGTCCAGTTTTAGTTTATGGAATAGGTAGCTCAGTGATAGTAGGAGTTATTTATTATATTATTCAACTGTTTACATAAGAAAGGTGAAATTTATTATGGAAAATACTAATACAAAAAAGCTTGGTAAGCAAACAGTAAAATTAAATAAACCTCCAAAGATAGTTGCTACTTATTCAATAGTTGGTCCAAAAGAAGGGGAGGGACCTTTAGGTAAATACTTTGATGAGATATTAAATGATGATTTATATGGTAAAGAGAGTTTTGAAAAGGCTGAAAGTGAAATGATATATACAGCAATTACAGCAGCAATTAATAGGGCGGATTTAACAGAAGAGGATGTGGATTATCTATTTGCAGGAGATTTATTAAATCAATTAACATCTTCTTCTTTTGCAGCAAGAAAGCTTAATATACCATTCTTTGGATTGTATGGGGCATGTTCTACTATGTCAGAATCTTTAAGTGTTGCTTCTATGATGATGGATGGTGGTTTTGCAAATTATGTTGTTGCAGCAACATCTTCACATTTTAGTTCAGCAGAAAGGCAATTTAGATTTCCTTTAGAGTATGGAGCTCAAAGGAGTCCCTTAGCTCAATGGACAGTAACTGGTGCAGGAGCAATGGTTCTAGCTAAAGAAGGAGATTTTCCAGAAGTAACTCATATTACGACTGGTGTAGTTAAAGACTATGGAATTAAGGACCCTAATAATATGGGAGCAGCTATGGCTCCAGCTGCAGTAGATACAATTTCAAGACATTTTAAAGATACAGGAAGAGAACCTAAATTTTATGATGCAATAGTAACTGGGGATTTAGGTAAGGTAGGTAAGGAAATTATAAGCAAACTATTATTAGAATACGGATATGACATTAGAGAAAACTATTTTGATTGCGGAGATATGATATATGATGATACATTGCAAAACACTGATTCAGGTGGCAGTGGATGTGGATGCTCTGCAGTGGTTTCCTGTGGATACTTTTATAAAAAAATGATTAGAAAAGAATTAAAAAGCATGCTATTAGTATCAACTGGTGCATTAATGAGTACTACATCATCGCTGCAAGGTGAAAGTATTCCAGGAATAGCTCATGCTGTTGCTATAGAGTTTAACAAATAGGAAGGAGATAATACTATGACTTATGTAAGTGCATTCATTGTAGGTGGTATTATATGTGTTATAGGTCAAATATTGATGGACACAACTAAATTAACGCCTGCTAGGATATTAGTGATATTTGTAACTAGCGGAGTTATACTTGGTGCTTTTGGAATATATGATAAATTAGTAGAAATTGGAGGGGCAGGAGCCACTATTCCTTTACCTGGCTTTGGTAATTCTCTAGCTAAAGGGGCTATGAAAGCTGTTAAAGAACAAGGCCTTCTAGGAGCCTTTACTGGAGGAATAACAGGTACAGCAGCGGGAATAACAGCTGCAATTTTCTTTGGATATCTTATGGCTTTAATATTTAATCCGAAGACAAAAAGCTGAAATATAAGATGTAAGTTATTAATTGAAGCATGTATATATTGAAAAAATTCTTTTAAAAAACAATCTAACAACTTATACTATAAGTGTTAGGTTGTTTTATTATATATCGAAATATAGTAATAGATGGTTTATATTCATATTATAGATATTCTATGGGGTTAAGAAAGGAGGAGGGTCATGAGAGCTTATTATAAAAATGCATGGATTAATGTAGTAGAGGATTTAGGAAGTGATGTACATAAGGGTCTAGATGAAGCTGAATGCAATATAAGAAGAGAGGTAGAAGGAAATAAGCTTTCACTTCCGTATAAAAAAGCTTTATTAAATTTATTGTTAGAAATATTAAAACAAAGGTATTTATATGTATTTATAATAGTTATAGGATTTTTCTTATATTACAACCTTTATCCTATGGCAATAATTACGTCAAGTTTGATTTTATTTATTTTAATTATGAAAATATATCATGATGTATTTAAAGAAAAGGAGATCGAAATTCTTCAAAACTTAAACACTACTCAAGTATTAGTACTTAGGGAGGGTATAGAAAAGCTAGTTGAAGCAGAGTCTCTTGTAAAAGGAGATATAGTATATTTTAGAAAAAACTCTATAATAGCTGCAGATATTAGAATTATAGATTCAGAAGATATTAAAGTAGATGAAAGAGGAGTAACGGGAGATAATTTCATTAAGGAAAAGTACTCTGTTAAGATGGAAGATGATGTTAGTAGCATAGGTGAAATTAATAATATGCTTTTTAGAGGATCAGTAATAAAAAATGGACAAGGTAAAGGTGTAGTAGTTGAGGTAGGTAATAATACTCAATTAGGTAAATTAGTAAAAATAATAAATAATACAAATGAAAAAAAAGACTTAATTATAAAAAAACTTCAAAACAAAGTATTAAATATAGCCTTATGTCTTATATTGGTACATGTTAACTTAATGCTAGTTTTTCCAGGTAAGTTTACTGATAAGATAGTACTTCTTGCTCAGGGGATATTTGCAATAACTAGCATATTAATACCTTTCATAATAATTTATTATGGGAAGTTTATAAGAAAAAAGATATATGAAGAAGATAAGATTACAATAAATAATTTTTCTGTTTTAGAGCTATCTAAGAACATTAAGATTTTATTCTTAGAAAAGATAGGTAACTTAAGTAAGGATGAGTTGTATGTAAACAAGCTATATAGTAATGATCAAATATACAGTTCTAATAAGATTGATTCAGGAGATATTAATTTAAGAAGACTTATAGATATTTCAGTTATTTGTAATAATGCAAAGTCTAATAATGATAATAATTGGATTAAAGGAAATATGTATGAAGTTGCTTATGCAAGGTATGGAATGGAGCATTCTATTCATAAAGGAAGTATGGATGTTTCAAATAGAAGAAGATTTGAACTTCATAGGTCTTCAAGTAAGGATATAATAACTACAGTAAATAAAACTAAGAGGGGATATAGAGCTAACTCTAGAGGAGATTTGGAAAGCCTTTTAAGTAATTGTACTCATATACTTATTAATGGAATAGAAAGAGAATTAACATCTGAAGACATAATCAAAATAAAGCTTGCAGATTTAAATTTCTCTAGAGAAGGGCTACTTACTGAAGGGTTTGCTTATAGGAGTTTTAATTATGAACCTTCACCTTATGAAAATATAGAAAGTAATTTAGTCTTTGTAGGAATAATTGCTTTAGAAAATCCATTATTTGATGATGCTAGAGAAGATATAAAAAATATTTTAGATGATGGAATTCTACCAGTTATCTTTACTGAAGATAATAAGTTTCAAGCAGAGGTCTTTGGAAGACGAATTGGTCTGATTTCAAATGAAGATCAAGTTACATCAGGAGTTGAACTACAAGAATTAAGTGATGAAGAATTAGTTAGTGTAGTTTCTAAAGCTAGAATATATTGTAGAGTACGCCCTGAGATGAAAAACAAGATAGTTTCTTTATATAATAGTGATGGATATAATTTTGTAGCTGAAGGTAAAACATTAGGAGACTTATCATTAGTTAGTTTAGCTAAGGTTGGAATAGCAAAAGAAAGCTTTTCTATGTTGCTTAAAAAGATTGCTGATATTCATACTGAAGAAAGTAGTATAAAATCATTTTTTAATTTAAGAAAGAGATATACTGAAGTTGAAGAAGGGATAAAAAGAGGAATAACTTTTTATACTTTAATAGTATTATCAGAAATTTTAATGCTTAATTTCCAGTACTTTTTTACATCAGGAAATTTAGAAAAGGAATACTATATAGCATTAATAAATTTAATTATAGTAACTCCAGTAATATTAATTAATGCTCTTTATGGTAAGGAAGAACATAGTAACAAGAAACTAATTTTAAGAGCCTTGTTATTTATTATAATTCCATCTTTTGCAATATACTTTTTAAAAGAAAGTTACAGTTTAATAGCCTTATTTTTATTAGGGGGTATGAGTATAATAGATGTTATTATTAATAGCAAGGTATTCTCTAAAGGCAATTTAAGCGGACTTAAGCTATTATTAGTTGTAATATTAGCATATGTTTTATCTATAGTAGCAGTATTATTTATATATAAGATAGCCTTTACTCCTGTAATTTTAATAATATCAGCTTGGTTATTATTTATTTTCTTATTAGGAGGTTTAATTATTAGAAAGTGGTAAGACTTTAAATGAGGTGAGCCATTTGTATAATAAGAACAAGGAAAATATTCTGCTGCATATATTTATTGCCTTTATTCTATCATCGATTTCTTTTTTATTAATATATAAAAATAAATGGCTAGCAATATTAATTGTTGGCTGTTTTTTTATTTACTATATTTTTATGTCAATAACTGAAAAAAGATTTTTTTATATACTGTTATCCTTATTTTTTATAATACCGATAATAAATAATTCTATTTACTATAATATAGAATTTGAAAATAGAGAAGTAGTGAGGATATTAAAAACATACGGCTATGGCGGCCTAGGAGAGATAGAAGGTAGAAAGGTATATTTATCTGGGGACATAGGGGATGTTAGTATTGGAAGCAAGATAGAGGCAGTAGGAGAGTTTATATATGATGCTAATATAGAAAAGGGTACTGTTGGAGATTATAACTTAAAAAGTATAGAGATAATGTCTTTAGATATAAAGGGAAGGCTCTATAAAGTTAGAGAAGATATATTTAATAAAATTAAAGAAAAAATAGGGGGAAGAAGGGCAGCATTAGTAACATCTATAGCTTTTGGATATGATGAATTTTTAGATAAAGAAGATGAGGATGTAATGAAGAATTTAGGGGTATTACACGCTATATCTGTATCTGGATTACATATGGCTCTTGTGTATTCATTACTAAAGAAGTTATTAGGAGAAAAAACTGCTATTTTAGTTTCAATATTTTATGTGCTTTTTACTGGAGCTGCAGCATCAACAGTTAGATCTTATATAATGCTACTTATATTAAGCCTTGCACCTAGATTTAAGAGGAATTATAATCCAATTGCCTCGCTATCTTTAGCTGGAATAATATTAATTATATATAAGCCCTATAGCATATTTGAAATAGGCTTTCAGTTAAGTTTTATAGCAACCTTAGGAATAATAGTATTTAATAAGGATTTAAATAAGAAGTTATATAAATTACCGAAAGCTTTAAGGGAAGGAACGGCAATTTCCCTTTCTGCCCAAGCTTTCAGTATACCATTAATGATATTGTATTTTAGAGAATTTTCTATAGGATTTTTATTAGGGAATTTAATATTAATTCCATTAATTAACGTAATAGTTATATTAGGAAATGTTATTGTTTTATTTTATAAGGTACCTATAATATTTAATTATTTAAGTTTTCTTCTCTATTATTCAACTTTAGGGATAGATTATTTATCAGAAAAACTATTAGTATTTTTACCAAAGTCTTTTTATCTTAATGATTTAATGGCAGTTGCATATATAATTCTTATGATATCAGCTTATTTTTATAAGAGAGGTTATAAAAGAGCAATTTATTTTAATTTAATATTCTTAGTCTACCTTGTAGTTAATATCTATAGTCCTATACCTAAAATAGAATATTATAAGGAAGGTGTAGTAACTATAAGTTATAAAGGAGAAAAAGAGATAGTTCTTCTGAAAAAGGGAATCAATATTGAAAAATATAAAAAGATTTCTTTATCTAATAATATAAATAAAGACTTTAATGTAATTAACTTAAAAGATAGAGGAAAAATTTATAGGGATAAAAATAATTTGATATTAAGTTATAATAATAAAGAATATTTAATTAATTTATCCAAAGGGAAAATTACGTCTAATTATGATATAATAGATTGCAAATATAGTAGCTATAGCAAAATAATTTTATTTAATAATGATGTTTTAGTTTTTAATTAGGAAAGGTAGATTAAATTGATAGATTTTGATATTTTAGAAGGTGAAATAAAAAAAGGAAAAATAGAAAATTCTTATATATTTTGTGGGTTAGATGAAGAATTAATAAAAGAAGGAGTAAATTTAATAGTAGATAAATCTATAGATAAAAGTCTTTTAGATTTAAACTATATAAGACTAGATGGCTTAACTACTACTTTTGATGATATTATGAATGCATGTGAAACTATGCCTTTTATGGGAGAAAAGAAAGTTGTGGTTGTGTATAGAAGTAATTTTTTAAAGGATAAATGTGATGCTTCTTTAACTAAATTATATAATGAAGTTTTAAAATATTTAAAGGATCTGCCTCCATATACAATACTGGTAATGTATTATTTATTTAATGATAAAAGAGATACACCTAAAAAAAGTAGTAAGATAAGATCTCTAGAAAAGTTAACTAAAGTAGTTTATTTTGATAAGTTAAAGAAAGATAGATACTATAAAAAGGTTGAAGAGATATTTAAAGAAAAAGGAAAAGAAATTGGAAAAGTTGAACTTAGATACTTTGCAGAAAAGGTTCAGCATAACTTCGATATAATAAAAAGAGAGATAGATAAGTTAATATCTTATGCAGATGGTAGACAAATTACTAGAGGTGATATAGATAAACTTATTTTAAATTCTAGTGAAGATGATATATTTGATTTAATAGACTTTATTTCTCAAAGAAAAGTAGAAAAAACTTTAGAATTACTTAATGAATTGCTTTCTACAAGTGATCAGCATATGCTTATAATATCAAATATTGCAAATAATTTCAAAAGATTATATGAAATAAAGATATTTGTTCAAAACGGAGAAAATATTAATAATATATCAGGAAAATTTAAGTTACCTACCTTTGTTTGTGAGAAATTAATAAATCAATGTAATAAATTTACTGTAAAGCAATTACAAGAATTAATGAAGATTTGTTTAGATACAGAAAATAAATTAAAGACATCTGGTGTTGATAAAAATATGGAAATGGAATTAATGATTTTCAAAATTTTCATGTTAAAATAGATAAAATAATAGCCGACCTTAGGGTCGGCTTCTTATTTGATTACGCCATAGCGTTTAACTTTGCAGCTAATCTTGATTTCTTTCTAGCTACCATGTTCTTGTGACATACTCCTTTTTGAGCAGCCATGTCTAAAGCTTTAACAGCTTTAGGGAAAAGAACGTTAGCTTCTTCTACGTTTTTTGCAGCAACAGCTACTTCAAACTTCTTTACAGCAGTTTTTAAAGCTGATTTAACCATTCTGTTTTGAGCAGTTTTAGCTTCAGTAACCTTTATTCTCTTTTTCGCTGATTTAATGTTTGCCATTTCAAATTCACCCCCTTAATAATTTTATAGGGCCTCTTTTGCAGCTTTGGGGAAATCTGCGTTCGAGTTCGTTTTTAACATACTAGATTATATCATTGAAACTTTATAAGTTCAAGTATTAAATTGAAACATTAAGGAAAAATAAAAGGGATAATAGTTTTTATGGAGGTAAATATGAATAATGTATGGACTGATTTAGCAATTGAAGCACGAGATATGTATACTAAGGAAAATAAAAGAGAAGCTGATGGAGTTATAGTAGATGAGGAATTTGAAGATGATATCAAAATTACTACTGTAACTATTGAAAGTGATGAAGCAGGGGAAGAACTTGGTAAACCTAAAGGAAATTATATCACAATAGATTTCCCAGAAATTACACATTATGATGGGGAAACTATGGATAAGGTTTCAAAGGTTGTGGATAATGTTTTAGTAAGACTTATAGATGCACCAGAAGAAAAGACTGCATTAGTAGTTGGACTTGGTAATTGGAATGTTACTCCAGATGCTTTGGGACCAAGAGTTACTGAAAAAATTATGGTTACAAGGCATTTAAAACAAGTAATGCCTGATGCTATAGATGACTCTGTTAGACCAGTATGTTGCATTTCACCAGGAGTCCTTGGTATTACTGGGATAGAGACTGGAGAAGTTATAAAAGGCTTAGTGGACAGAGTAAAGCCTGACTTTGTAATATGCATAGATGCTTTAGGATCAAGGAAGCTAGAGAGGGTAAATAGAACTATTCAAATTAGCGATAGTGGAATATCACCTGGAGCTGGAGTTGGAAATCATAGGATGAAGATTAACGAGGAATCTTTAGGTGTTAAAGTAATTGCAATAGGAGTACCTACAGTAGTCCATGCGGCAACAATAGCTAATGACACAATAGATTTAGTAATAGATGAATTATCAAGGCAAGCTAAGAGTGGTACTGAATTTTACAAGATGTTAAGCTCTATGGATAAAATGGAGAAAAATAATTTAATTAGAGAAATATTAAATCCTTCTTTCGGTGATTTAATGGTAACTCCAAAAGAAGTAGATACTGTAGTCGAATCTTTATCTAAAGTAATAGCTAATGGTATAAATATGGCAATACAACCTAACCTTGATATGGAGGATATAAAT
>NZ_JAWGSV010000043.1:0-16825 GCF_032552055.1 Clostridium sp. | reverse complement strand
ATTAATTATTAATTAAAGTCTTTTTTCATATGTTTTAACTTTAAGATCTTTTTTCCATTGTTCTATAGTAGTTGTATATAATTCATTTTTCTTTTCATTTTCTAAGCTAGACTTAATAGTATCCTTAGCTTCATCTAATGACTTTTCTTTATAATCAGTAACTTTAATTATATGATATCCATAATCACTCTTTACAAGATCAGAAATTTCACCATCTTTTAACTTCTTAAAGGCATCTGTAAATTCTGTAACATACTTTGTTGTATCATAAGTTGTAACACCTAAGCTACCACCATTTTCTTTAGTTCCAGTATCTTCAGAAAACTCTTTAGCTAAAGCTGCGAAGTCCTCGCCATTAGCTGCTCTTTCTCTTATTTCTTTAGCAGTTTCTTCATCCTTGATTAGAATGTGTGATACATTAGCTTCCTTAAAGCTATCTAAGTGTGAATCATAATAAGTCTTTATTTCATCATCTGTAATATTTATATCCTTAAATATTTCTTCTGTAACATTATTTGTTGCAAGATTATTTTTAATACTTTCATTTAACTTAGCTGTATATTCTTCTAAAGTTAAATCAATATCTTCTAATGCTTTATTAAAAGCCTCTTCACCACCTAAGCTTTCTTTTAAGCCTTCAATATATTCTGTAACACCTGCATCTATTTCTTCTTGAGTTGGTTCCACACCAAGCTCTTCAGCCTTCTTAATCATAATCTTTTGCTCAACTAAAAGATTTAGTGCTTGAGTTCTTAAAGCCTTAACTTGTTCTGCCAAATCAGGATTAGTATCATAATCTGAACCATATTGGCTTAAATAAGGATCTGCTATTTCATCAACTTCTCCCCTTGTAACTTTTAAATCTCCAACCTTAGCTAAAACTGTTTTTTTAATTGATTCAGGTGTTCTTTGAATCATTTCACAACCTACAGCTGAAAAAGCAAAAATACTTAAGGCTCCTACAGCTATTAATTTTTTAATTCTAATCAATGATGTTCCCTCATTTCTATATAATTTGTTTTAATCCCTATAATTGTACATCAATAGTATATCAATATTGTGACAGTTATTCAATTTTTTAAATTAACTTTAAATATTTTTAATTAAGTTATCTAGCATCTCTTTAAATAGTCCTAGCATGCCTTCTTTTTTAATTTCTGATAGTCTTACTGCAAAGTATGGCTTTTCTCCAAACATTAAGAATACCTTATCCTTATGGTTTTCTAATAAATTCTTATATACATTATTTATATTACCTGCTCCATCAGCAAAAATAAATCTAATTTCCTTTGGCATTTCTTTAACTTCTTCTATAGAAAGTTGCTTTGCCCTACCCTTTATATAAGCTATATCCATTAAGTTATATACTGGTTCTGGAATCTCTGAATATCTATCCTCAAGCTCTGATTTAATATCCATATAGTCATCTAGTCCATCTATTGCAGCAATCTTTTTATAAACCTCAATTTTTTGAATTTCATCTTCAATATACGTTCCAGGTATATATGCATCAACCTTAATATCTACTGTTGTTTCAATCGGTTCCTTCTCAATTTCACCTTTAACTATCTTAATAGTATCTTCTAACATCCTACAGTATAAATCATACCCTATAGCAGCCATATGTCCATGTTGAGCTGAACCCATCATATTTCCTGCTCCCCTTATTTCTAAGTCTCTCATGGCTATTTTGAATCCTGATCCAAGTTCCGTAAAGTCCTTAAGTGCCTTAAGCCTCTTCTCAGCTACTTCTGTTAGAACCTTATCTTTAGTGTACATAAAGTATGCATAGGCTATTCTATTTGATCTTCCTACTCTACCTCTTAATTGGTATAGCTGAGATAATCCCATTTTATCAGAGTCGTGAATTATCATAGTATTAACATTAGGTATATCTATTCCAGTTTCTATAATAGTTGTACATACTAGAATGTCATACTCTCTATTCATAAAACTAATCATTTCTTTTTCTAACTGTCTTTCAGTCATCTGTCCGTGAATTATTCCAACTTTACACTCAGGTACTAGTTCACTAATATACTTAGCCATAGCATCTATGCTATCAACTCTATTATAAACATAGTAAACTTGGCCTTCTCTATTTACTTCCCTTAATATAGCATCTCTAACAAGCTGATCATTTTGCTCAACTACGTAAGTTTGTATCGGATATCTTTCTTCTGGTGGAGTTTCTATAACAGAAATATCCCTAGCTCCAGTTAAAGACATATGAAGAGTTCTTGGAATAGGTGTCGCACTCAAAGTCAATACATCTACATTTTTCTTTAGACTCTTAATTTTTTCTTTTTGAGCAACTCCAAATCTTTGTTCCTCATCTATTATTAATAGACCTAAATCCTTAAATACTATATCCTTAGAAACTAATCTATGGGTTCCAATAACTATATCAACATTCCCTTCCTTAGCTGCCTGCAATGTAAGTTTTTGTTCTTTAGCACTTCTAAACCTACTAATCATATCAATCTTAACTGGGAAGTCTGAGAATCTTTTAAGCATATTTTTATAATGTTGCTCTGCTAAAATAGTAGTTGGAACTAAGAAAGCTACCTGCTTTCCATCCATTACTGCTTTAAATGCTGCTCTTACTGCAACTTCAGTTTTTCCATATCCAACATCACCACATAAAAGTCTATCCATAGGCTTATCTGATTCCATGTTTGCCTTAATTTCTTCTAATGATGTTAATTGATCTGGAGTCTCTTCAAATGGAAACTCATCTTCAAATTGTCTTTGCCATTCTGTATCTTTACTAAATTTATATCCTTTAAGAGTAGCCCTTGTAGCATATAACTTAACTAAATCTTCAGCTATTTCATTTATTGATTTCTTAACCTTCGCCTTAGCTTTAGTCCACTCGTTACTTCCTAATTTATTTACCTTAGGAGTTTTCCCCTCACTACCTATATATTTTTGAACTAAATCTAATTGATCTACAGGAACATATAGCTTGTCACCTTTATCATAAACTATATCTAAGTAATCTCTCTTATGTCCCCCTACTTCTATTTGTTTAATCCCCTTATACACGCCAACTCCGTGATTTGCATGTACTACATAATCACCAAGTTTTAATTCTGCAAAGCTCTTTATTTTTCCTACGCCTTTTTTCTGACTCTTTCTGTTGGAAATTTTTCTTTTAGCTTCTCCAAATACGTCTTTATCTGATATAATACATATTTTTAAATCTGGATACTCAAAACCTTTTAAAAGATTACCAAATGTAATAACTACTTCTCCAAACTCTATAGATTGTATATCTTCTCTGTAAGAACTTTCTATTTCTCTATCTCTTAATGTATTTACAAGTCTTTCTCCTCTTGTTCTTGTACCAGATAAGATAATAGTTTTGAATCCCTTTTCCTTCTTTTCCTTAATATCTTCAATTAATAAATCTAATTGACCTTGATAACTATTTAATGTTAATGCATTAACATTATATTTTGAAATAGGTGTTAAGAAATTGCTGTTAGCTTCAAAAACATCTAAAGTTATAACTTTTTGATTATCTAATCTTTCTAATAAATCATTCTTATCTATTAAGAGTCTATTTTGAGACGGCAATATACCTCCCCTTTGTAGGAAAGCTTCATAGTTCTCAATAAACTCAAAGTAACAACTCTCTAGTTTACCTTCACATTTTTTAATATCATCTACAACATATGTATAATTTTCTACATAGTCAAAAAAGCTATTTGGCTTTTCATAAAAGTATGGCAAATAACTATCTACAGTTTCAAAAGTAAGTAATTCAGTTAAGGCTTCTATATTAGCTTTTACTATTTTTTCAAGCTTCTCTATTCTCTCCTTATCAGAACTTCCCTTACCCTTAATTTCTTCAAATTCCTTTAAAATGCTTTCTTTTCCTCTATTTAAGGCTTCTTCATTTAATATAATTTCTTTAGCAGGAAACACTTCCATCATGTCAACCTTTTCAATACTTCTCTGTGATTCAGTATTAAAAGTTCTTATAGAATCTATAGTATCACCAAAAAGCTCTATCCTATATGGATAAGTAGTCGTTGGCGGGAAGACATCTAATATTCCCCCTCTTAAGGAGAATTCTCCCTTACCTTCAACGGCTTCCACTCTTTCATATCCACATTCTAATAATTTTTGACTTAAAGCTTTAAAATCAACTTCATCATCAACCTTTAATTCAAAATTATATTCTTCAAATAATGCTCTAGGTGTATAAACTGAAGTAAGAGAATCTATCGAAGTTACTATTATCTTCTTAGAATCCTTCATCATCTCTTTTATCACTTTTAACCTAGCCCATCTTAAATCACCTGAAATAGCATCTATATTGTAAAAAACCACTTCCTTTGCAGGAAAATAATATATATCATTTGTATAAAAACTTAGGTCCTCATATATGTTTTTAGCCTCCATGTCACTGTGAGTTAATATCACCATGGAGGAATCTATTTTTTCAAAAATACCATATATTTCATAACTTTTACCCGAATCAGATAATCCATTTATACTAATTGGATACTTTTTATTTTTAATGCTAGATATTATTTCATTAAAAGTAGAGTTTTCACTTAAGGGCTGCAATACTCCCTTTAATCTCATTAAAATACACCATCCTTACTATGCTTTTTTTGATAGCTTAAATCCATTTAATTCATTCATTGCATCTTTTGTTCCACTTTTCATTATTATTTCAACAGCTTTTGAAGAAACTTCTATAACTTCTTTTAAATCCTCTGATTCTTCTTTGCTAAATCTTCCTAAAACATGAGAAACTAAATCACCAGTTGGTTGTCCTACACCAATCTTAATTCTTGGGAATACATCTGTGTTTATATTAGAAATTATACTTTTAATTCCATTATGCCCACCAGCACTTCCCTTTTCTCTTATTCTTATTTTACCAACTTCTAAGCTAATATCATCATAAATTATAACGATATCTTCTTCTGTTAACTTATAGAAGCTCATTGCTTCCCTAACACTTTCTCCACTTAAATTCATATATGTTGTTGGCTTTAAAAGTATGACCTTCTCTCCACCTATAAATCCCTCTCCAATTACACCTTTAAATTTTACCCTAGTAACATCTATATTATACTTGCTTGAAATGTAATCTATAGCTTCAAATCCAATATTATGTCTAGTTCCATCATACTTATCCCCTGGGTTGCCAAGGCCTACAACTAAAAACATAGCTCTTTCCTCCTATTGTTTATTTGGCATATTTATTATTATACTAGTTTTTTACAATAATAAAAGTCCTTTAAAAAAAATAGCAACTAAAGAGTTACTATTTTTTTATGTTTCCTAATTCTATTTCTAATTCTATTATTTTTCCAGATCTCATAACTTTACATTTAAGTATATCATTATTATTCTTTTCATCTAATATTCTATATATTTCATTAATATCACTTATATTATACCCATCTATCTCTAGTATTATATCAGTAGGTCTTAATCCTGCCTTATAAGATGAGCTATCTTTTTTTATTCTAGTCACATACAACCCTATAGCATCATCAAGCTCTTCATTTTCACTAAAACCCCCTTCAATAATTCCTAATATATCTTTTATTCCATTAGTAGATTTAATAATCTCATCTAATGATGTGAAATCCGCTATATAGTACATATCTTTTCTGTTCATAGCATCATTTACCTTCTCACTAGCAAATCCTATAAGTTCCCCACTTAAATTACATATAAGTCCACCAGTGTTAACTTCTGTAATAGGTGTATTTACTTCCATTAAACTATACTCTGTATTATTTACTTCTATGCTTCTATTAATTGAAGTTATAATTCCAGGTATAATATTATCTATATAGCTATCTCCTACAGAGTTACTAATTAATACAATTCTTTCACCTACAATTTTCTCTTCCTTTGAGGCAAACCTAATAGGTTTTAGCTTACCATTATAAACTATTTGTATTATTGCTACATCTATATCCTCATTGAAAACTACTAAATCTGCTTTTATCGGATCAGTGCCTCCTCCTGGAACCTTAACATAAATATCCTTCATTTCTTTAACTTTAGAATAACTAGTTAGTATTCTTCCGTTATTCTCTATTATAATTCCAGTAGAATTCCCTTCAATATACCTATTTTCCATTAAATAATTCTTATCTGAAGCAATAGTTACTATTGAATCCTTAACATTATTTATTAGACTAGAATAATCAACAATAATATTATTTCTTTCTTGCAGAACCTTATTTAAATTATTATATTTAAACTCAACTAATATACTTGCAGATAAAGCTCCAAACATTCCAACTATAATGAATAAAACAATACTTTTAAAAAATATAATTAAGTTAGCCTTAGCCTTTTTTCTTTTAAATCGTATTGGAGGACGATTATCATCATATAAATCTTCATTTTCATTTAAATTTTCATCATATTTCATCCTCATCACCCCATACAATACTTTATCTATTTTTCTTCTCTTTTTAGAGTAAAAGTAAATTTAACTCCTTTACCTTGAATATTATTAACCCATATATCTTGGTTATGTTGAGTTAATATCAGCCTTACTATTGATAATCCTAGACCTGTACTAATTTTATTTGTTCTTGATTTGTCTGTTTTGTAAAATCTTTCCCAAATTTTATTAATATCTTCTCTTGGAATATTAGGTCCATTATTAAAAATGCTTACATATATGTGATCTCCCTTAGCATAGGTTTCAATTTGAATTCTTCCCCCTTGCTCCCTTCCATATTTAATAGCATTCTCTAAAATATTAGTAACAACCTGAATAATCCTATCTCTATCACCTAGACAGTATTCATGATTTTTATTAAATATAACGTCTACCTTAATATTCTTTTCTTTTATTTTTCCTTCTAAATTCAAAGTACAAAGTGTTATTATTTCATTTATATCCATTCTTATAATGTTAAGATTAAATTTCCCCGACTCCATAGATGATATATCTAGTAAATCTGTTACTAGTCTTGAAAGTCTACTTACTTCATCATTAACTATATTTAAGTAATAATTTTCTTTATCCCTTGGAATTACTCCATCAATAATTCCTGTAACAAATCCCTTAATTGAAGTAATTGGGGATCTAATCTCATGAGATACATTTGATATAAATTCCCTTCTAACAGTATCTACCTTCTCTAGTGATTCAGCCATTATATTAAAGGATTCGGCAAGATCTCCTATCTCATCTTGAGAATCTATATAAACTCTTTTTTCCACTTCACCTTGTGCTAGCTTCTTAGCTGCATTATTAATTTCAGATAAAGGCTTAATTAATATTTTTTTAGCAAAGTAATAGGCTACTATGCTAGATAATATAACTGCACTTAAAACTGAAAGCCATATAATAGTATATAAATTGGAAGCATTTACAGATGATATAGGCTTAGTTAATATAATTACTCCATTAAAATTATTATTACTAAACAAAGGTTTTAAATATGCTGTCCCCTTAACTTCATCATCCCTTCTTATAAAATTATGTTGAAGCATCTCTCCTGATTTTAATAACTTCATATCGCTATCCTTAATATCTAACTTGGAATACTTTAAGTAATCTAACCTTTCATCTGAAACTGCATAAACATATCCCTGATTATCTACGATTATAGAATCCATTTCTACAGATACTTTGATAATTTTCATAGTATTTTTTAAGTCTTCATAGCCTACTTCATTATTTTTATTTAAAAATTCAGAAGTAGCTTCTTCTACAATTTCTATATATCTTGCAGTTCTTTCTAACTCCTCCCTAGAGTACTCCCTATTTATCCAAGTAGATAAAAACATTCCTACTAAAATCATAACTGCTGCAGTAATAGAGGAAAAGGTAAGTAATAACTTATAAATTAACCCCTTTTTCCTCATCTATTTCACCTCAAATTTATATCCTACTCCCCAAACTGTTTCAATTTGCCAGTTCTCTCCACCATTTATTTTTTCTCTTAATCTCTTAATATGTACATCAACAGTTCTTGAGTCTCCTGGATAATCATATCCCCAAACTTCACAAAGCAATTGTTCTCTAGTGAAGACTTTATTTTTATTACTTGCTAAATAGTGAAGAAGTTCAAATTCCTTTGGTGGCATCTTTATTTCTTCACCTTTATATACTACGTTATATGAAGCTGAATCTACTGTTAAATCAGAAAAAGTTATTAGTTCTGTATCTTTTTCATCATAGTTGTATCTTCTCATAACAGCCTTAACTCTAGCTAGTAATTCCTTAGGCTCAAAAGGCTTTACTATATAATCATCAGCACCAATTTCTAATGCTAACACCTTATCAAAAGTATCACCTTTAGCTGTAAGCATAATTACAGGTATTTCATTATTTTTTCTAATCCATTTTAATACTTCTATTCCGTCCATACCTGGAAGCATTATATCTAGTAATACAATATCTGGCTTGTATTCTGAAAATAAATTACAAGCTTCTTTTCCATTATTGCATTTTCTCGTATCATAGCCTGCGCTTACCAAGTACATATTTATAACTTCGCATATATTCTCATCATCATCTACTATTAATATCTTTCCAAACTTATTATCCATATTAACACCATCCTTGTTTTTATTATAATTCATTTAAAAATAATATGAGTACTTTTAAATAAATTATAAATAATAATTAATATTTGTAACAGATTATTAACTGTTTTTTCCTTTTTTATAATTAATAAGCCTCTAAAAAGTTTGTGCTTTTTAGAGGCTTTTTATCCTAATATGTATTAAACTTCAAATAACTTACTTATTGGTTCATCATCAT
Organism: Clostridium sp.; assembly: GCF_032552055.1. Lineage (GTDB taxonomy): Bacteria > Bacillota > Clostridia > Clostridiales > Clostridiaceae > Clostridium. The sequence goes on along the minus strand of NZ_JAWGSV010000043.1, from coordinate 8,055 downwards.
AAATTCTCTTAATTGCTTCTGCAAATAAAGGAGCCACTGATAATGCTTTAAACTTAACTAAATCATCTTTTTCTGGTAATTTTATAGTATTTAACATAACTAGTTCTTCTATTGCTGAATTATTTATTCTTTCAAAAGCTGGTCCTGATAAAACTCCATGAGTACAGCATGCATAAACATGTGTAGCTCCTAAGTCCTTAAGAGCATTTGCGGCATTTGCAATAGTTCCTGCTGTATCTATCATATCATCTATTAGGATACATCTCTTACCTTTTACTTCACCAATTATATTCATTATTTCTGAAACATTAGCTTTAGGTCTTCTCTTATCAATGATTGCTATTGGAGCATGTAATCTATCAGCAAACTTTCTAGCTCTTGTAACACTACCTAAATCTGGTGATACTACTACAACATCATCTCTATCATCAAAGCCTTTATCTACAAAATATTGTCCTAATATTGGTGATCCTAATAAATGATCTACAGGTATGTTAAAGTATCCTTGAATTTGTGCTGCATGTAAGTCCATAGTTAATACTCTATGTGCACCTGATGCAGTTAAAAGATCAGCTACTAACTTTGCAGTAATTGGATCTCTTGATTTAGCCTTTCTATCTTGTCTTGCATATCCATAGTATGGCATAACAACTGTTATTCTTCCTGCTGAAGCTCTCTTAAAGGCATCTATCATTATTAATAGTTCCATAAGGTTATTATTTACAGGTGAGCTTGTTGATTGTACTATGAAAACATCTGCTCCTCTTACTGTTTCTCCTATATCAACTGATATTTCTCCATCACTAAATGTAGAAACCTTAGCCTTACCTAGCGGTAATCCTAAAATATCAGCAATTTCCTTTGCTAATTCTGGATGTGAGTTTCCAGTAAATATCTTTATATCTTTTCCATGGGTTATCATTATATGAGGACCTCCTTAATATTTTTGGCACTTTTGTTTATTATTATATATGTTTCAATAAGTAATCTACATTTTTAATACTTATGTTACTTTAAGTAAAAAATACTTTTAAAGTAAACTACATCAATTGAAAGCATATATATCTTTTAATTTTTATATAAGTTGTCAAGCTATTTCAATTTATTAACGTTTTAATATGAGGTATAAATTAATAAAATGTAAAAATTTTATTGCAACTTATATATTATTTTTTATCAGTAAGCTTTCTCTTACTAACCCAACCTTCAATATTTCTTTGTTTAGCCCTTGCAACTGCAAGTTCTCCTTCTTTCACGTCATTTACTATTGTTGAACCTGCTGCAATATAAGTATTATCTTCTACTTTAACTGGTGAAACTAAATTAGTATTACATCCAATGAAACTATTATTTCCTATAACTGTTGTATGCTTATCTTTTCCATCATAATTTACTACTACTGTTCCACATCCAAAGTTACAGTTCTCTCCAACTTTAGCATCTCCTATATAAGTTAAGTGAGATACCTTAGTATTATTTCCTATAGTAGACTTTTTAATTTCAACAAAATCACCTATTCTTGCATTATTACCTATTACAGACTCAGGTCTTATATAAGCAAATGGTCCAACAGTGGTACTTTCCCCGATTTTACTATCTATTATAACTGAAGATTGAATTTCTACATTATTTAAAATAATACTATTTTCTATACGTGAATTTGGATATAAAGTTACCCTTTCACCTATTTTAGTATTACCTTCAATGACATTCCCTGGATAAATAATAGTGTCCTTTCCTATTTCTACGTCATCACCTATATATGTTGACCTTGGATCTATTATTGTAACTCCATTTTCCATATGTTTTAAGTTAATTCTTTGTCTTAATATTTCTTCTGCCTCAGCAAGTTGTACTCTAGAGTTTACACCTATAGTTTCTTCATAATCTATCTCTATAGCTCCTACTTTCTTGCCTTCTTCTTTTAGTATTCCTATAACATCTGTTAAATAATATTCACCTTGATTATTATCATTAGATAACTTTTCAAGAGAATTTAATAAACTTTCTATATCAAAGCAGTAAATAGCTGCATTCATTTCATTAATTTTAAGCTCTTCTTCATTACAGTCCTTATGCTCAACTATCTTTAATACATCATCGCCATTTCTAACAACTCTACCATATCCTGTTGGATCTTCAACAATTGAAGTTAATAAAGTAGCTGCGTTGTTACCTGAAATATGTAAATCAAATAATTTTTCTACTGTTTCTGACTTAATTAAAGGTGCATCACCTGCAAATACTCCAACTACACCTTTTTTCCCTTTTAGGAAATCAATAGCACACTTTACAGCATGACCTGTACCTAGTTGCTCTTCTTGTAATGAATAACTTATATTTCTAGAAGCTGTCTTTTCTTTTACAAGCTCTGCTCCCTTACCTATAATAACATTTATATCTTCAATACTAGCTTTTCTCATTGTATCAATAACATGATTAACCATTTCTTTACCAGCAACTTTATGTAAAACCTTAGGTAAATCTGATTTGATTCTTTTTCCTTGGCCTGCTGCTAATATTAATGAACATTTATACATAAAAACACACCTCACTGTCAAATGTTAAGGACAAATTTGTAACTTTTTTAAAAAACGTTCGTGAACATCTCATTCTATTATATTGTATTAAAGTTAGTATTTCAACCTTATTTCTCCCTATATAATCCCAGAATCTTTAATTAAATCCTTGTATACAAAAAAAGGCCTGCCTCACAAATTATTTATCCCTTGTGAAACATTCCTAATCTTAATAACTATTTACCCTTTAGTATATTGCAAAATTATTTTTATTATAATTTTGCAATATACTCTTTTTTCTTACATTATCCAACGATTGTTTCTGACTCATCTTCAACCTTAGCCTTTTCATAAGCTTCCAAGATTGATGTTTGAATCTTTTCTCTAGTGTCTGTGTTTATAGGATGTGCTATATCCTTAAACTCTCCATCTGGTGTCTTTCTGCTTGGCATTGCTATAAATAATCCATTTTGCCCCTCGATTACTTTAATGTCATGAACTACAAACTCATTGTCAAATGTAACAGAAACTATAGCTTTCATTTTTCCATCTGAAGCTATCTTTCTAATTCTTACATCAGTTATTGTCATTGCACTACACCTCCGTTGCTCTGATAGATATTAAATTCTATAAAATTTGTAAAAATCCTCTTGAAATTTTAAACTTTTTAAAATTTTTTTAATTTTTTAATAAATTTTGCAACTTTATTGTAGTTTTCTTTCCTTATCCTATCCAAAAATCAAATTTGAAGGCTTCACTTCTAAATTTTTCGACTCTCCTAAGTGTTTAAGTTCTACAATTGAAATATAGTCCTCTACTCTTTTTTGAGCAACACTTATATTATCAACTAGTACTCCAATACCTATAAGTTCGCTTTCAAACTCTTTTAATAAATCCTTAATTCCTTCAGCAGTTCCACCACCTCTTAAGAAATCATCAATGAATATACATTTACTTTTTACCTTCATTGATTTCTTAGATAATGACATCTGTTGAATTCTTCCACTAGTTCCAGATACATAATTAATAGTAACTGTAGATCCTTCTGTAACTTTATTATCCCTTCTTATAATAACTAGCGGGATGCCTAGATTCCTTGCTACTTCATAAGCTAAAGGAATACCCTTAGTTTCTACTGTAACTACATAATCAACTTCCTTATTACAGAAAACAGAAGATAAAATAACTCCAGCTTTACTTATAATTTGTGGATTATACATTAAATCTGTCATATAAATAAAGTTACCTGGTATTATTCTACTTTCATCCTTTAACATTTCGCATAAATCTTCAGCAAACTTTTTTCTACTTTCGTTTTCTATTCCTGGAATATACTTAATTCCCCCAGCTGCTCCTGCAATAGTTTCAACCTTACCCATTTCTAATTTTTCTAAAATTTCTCTAACTATAACTATATCTTCACTTATGGTTGATTTAGCAGCATTTAATAAATCTGAAAACTTATTAAGGCCAATAACCTTATTAGGGTTTTCAGTTAATATTTTTGTAATGGCAACAACCCTACTATTTCTACTTAACTTTTCCAAAATTAATCACCTACATCTGTAAAATTTTCCGAATTATTTTTAAATTTAATCATACTAATATTCATATTTTATTCTATATTTTTCTCAATATCAATAGGTTTTAATCATTTACAAATCAAATAAGTTGTATTGTTAATCTTTCCCATAGAAGTTTTTCATAAAAATTGCCTAAATTATTGAATATATAGCTTTTTAATGTGTTCATTTTCTTAAATTTGTATATAATTATAAAGTGAAACCTATTTGAAATAAATTAATATGTTGTTTTCAAAAATAAAGGAGTTGATATTTTGTTATTCGATCTTAATAGAGATATAAATAAAAAAGTCCACTTTATAGGAATTGGTGGAATAAGCATGAGTGGTCTTGCAGCACTTTTACTTACTAAAGGTTTTAAAGTATCTGGTTCTGATTCTAAGGAGTCAGAATTAACTAACAAGTTAAAAGCTGAAGGTGCTGAAATTTACATAGGTCACAATAAAGAAAACTTAAAAGATGTTGACTTAGTAGTTTATACAGCTGCTATACCTTCAGATAATCCTGAAATAGTTGAAGCTAAGGATAAAAACATTACCTTAGTAGATAGAGCTGAATTCTTAGGATTAATTATGAAAGGACATAAGTTCAACGTTGCTGTTGCAGGTACTCACGGAAAAACTACGTGTACTTCAATGTTATCTCATGTAACTTTAAAAGCTGATTTAGACCCTACTATATTGGTAGGTGGAGAATTAGATGTTATTGATGGTAACTTTAAAATAGGTGATAGCGAATACTTCTTAACTGAGGCATGTGAATATAAGGAATCATTCTTAAAATTTTATCCATATATAGGTATTATCTTAAATATTGACGCTGATCACTTAGATTATTATAGAGACTTAAATCATATAAAAGAAACTTTTGAGAAATTCTCTAATATAATTCCTGAAGATGGATATTTAATTGGATACTGTGAAGATAATAATGTAAAAGAAGTATTAGATAAAGCTAAATGTAATGTTATCAGATACGGAATTAATGAAGGTGATATTAGAGCTACTAATATCAGATTTGATAATAAGGGTTGTGCTACCTTTACTGTAAATAAGGACAACAAAGACTTATTTGAAGTAACTTTAAGTACAACTGGTAAGCATAATGTATTAAATGCCTTATCAACTATAGCTGTAGGCTTAATATTTAACCTTCCATATGAATCTATCATTGAAGGATTAAAAGAATGCAAGGGTGCTCACAAGAGATTTGAATATAAGGGTGAATTTAACGGCGCTACTATTATAGATGATTATGCTCATCACCCAGTTGAAATCAAAGCTACATTAGATACTGCTAAGTTAATACCTAATAAGAAAATCTATGCAGTATTCCAACCTCATACCTTTACTAGAACAAAAACTTTATTTAATGACTTTACTACTTGCTTTAATGAAGCAGATGAGCTGTTACTTATGGACATCTATGCAGCAAGAGAAAAAGATACAGGACTTGTTTCATCTGAGGAATTAGGAGATGCAATTAGATCTACTGGCCTTAAATGCATAAACGTTCATAGTCATGAAGAAGCCGCAAATTACTTAAAATCTAAAGTAGAAAAAGATGATATTGTTTTAACTGTAGGTGCCGGAGACGTAGTTAAGGTCGCAGACATCATTTTAAAAAATTAAGAGTGAAAAATTAAGAATGAAAAATTAAGGAGGTTTTGCATAGCAAAACTTAAAATTAAATTAGTGAGATACACTTTTTATTCAAAAATCCCTAAGGATTTTTTCCTTAATTCTTCATTCTTAATTCTTAATTTTTCATTATTTTGCTTTGCAAAATATAAATTTCCTTTATCTTTTCTTTAAACTAAGTTATATTTAAGTTACAAAATAAAACTTATAAGAGGTGTAATATATGGATTTATCAACAAAAATTAAAGTTGCTGCTGATTTCATTCTAGAAAAGTCTAAATATAAACCTGAAATCGGTTTAATTTTAGGTTCTGGTCTTGGCTCTTTAGCTGATTCTATAGAAGAACCTGAATTTTTCCCTTATGAAGAGTTACCTCATTTCCCTGTATCTACTGTAGAAGGTCATGTAGGAAGATTAGTTATTGGTAAACTTAATGGAAAAACCGTAATAGCAATGCAAGGAAGATTCCACTTTTATGAAGGATATCCTTTAAGTGAAGTTACTTTCCCAGTAAGAGTTATGAAGCTTCTTGGAGTAGAAAAACTAATAGTAACTAATGCTGCTGGTGCTGTAAATACAAGCTTTAAACCAGGAGACTTAATGATAATAAATGATCAAATTAACTTCTCTGGAGATAATCCACTAATAGGTGCAAACCTTAAAGAATTTGGTCCAAGATTCCCTGATATGTCTAGTGCTTATACTCCTGAGCTTATTAAGAAAGCAGAAGATGTAGCAAAAGAATTAAACATCGATATAAAGAAAGGTGTTTATATGATGTTTAGTGGCCCTACATATGAAACTCCTGCTGAAATAAGAATGTCTAGAGTTCTTGGAGCTGATGCTGTTGGAATGTCTACAGTTCCTGAAGTTATAATAGCTGCTCACTCTGGAATGAAGGTTCTTGGTATTTCATGCTTAACTAATATGGCTGCTGGAATACTAGATCAACCATTAAATCATGAGGAAGTAGTTGAAACTTCTAATATGGTAAAAGAAAAATTCACTTCTCTTATGAATAAAATAATTGAAGTAATATAGAGATGTGCTATCGCACAATAAATAATAAAAAATTGAGCTGCCTTAAAGACAGCTCAATTTTTTTATTTAATTACTACTATCTCTTTAGTTACTGAGTTTAGTACTTCGCATCCATCTTTAGTTACTAGTACTAAGTCTTCTATTCTAACTCCAATATCATCCTTTAGGTATATTCCTGGTTCTATTGAGAATATCATTCCTGTCTTTACTTCTTCATCGTTAGTTGAACTTACATCTCCAAAGTCGTGATCTTCTATTCCTATACTATGGCCAGTTCTATGAGTAAAGTATTCTCCATAGCCTGCATTTTCTATATAATCTCTAGCAGCCTTATCTATTTCTGAGAACTTAACTCCCTCTTTTACTTTTCTTATAGCACTTAAATTAGCTTCTTTAACTATATTATAAACTTCTGCGTGTCTTTCACTTGGTTCTTCTCCAAAGAATACTGTTCTTGTCATATCTGAGCAATATGAGTTATAAACTCCGCCAATATCAATTACTATACTATGACCCTTCTTTATTGGAGTTTTATCTGAATGATGATGAGGATCAGCTCCATTAGGGCTAACAGCTACTATTGGAGGGAATGAAAATTCATTTACTCCATGGCTTTCATAAATTTCTGCTAAAAGACTTGCATAGTACTTTTCAGTCTTTCCTTCTTTTAAGTTATCCCAAAGTTCTATCATAACTTTATCATTAATCTCTGATGACTTTTTCATTAAAGCTATTTCTTCAGCATCTTTAATCATTCTTAATCTATCAATAATAGGAGAACCATTAACAAAAGCCTTTGCTCCCTTATTTTCCATAAGTCTAATTAAGAAATGTGATGGCCAATTTTTATCCACAGCTATAACTTCTTCTTTCTCCACAACTGTGCATAATATTTGTATTGGATCCTCTATATCTGTGTACCAAATTAAGTCTACTCCTAAGTCTTCGTAAACTGGGAATAACTTATTAACAATAAGCTTATGATTTCCTTTAGTATTTAAGTATAAAGTAACTAATCTTTCTCCTGGTGAAAACCACTTACCAGTTAAATAAAATATAGCTGGTGGTGATGACACTAGCATCTGACTTAAACCTTGCTTTTCCATTTCTCTTAATACATTATTAACTCTATCTATTTTCATTTTATCACCTCTATTTAAATCTATAATTATATAAGTTGTAAGTAATATTAAATATTTTATTAAGTTAGTTTATATTTAAAATATTTAAGATAATAAATTTCCTTAACAACTTCTATAATAACTTATTAA
>NZ_JAWGSV010000042.1:0-17426 GCF_032552055.1 Clostridium sp. | reverse complement strand
CAATCTTTTGGAGTACCACCATGCAATATCCCTCCATTAACAAATATTATATCATTTTCTTTTGCTAATACTTTTTTATCATCTAATATTATTAAAAATTCTCCTTTTATAATTTTTATAATTTCACATTCAGTATGCCAATGATAAGGCATATTATATCTTGGATTCTCTGGAGAAACGTGATAAAACTCTAGTGGAAAATCAAATCTACCATGTTGTTTATTTTCTTTATAATCAAAAAAATTCATAAAAATATATCTCCTTAAAATAGAAAAAGTGAATATTGTTATATTTTTTACTATTATAACACAAGAATTTATTCTTTTATATAACTATAATTAAGATAAAGTATAGTAAATGCTTTAATACATAAATAAATTTCAAGGAGATCAAGGAGATATTATGAGAGAAAGTAGAATTATTGGTGAGTATCCGGTTATTGGTATTAGACCTACAATTGATGCTAGAAAAGGTCAAGTAGATGTCAGAGGAGCCTTAGAGGATCAAACTATGAATATGGCAAAATCTGCAGCTGAACTCTTAAGAAATAACTTAAGGTATTCTAATGGAGAATCAGTACAAGTAGTAATTGCAGATACAACAATAGGACGTGTCTCAGAAGCAGCAGCTTGTGAAGATAAATTTAAGAGATTAGGAGTGGATATCACACTGACAGTTACTCCATGTTGGTGTTATGGTGCAGAAACTATGGATATGAATCCGATGACTATAAAAGGGGTATGGGGATTTAATGGAACAGAAAGACCAGGTGCTGTCTACTTAGCATCTGTTTTAGCGACTCATGCACAAAAAGGATTACCTGCCTTCGGGATTTATGGACATGATGTACAAGAAGCTGACGACACTGAAATTCCAGAAGATGTAAAAGAAAAAATATTAAGATTTGGTAGAGCTGCAGTTGCAGTTGCATCTATGAGAGGAAAATCATATTTACAAATAGGATCTATATGTATGGGGATTGGGGGATCAATTATTGATCCAAACTTTATAGAAGACTATTTAGGTATGAGAGTAGAGTCTGTTGATGAGGTAGAAATAATAAGAAGAATAACTGAAGGAATTTATGATAAAGCAGAATATGAAAAAGCATTAGCATGGACAAAGAATAAGTGTAAAGAGGGATTTGATAAAAATCCTATAGAAATTCAAAAATCAAAAGAAGAAAAAGAAGCTGATTGGGAATTTGTTGTTAAAATGATGTGTATTATTAAAGATTTAATGAATGGAAATAAAAATCTTCCTGATAAGTTTTCAGAAGAAAGACTTGGACATAATGCCATAGCTGCTGGTTTCCAAGGTCAAAGACAGTGGACAGATTTTTATCCAAACTGTGATTTTCCAGAAGCTTTATTAAATACTTCTTTTGATTGGAATGGACCAAGAGAGCCATATATATTAGCTACAGAAAATGATGTTTTAAATGGAATTAGTATGCTATTTGGAAAGCTTCTTACTAACAGAGCACAAATATTTGCAGATGTTCGTACTTATTGGAGTGCAGATGCAGTTAAAAAAGCTACTGGATATGAATTAGAAGGTATTGCAAAGGAAAGCGATGGTTTTATTCATTTAATAAACTCTGGCGCAGCATGCTTAGATGCTTGTGGAGCTGCAATTGATGAAAATGGTAATGGTGTTATGAAGCCATGGTATGATATTACAGAAAAAGACCAGGAAGCGATATTAGAGGCTACAACATGGAATGCTGCAGACAATGGATATTTTAGAGGTGGTGGATATTCATCAAGATTTTTAACTGAAGCAAATATGCCTGTGACTATGATTAGATTAAATCTTATAAAAGGGTTAGGTCCAGTTCTTCAATTAGTTGAAGGATACACAGTGAAATTACCAGAGGATGTTTCAGATAAATTATGGAAAAGAACAGATTATACTTGGCCATGTACATGGTTTGCACCAAGGGTTACTGGAAAAGGTGCCTTTAAAACAGCTTATGATGTTATGAATAATTGGGGAGCTAATCATGGAGCAATTAGTTACGGTCATATCGGTTCAGATATTATTACATTATGTTCAATGTTAAGAATACCTGTAAGTATGCATAATGTTCCAGAAGAAAAGATATTTAGGCCAGCAGCTTGGAATGCATTTGGTATGGATAAAGAAGGTCAAGACTATAGAGCTTGCATGAATTATGGTCCAATGTATAAATAGAGCGAATTTGTTAAGTAAGTATAGGTGGGATTTATGAATAAAATGGTTTCAAATAAAAAAGTTTTAGCTTTTGATTTTGGTGCATCCAGTGGAAGAGCAATGCTTTGTGAGTTTAATGGAGATACGATAGAAATAGAAGAAATTCATAGGTTTTCAAACGATCCAGTATTAGTGAATGGAACAATGTATTGGGATGTATTGAGACTGTTTTTTGAAATTAAACAAAGTTTATTAAAAGTAAAAGGCTTTGGAAAAATTCATAGTATTGGAATAGATACTTGGGGTGTTGATTTTGCTCTTTTAGATAAAGAAGGAAAAATAATTGAGAATCCAGTTCATTATAGAGATATTAGAACTGAGGGAATGATAGAAAAAAGTTTTGAAAAAATATCTAAAGATGAATTTTACAATATAACTGGCAATCAGTTTATGAATATTAACACAGTTTTTCAGCTCTTATCATTAAGGGAAAAAAGAGAAAAGTTTTTAAAAAATGTAGATACGATGCTATTAATGCCTGATTTATTTAATTACTTATTAACAGGTGTAAAAGCTACAGAGATCTCTATTGCTTCAACTACACAGTTATTTGATGCGAAAAATAGAACATGGTCAAATAAGATAATTGAATCATTAAATTTACCACATAATATTTTTAAAGAGATAGTACCTAGCGGACATATTGTAGGGAACCTATCAGATGAAGTATGTAATGAACTTGAAATTGATAGATGTAAAGTAATAGCTGTAGCAGGGCATGATACACAAAGTGCATTAGTTTCAGTACCTACATTAGATGAAGAATTTATATTTTTAAGTTGTGGAACCTGGTCTTTACTTGGAACGGAATTAAATGAACCACTAATTAATGAAAATTCATTAAAGTTTAATATAACGAATGAAAGTGCATATGGAAATAAAGTATCCTTTCTAAAAAATATTATTGGATTATGGTTAGTTCAGGAAAGTAGAAGGCAATGGATCCGAGAAGGAAAAGAATATAGTTTTGCTGAATTAGAAGAGGTAGCTAAATCCTCAGATGGATTTAAATGCTTTATAGACCCTGATAATCCTATATTTGTAGCTGCAGGAAATATCCCTGAAAGAATTAAGGAATATTGTAGAAGAACAGGTCAATATGTACCTAAGAGTAATGGAGAAGTTATAAGATGCATTAATGAAAGTCTGGCATTTAAATATAGATATTCTCTTGAGGAAATAAAACAATGTACGAAAAAAGATTATAAAAGCATCTATATGATTGGTGGCGGGACACAAAGTAAGCTCTTATGCCAAATGACAGCAAATGCATCTAATTGTAATGTAGTTGCAGGGCCTATAGAAGCTACCGTTTTAGGAAATGCAGCAATACAACTAATGGCTACTGGTGATATAAAAGATATAAATGAAGCACGTAAAATAATAAAAAACTCACAACAAATAGAATATTATGAGCCAGTAGAAGTGGAGAAATGGGAAGAGGGATATAGAAGATTTAAGGAGGTTATAAAATGTTAAAGGGAATACCAAGTATTCTGTCACCAGAATTATTAAAAGTATTATGTGAAATGGGACATAGTGATAGAATTGTTATTTCTGATGGTAATTTTCCAGCAGAAAGTATGAAAAAGAATTGTCAAATAATTAGATGTGATGGACATGGAACCTTAGAATTATTAGAGGCTATATTAAAGGTATTTCCATTAGATACCTATATAGATAAACCTGTAAGCTTAATGGAAGTGATGCCAGGAGATGATGTGGAAACCCCTATTTGGGATGAATATAAAAAAATAATATCAAAATATGATAATCGTAAAGAAAGTGCTGTAGGAACTATAGAGAGATTTAAGTTTTATGATGAGGCTAAAAATTCATATGCAATAATTGCTACAGGTGAACAAGCTTTATATGCAAACATTATATTACAAAAAGGTGTTATTACAAAATAATAGATTAATAAGGATTTAGGAGGATTTAAAATGAAATATATGGAAATAAGAGAACAAATCTGTGATGTGTGCCATAAGATGTGGCAATTAGGATGGGTTGCAGCTAATGACGGTAACGTAACTGTTAAATTAGAGGATGGTACATTTTTAGCAACTCCTACAGGGATAAGTAAGAGTTTTATTACACCAGAAAAATTAGTTCATATAAATGCAGAAGGTGAAGTAATTGATGGGTTAGAGGGATTAAAGCCATCCTCAGAAATTAAGATGCACTTAAGATGTTATAAAGAAAGAGAAGATGTTGGTGCAGTTGTGCATGCGCATCCAGCAACAGCAACAGGATTTGCAGTAGCAAATTTACCTATGGATCGTTATACTATGATAGAAACAGTAGTTGCAATTGGATCAATTCCTATAGCACCATATGCAACTCCTTCTACTAATGAAGTTCCAGAAGGGATTGCTCCATTTTTAAAAGAACATGATGTAATATTGTTGCAAAATCATGGAGCATTGACTGTTGGAGAAGACTTAATTACTGCATATTATAGAATGGAAACATTAGAATTATATGCCAAAATAAGCTTAACAGCTCATTTATTAGGTGGGGAAAAGGAAATTGATAGAAAAAATATTGATACATTAATAGAACTAAGAAAAGTTTATGGAGTTACAGGAAAGCACCCAGGATTTAAGCGTTATAGAGAAGAAAATTAGTAAAATAATTATTAGATTAAGTTTTAATGGAATAAATTAAGATTGACAATTTTAATATTAAAATCAAAAAGCTACAAGTTAAATTATAAGACTTGTAGCTTTCTCGCTTTTATCTATAAAATTTAAGGTTTTGTAGATTTTTGGAGTTGTGTTTTCTATAATATCCTATATTTGATACATCCTTTCTTAACTAAATATTATTTGAAAGGTATAATATAAAATAAGATTTTTAATAAATAACATAAAAAGTTCCACATTATATAGTGGAGTTTTTTGGATTTTTCTTTAATAAGTGGAATGCTATAATACAAATGAGAGGTGGAGAAAATGATTACATTGACAGAACGATGTAAACAAATAGTAATTGAATTGCTTAATAATGATATTGTAACTTTGAAAGGTTTAGAGGGCAGTATAAAAGTTTCAAGAAAAACATTAGTTAAAGATTTAGATATCATAGATGAGTTTTTAGAGCAGTTTAATATAACTCTATATAGAAAGCCTAAAGTAGGAATATGGTTAATAGGGGAAGAAGAGCAAAAAGTGTATTTGCAAAGTCTTATTGGATTTAAGCAACATGATCTTCCAAACTCATCAAAAGAGAGACAAGCATATATTATGTCTAGATTATTAAATAGTAATGAATACATTACTATTCAGAATTTAGCAGACGAAATGTATGTAAGCAAAGGAACAGTAAATAATGAACTTTTGAAAGTTAAAGAATTGGTTAAAAGTAAAGGTTTAAAATTAGAAAAAAAACAAAATAGAGGAATAATCATTAAGGGTAAAGAAGAGGCAATACGTCATGAATATGCAAATATGATTACAGATGAAGAAAATTTAAACTATATGTTAAATTTAATGAATGACTCTAATTTATCGGAAGGTAATGATAATTTTAAAAGTTATTTTAGTAATGAGTTTTTACATATATTCAATGAAAACGATGTTAGTAAAATTTCTGAAATTATTAAAGATGTTGAGGGTGACTTAGGAGGAATATTTTCAGATTCAGCTTTTGTCGCATTAGTAATTCATATAGCAATAGCAATTAAGAGAATAAAGGAAGGCTATAAAATAAAAACAGATTTTGTGAATTTAAGGAAAATTAAAAATACCTTAGAATATAGTTTAGCTATTAAGTTAACAGATAAGATACAATCTGCTTTTAAAGTTCAAATGCCTACTGAAGAGATAGGATATATTGCTATGCATATTTTAGGAGCTAAGCTATTAAAGGTTAATAATGAGGAGATATCAACATATATGATCAGTGGTATATTTGATGAATCATTAAAAAGAAATGTTAAAGATATGATTACTAAAGGTGAAGAAGTACTACAAGCAAGATTATCAGATGATGAACTGTTATATGAATATCTACTTATTCATTTAAGGACAGCTATAAATAGATTAGTAAATAATATGCCAATAAAGAATCCTTATATAAAAGAAATTAAGAAAAAATATCCTCTAGCATTTGAATCAGCAGTAAATGCATTTGAAGTTTTAGAAGAAATCTACAACTTAGAAGCAAGTGAAGATGAAATAGGATATATAGCAGTACATTTTGAAGCTTCGTTAGAAAGGATAAGAATAAAGAATAATAGTTTGATTAATGTAGTAGTGGTATGCAGTACAGGAATGGGGACATCTCAATTGGTAACTGCAAAGCTTAAAAGAGTATTTAGTGATATTGAAATATTGGATGTAATCTCTGCTATTGATACTAAGAATAACCCTCTATTAGAGAAAGCTGATATTGTCATATCTACTATTCCAATAGTTATTAAGCATAAATGTGTAATTATTGTAAACCCATTTCTACCAGAGAATGATATTAAGAATATAAAGAGGCAAATTAAAAAAAGTTATACAAATCCTAGAGAGTCTCGTAATAAGAAGATAGACAATATTTATAATGAAGACCTAGTATTGTTAAATGCAGACTACGCTAATAAGGAAGAACTACTTAAGTCTATTTGTGATATGTTGCAAAAGAAAGGTTATGTAACGAAAGATTATATTAATACAGTAATTTCTAGAGAAAAAATTTCATCTACATCATATGAAAATATTGCTATACCACATGGAGATCATAGTGAGGTAATTAAACCTTGTATAGTAATTTGCACTTTAAAAAAATCAATTTGCTGGGATAAGTATAAAGTAAAAATTGTATTTTTAATTTGCATGAATAATTCAATTAAGAAATATTTAGGAGAGATATTTAATAATCTATATGATTTGATTGATGACCAAGATAAGGTAAAGCAGATATTGGGAAAAAGCAGCAAAAATGAAGTATTAGATATAGTTTTAAATAATTAATATGGGGAAGTGAATAATATGGATATATCTAAATTAATAAATGTACATACAATTAAATTAGAATTAGAAGCAAAAGATAAAATTGATGTAATTAGCCAATTAGCAGATATGTTAGATAAAGATGGAACTTTAAAAGATAAAGATAGGTTTATTCAAGATGTACTAGATAGAGAGAAGGAATATACAACTGGGGTTGGGAGAGAAATTGCTATACCTCATGGCAAGTCAGAAGGTGTGAAAAGTACTAGTATAGCATTAGCAAGGCTAAAAAATTCAGTAGATTGGAAATCATTAGATGATAATCCAGTAAAGTTAGTATTTTTATTAGCAGTAAAAAAGGAAGATGAATGTGAAATGCATTTAAGAATTTTATCTAAGATAGCAGTTAATCTTATGGAAGATGAATTTGTAGAGAGGCTATTTACAGCTAAAGATGAGGAAGAGATTTTAAAAATAATAAATCAAATAAATTAAAAAGTATATGGAGGTATCAATTATGAAAATTGTAGGGGTTACAGCTTGTCCAACAGGAATAGCACATACTTATATGGTGGCTAGGGGATTAGAGAAGGTAGCAAAGGAGTTAGGACATGAGATAGCAATTGAAAAACAAGGAGCATTAGGAATTGAAGATGAGTTAACAGCTGAGCAAATAAGAGAAGCTGATGTGGTTATTTTTGCAACAGCTACAGGTGCTCAAAGAGAAGAAAGGTTTGAAGGAAAAGATATTTTAGACGTAGAAATAAGTGAAGCTTTAAAGAGTCCAAAAGAAATAATTTTAGAAGCTGTAAATGGTTAATTAATTTAAGGGGGAAGATAAATATGGCAGTAACAAAGAGAGAAAGAGGAAAAAAACAATCACATAAGGAGATAATCAAGAAGGCTATATTTAATGGATTATCATATATAATTCCATTAGTAGCTGGTTGCGGATTATTAATGACATTGGGTATGATAATACACATGTTAACTGGAAATGACTTAACTACTTATGGTGTAGATGTAAGTAATTGGTATGATATGAGTCAGTTAACAACGATACCATTATTATTTAAAGCAATTGGATTATGGGGATTATGGCTAGTACCATCATTTCTAGGGGCATTTATTGCTCAATCAATTGCTGGAAAACCAGGAGTGGCTCCAGGATTTCTAATAGGAATGTTAGCTTATTATATGAATGGTGGCTTCATAGGAGGAATTATAGCAGGAATTATAGCAGGATATGTTGCAAATTTTATAAAAGAAAAAGTGAAATTAGGACAAAATTGGATGGGATTAGTTAGTTTTGTTATTATACCGTTAAGCACTTTAGTTGTAGGTATATTAGCTTATAAATATGGAGTTGGTATAATAATTGAATTTATAATGAATCAATTGACTAATTTGCTTTCAATAATGGGAGAGAGACCAGAACTTAAAATATTGTTAGGATTAGTTATAGGAGCAATGACATGTACAGATTTTGGAGGTCCTATTAATAAAACAGCTATATTATTTGGATTTGGAGTTTATACAGCAAATAAAGTTCCATTAACTATTGCACATTTAACATGCTTTGTACCAATGGCAGGATTATTTATAGCTTATCTAATTAATAAGAAACATTTTAGTAACTCAGGAAAGCAAAATGCAATAAACAATATGATTTTATGCATTGCTGGAATAGGTGAAAATACAATACCGTTTGCTATGGCTAAGCCAAAGATAATTATACCTGCAAGTATGATAGGGGGAGCAGTTTCAGGAGCGCTAGTTGCTATTTTTAACATTGTAATTACACCAACAGTTGGATTCTGGATGGCATTGCCTTTTGTTCCAATAGAAAATGGTATAAGAGGATTATTACTTTATATTTTAGCTTATACAGTGGGAGCTATAATAATAGCTTTACTTATAACTATAGGAATAAAGAGAGAAGTAAGAAAAACAAATCAAGAGACAATCTTCTTTGAAGAAAGTGATAGCTTGTTAAGTTTTTAAAAATTAATAAACAATCTTCCTGATATATAAAATTATATTATATCAGGAAGTAAAATATATTATAGATAGGATTAGGTGAGATATTTATGAAAAACATAAGTGATAAGGCAACGGCACATGTGCTTCACCATACTCATTGGGATAATGAATGGTATTTTAGTGAGCAAGACTCATTAATACAATTTATCTATCATATGGACGAGTTAATAGAGGCATTTGATAATAATGAAATTAGTAAATTTTTTTTAGATGGACAAACGGCAATTTTAGATGATTATTTAAAAGCTGTTCCTAATAGTATTGAAAAAGTAAAAAGTCTAATAAAGGATAAAAAGTTATCAGTTGGACCATTCCATACACAACCGGATTGTTTTATTTCAAGTGCTGAATCTATAATAAATAATTTGAGATTAGGTATAGAAACGGGAGAAAAATATGGTGGAGTATCTAAAGTAGCATATCTACCAGATTCATTTGGACATTCTCAAGATTTTCCTAAGATATTTAAAGGTATGGGAATAGATAGTTTTGTATTTAGAAGAGGTATTGGAGATAAACATAAACTTCCTATAGATTTTTATTGGAAATCAAACGATGGTAGTGAAGTATTATCTAATGTTGAAATATGTGGATATGGATTTGCTACTGAAAGTTTTATGGATGGAACTTTAAATAAAGAGAATGAAAATAAATATGATGGCAGAGATGTACATGATAGAATCAATCAATTACTAGAAAATAGTAGGTTAGAGAATGAGTTTTTATTACCTATTGGTGAAGATCAAACACCTGTATTAAAAGATTTTAATAGGGTGTTAAATAAGTATAATAAGGAAGATGGATTATATAGCTTCGTAGAAACAACACTAGAAGAATATATGAATAGATTAAGAGATTATGGTAAAAATATTCCAAACTATACTGGAGAAATAATTGACACACAGTATAATAGGGTTCATAAATCAATATTTTCTGCTAGATCAGACATAAAGGCACTTCAAGATAAAATTGAAAGATTAATGACATATGAGGTACAGCCTTTGATGGCTATGTTAGATAAAGTAGGTATAGAGTATAAAAAAGAGGTTATAGATATTATATGGGACTTGCTTGTTAGAAGTCAAACTCATAGTTCAGCTACTAATACTGATGAAACAAATGAGCTTATTTTTGAAAGAACTAAGAAAGCATATAATTTAGCTCATGCATTAAAAATATACTTAGCTAGAAAAATAGCTATTTCTGTTGGAGAGCAAAAAGAGTCCTTAGCGTTATCACAATGCGCAAGTCAAGGTAAGGGAAATAATATAATGCCGCTAGTAATATTTAATACACTACCATATGAACGAGATATAATTTCCAAGATAAGTGTTTATACAAAAAATAAAGATTTTAAAATACAATTAGATGAAAAAGATGTTAATTACAGTATTGTAAAAGTAAATAAATCATATTCTGGGGTAATTAGAAAAGATGAGAGTCTAATGGATAAAGATAATTATTTCTATACCACAGATATAATTATTAAAAATAGATTAAAAGGTTTATCGTATGAAACATTGCAAATAATAGATGGTGAAAAGGCCACTTTAAGTGATATAGCCTACAATAATCAGATAATTGAAAATAATATATATAGAATTGATTTTAATAATAATCTAGTAATAACTAATAAAGTTACAGGAGAAGTATATAACAATCCTATATATTTCGAAGAGTCAGGAGACGAAGGAGATAATTATGATTATTCATATCCTGATAATGACATGATAAATAAATATTATTTAGATAATATAAAATTAATTAATTCTTACACCACAAATGATATGAGTGAATTAACTGTTGAGGGAGAATTTTTAGTTCCAAAAGATCTAGAAAGTAGAATGAAAAAAGATAAAGATTCTACTTTAATTATTAAAATGACTTTAAGACTAAGAAATAATAGTAATGTTATTGAATGCTATGGAAAAGTTAAAAATAGCTCTAAAAATCATAGAGTAAGATTAGTAGTAGATACTAAACTACAGAGTAAATCATCCTATGCAGGAACACAATTTGGAGTTGTGGAAAGAGAAACAGAAGTTGAAGAGCTAAAAATATGGAAGAAAGAAAATTGGTCTGAAGAACCATCTCCAACAAATCCATTATTGAATTATGTTGCATTAAAAGATGAAAATAAGTCTGTAGTAGTGTATACAAGAAGTTCTAAAGAATATGAGATAATTGGAGAAGATAAAAGTGATATTGCCATAACTTTATTTAGATCCGTTGGTCATTTCGGTTTACCAGACCTTAACAGAAGACCTGGTAGAGCAAGCGGATTATTAAATAAGATTATTGAAGCACCGCAAAGTCAAATGATTGGAGATAATAGCTTCCATTTAGGAATAAGCTTTGGAAATAAATATAATAGGACCAATATAGCTAAAGATTATGTTAATTTTGCAGTTGATCCAGTTTATTATCAAAGTCAGCTGTTAGAAAGAGTTGTTTACCCTATATCATACTTTGGTACTAATCCTTTAGATATAGATGTTTCAGAAAAATCAAATTTAATAGACCTAGTAGATTCAAATGCTATATTTAGTACATTTAAGAAATCTAGTAAGGGAGATTCATATATTTTAAGAATATACAATAATGAAGATTATGAAATTGATGGTGGAAAATTAGAGATTAATTTTGAATATGATGATATAAAGTTTACTAATATTATGGAAAATGAGGATATTCCAGGTAGTATAGAAATTGGTAAATTAAAACCAGGAGAAATAAGGAATATTAAGATATTAATATAGTTAATTACTTTGTATGATCATTATGGAGGAAAATATGAAATCTAAATATAATAAACAACCATATGTAGAAGTAAAGGGATATGATAATTCTCATGTATGGAATGGATATGAAGAAATAGTTACAGAATTGAAATTAAAGCTAGAAAATCTATCGGGAAACAAAAAAGTTATTGCTATTGACTTCTATCCTGGTGTAATAGTAGAGGAAATCAAAAGTGGTATTATAGATAAAATAGATGCAAAATTAAAAATATTTACTGATGAGGCTATTTTTGAAGATATTGATACTGTGGAAGAGAAAATTAAAGAAGTTGTTACTGATGATAGAGTATTTGGTAAAATTTCATTACAAAGCTTTCAAGATTTTATAAATAAAGATGGATTAGAAAATAGTAAAAAAGAAATAGATGAAACTAATGGCGTAATCATAGTATATGGTGTTGGGGCTAATCTTTTAGTTGAGCCAGATATATATATTTTTGCGGATTTAGCTAGATGGGAAATACAACAAAGATATAGATCAGGAGATATTCCTAACTGGAAGGGTAGAAACTTTAATGAAGATCCATTAAGAAAGTTAAAAAGAGGATACTTCTTTGAGTGGAGAGTAGCTGATAGATATAAGAAACGTAGATTTAATAAGTTTGATTATATTTTAGATACAAATTTAAAGAATACTCCTAAAATGATAACAGGAGATTCATTCAGAGCAGGTTTAAAAGAAACTGTTAATAGGCCGTTTAGAGTTGTTCCATTCTTTGACCCAGGGGTTTGGGGTGGACAATGGATGAAGGACGTTTGTGATTTAGATAGAAATATGGAAAACTATGCTTGGTGCTTTGACTGTGTACCAGAAGAAAACTCATTATTATTAAAGGTTGGAGATAATATTGTTGAAATTCCATCTATTGATGCTGTACTAACTCATCCGAGAGAGCTATTAGGAGAAAAGGTACATGGTAGATTTGGGGCAGACTTCCCAATAAGATTTGATTTCTTAGATACTATGGGAGGACAAAACTTATCTCTTCAAGTACATCCCGTAGTAGAGTACGCACAAGAGAAGTTTGGACTTCACTATACTCAAGAGGAATCATATTATCTTTTAGATGCAAAAGAGGATGAGGAGACTTATGTATATCTTGGAGTAAAGGATGGAATGACTAAAGAAAAATTCTTTGGTGATTTAAGAAAGGCTCAAAATGGAGAGGGAGATTTTAATGCAGAGGAGTACTCTAATAAAATAGAGGCTAAGAAGCATGATCACTTCCTAATTCCACCTGGAACAGTTCATTGCTCAGGCTCAGATACTATGGTTTTAGAAATATCATCAACTCCTAACTTATTTACATTTAAGTTATGGGATTGGGGAAGACTTGGTATGGATGGTAAACCAAGACCAATTAATATAGGACATGGGGAAGAGGTAGTTCAATTTGATAGAGATACTAAATGGACTATGGAGAACTTAGTTAATCAAATAGAGGTAGTAGCAGAAGGTGATGGTTGGATTGAAGAGAGAACAGGTCTTCATGAAAAAGAGTTTATAGAAACTAGAAGACACTGGTTCACAAAAAAAGTACATCACAATACTAATGGTGGAGTTAATGTACTTAATCTAGTTGAGGGGAATGAGGCCATTATTGAGTCTCCTAACAATAAGTTTGAACCATTTGTAGTACACTATGCAGAAACCTTTATTATACCAGCATCAGTTGGCGAATATACAATTAAGCCATATGGTGATTCTGTAGGCAAAAAGATAGCTACAATAAAGGCATATGTTAGAAACTAAATATTAGACTAGAATATTTGAAAAATAAAGCTATTTTATGAGATAATGAAATGTTTATTTGTGAATCTGAGTTTTCAGTAGGAAAGTCCTAAATTAGTATATTTAGAGTAAATAATTAATTGTATACTCAAAAAATATATGTAATACTAATTATGAAAATAGCAACAGAAAAGATAAGAGTAAAAACTAAAAGATTTAACTGCCTTCTGTCTAATTGATAGGGGGCAGTTTATCTTAGAAAAGATAAATTTATTATACTTTCTAGGGTTAAGAACGGTGTTATTCGTATAACTTAAGAAGTGAAAGGTAAAGAATAGGAGAAAGAAGATATGTATCCAATTATATTTGAAAATATTTATTATGATAAAATATGGGGTGGAAGAGACTTTGAGTCATTTAGAAGTAACTTACCAGAAGGAATGATAGGAGAATCATGGGATATAGCATGTCATCCAAATGGTATAGGAATAGTAGAAAACGGAGAGTTTAAGGGAATTAGTTTTGATAAACTAATAGAAATATATGGACACAAGTTAGTTGGAGAAAAGATAAGTGTAGATAAGTTTCCATTATTAGTGAAGTTAATAAATTCAAAGGAAAAGCTATCAGTACAAGTACATCCAGGAGACGAATATGCTAAGAAGCATGAAAATGAATTTGGAAAGACAGAAGCTTGGTATGTAATAGATGCAAAGCCAGGAGCTTCATTAATAGTAGGAACAAAGAATTGTGATAAGACTACCTTTGAAAAAGCTATAGAAGAAGGAAGGGTCGAAGACTATTTAAATAGAATAGAAGTAAAAAAAGGGGATTGTTTCTTAATAGACAGTGGATTAGTTCATGCAATATGTGAAGGAGTAATAATAGCAGAGATACAACAAAATAGTGATGTAACTTATAGGGTATTTGACTATGGTAGGCCGAGAGAAATCCATGTGGAAAAATCATTAGATGTAATTAATTTTAATTTACAATGTAAAAATTTATCTAACAATCAAGAGAAACAAAAAGATGGATACAAAGAAGTTTTATTATGTGAAAATGAGTATTTTCATATGGAGAAATTAACTGTAGAGAATGAATACAAGAATGAAAGTGATAAAGATAGATTTTATATATATACAGTAGTAGATGGAGAGGGAGAAATAATTGCTGCAAATAATACTTTAAAGATAAATAAAGGAGATTCTATCTTTATACCAGCAACCTTAGGAGAATTTAAAATTGTGGGAAATATAACTATGTTAATGAGTTATGCAGTTTAATAGTAAGTGGATAGAAAAATTATCTAGATAACTTAATTTGTTAATTACAAATTAAGCTGAAAATTTATTTAATCTATTGTTTAAATAATTTAGTACAGATAACAGAAACAAAAAAGTAGCTACTATTAATAGATAAAAATCTATTAGTAGTAGCTACTTTCTAATTTATTACTTTGTATAATTATCGAAGTAACCTTGGATGAAGATTATAGGAGTTCCTTTATCTCCACTTCCTGATGTTAAGTCAGATAATGATCCTATAAGGTCAGTAAGTCTTCTAGGAGTAGTACCTTGAGATTCCATAGATCCAACTAAATCTGATTCCTTATTTTTAATATATTCTGATATTGCATTCTTAAGCTCTTCACCTTTTAAATCAGCAAAGTTATTATCAGCAAGATATTTTAATTTGATTTCGTTTGGAGTACCATTTAAACCTGCTGTATATGCTGGTGAAACAACTGGGTCAGCAAGTTCCCAAATTTTGCCTACTGGATCTTTGAAAGCTCCATCTCCATAAATCATAACTTCAACATCTTTTCCTGTCTTTTCTTTAAGAATAGCTTGTATATTATCAACTATTGGTTGACAGTCACGAGGGAAAAGTTTAACAGTTTCTTCTGTTGATTTGTTTGAACCTAATAATCCATAAGCTTCATTACATCCGCTTCCATCAATAGATTCACATAATATATTATCAAGGCTGTAAATTTTTTCTCCGCCATTTGCTTTTAAAATTTTCTTAGTTCTAAATCTTGTATGAATGTCACAAGTAAGAACACTCTTTGTATAATTTAATATAGTCTTAGGATTGTTTGAGAATATTACTTCACACTCAACACCATATTCTTCTACTAAAGATTTATAGTAATCAATGTAGTCAACTCCTGTGAAAGTATGTTTATTATATCCAAATAGATTACGGAATTCTTGTTCTGTTAAAACATCTGTCCAAGGATTAACTCCCTTTTCATCTAGCATATCTAAGTCAACTAAGTGATTTCCAACTTCATCAGATGGATAGCTTAACATTAATACTATTTTCTTAGCTCCCTTTGCTATACCACGAAGGCAAATTGCAAAACGGTTACGGCTTAAGATTGGGAATATAACACCAATAGTATCGTCACCAAACTTAGCTTTAACATCTGTAGCAATATTATCTATAGAGGCATAATTTCCTTGAGCACGTGCAACTATTGATTCAGTTACAGTAACTATATCTTTATCATTTATAGTAAAACCTTCAGCTTCTGAAGCTTTAAGTACGCTTTCTACAACGATATCTTCAATTTTATCCCCTTCTTTAATGATTGGGCAACGAAGACCTCTAACAACTGTACCAACAACTCTTTCCAAAACAATCTCTCCTATCAATTTAAAATTCATTTTAAATATTTCATACTCTTGTAATATACACCAATTAATGATATAAGTAAAATAAATAGAATGAATACATGGTATAAGGAGTACTTATATGATTACTAAATTAGATTTATATAAAGTCTTTTGTCAGGTAGGAAAAAGTAAAAGCTTTTCAAAGGCATCAAAGGAGCTTTACATGACACAGCCAGCAGTTAGTCAAGCTATAATGCAATTAGAAAGAGAGTTAGATATTAGACTTTTTAATAGAACACCAAAAGGGGTATCCTTAACTAATGAAGGAAGTCTTTTATTTGAATATGTAAATTCAGCAATTAATTTAATCAATGCTGGAGAAGAAAAAATATTAGAATTTAAAGATTTAACTGTAGGAGAGTTAAAGATTGGAGTAGGAGATACTATATCTAAGTATTTTTTGCTTCAATATTTAGAAGTCTTTCATAATAAATATCCTAATCTTAAATTTAAGATTATAAATGGAACTACTATAGAACTTTGTGCCTCAATTAAATCAGGAGAAATTGATATTGCAATATGTAATTTACCAATAGATGATCCTTCATTAGAAATAAGACCTTGTGGAGAAGTTAGAGATATTTTTGTTTGTGGAGAGAAGTATAAGGATTTATCAAAGGAGAAAATTTCCTTAGAAGAAATGGTTAAACATCCTTTAATATTTCTAGAACCAAGCTCTAATTCAAGAAAGTATGTAGAGAAGTTCATGTTATCTAAGGGGATAAAAATTTCTCCAGAGTTTGAACTTGGATCTTTTGATCTGTTGTTGGAATTTGCAAAGATAAACTTAGGCATTGCTTGTGTAGTAAAAGAATTTTCAAGAGATTATTTAGAAAGAGGATTATTATATGAAGTTAAGACTTTAGAAGAAATCCCTAGTAGAAGTATAGGGGTTTGTTATCTAAAGAGTGTTCCACTTTCATTAGCTTCTACAAAATTTGTTGAGATATTAGAAGGTTAATTAATTTTAAATATATTTATATAATTG
>NZ_JAWGSV010000041.1:0-17640 GCF_032552055.1 Clostridium sp. | reverse complement strand
ATTTATTACATTTTTCTGCAATAAAAATATTAAAACTTGCATTGTGAAATTAGAAAATAAGAGTTGTAAAACCCTCTTATTTTTACATATTTATTAATTTTTATTTATAAATATTAAATGTTGTAGATTTTATGTGTAATATATGAGAGATTCTATGTGTTATTTTGATTTTCTTCTATTATTTAAAAACATATTACTTGAGAATTAATCTTATCAATATTGATAAGATTAAAACTATATCAATATTGATATAGTTCGCAGTTATGATATAATTAAGTTATAAATTTTAAGTATTGTAGGAGGTTTCGTATGCAAAAAATCGCATTGATAGTTGATAGTGCTTGTGATTTATCTTTAGAGGTAATAAAAGAAAAAAATATTAAGTTACTTCCTTTGAGAATTTCTTATTCTCATGGAGAGTATAAAGATAAAATAGATATTTCTGCTGATGAGATATATGGTAATTTAGAAAAAGAAGTTCCAAAAACATCTCTTCCAAGTGCAGAAGATCTAGAAGAAATATTAATAAACTTAGAAAGTGAAGGCTATACTCACGTTATTGCTATTACTATTTCTAGTGGTCTTTCTGGAACATTTAATTCCATTAGACTTGCTTTAGAGGATCATCCTAATTTAAAACATCATGTATTTGATACAAAAATCTTAGCTATACCTGAAGGAATAGTTGCATTAGAAGTAGCTAATTTAATAGAAGAAGGTAAAAGCTTCGAAGAGATAGTGTCAGAGTTGCCAGCTATAAGAAAAAATATTATTGGATATTTCACTGTTAATACTCTAGAGTACTTAAAAAGAGGCGGAAGAATAGGAAGGGTTGCTGGAACTATAGGTGATATGTTAAATTTAAAGCCTATTGTAACTGTAGATGAGGAAGGTATTTATTATACAGTATGTAAAGCTCGAGGTAGAAAGCAGTCAATTTCAAAATTAATTAGCTTTTTAAAGGATGAGCTTAAAGAAAACAAATGTAAAGTTTGGGTTCTTCATGGTGGTGCCTTAGAAGAAGCAAAAAACATTTTAGAATCCCTTAAAGGATTAAATAATATCCTTAGCCTTGATATATCACAAATTAGCCCAGCTCTTGGCGTTCATGGTGGTCCTGGTTTACTTGGTTTAGCGATTCAAAAGGTTAATTAATATGGATAACTTCAATCTTCATTTGAGTAGTATAGAAGATATCAAAGAAGAAGAAAAAAGACTCCAAGAAGAATATAAACAAAAACTTGCAGAACTTAAAAAAATACAAAAAGAAAAAGAGTCTGTAGGTCAAGTTTTTACTAAAGGCTTATTACCAATTTATGTGCTTCATATACTTAGTATAAGTCCTTCTAATGGAAATGATATCTCCACAAAAATAGGAGAGAGAACTAGTGGGCTTTGGGTTCCGAGTACTGGTGGAATCTATCCACTATTAAAAAAATTAGAAAAAGATGAGTATATTATCGGTGAATGGGACGACCCAAAGAAAAAATTTCAAAAGATTTATTCTCTAACTGATAAAGGTTTAGTTGAGTATGAAGCTAGAAAACATCTTTTACGTCCTAAAATAGAAGAATCTCTAAGAGTTTTTAAAATAATTTATACTGATTTATATAAAAACTAATCTATATGAATTAAATTTATTAATTTTGAGCATAATAATATCAACTAATTTAGGTGGTGTTATTATGAAAGGAAAAGTAATAGATTATGACTTTTTTGAGGCTTATGTTGTTTTAGAAGATGATAGTATAGTTAAAGTACCTATAAATAGTATTCCAAACTATCAAAATTTAGGAGCAACTATTAATATTGATGCTAATAATATTAGTTTTAGTAGTAATAATCCTAAAATACTTCAAGATAAATTAATTGACTATTTTTAAATAAAATAAAAAGATGCTTTTCAGCATCTTTTTATTTTACAACAATTGCACTTACAGGACAGCTTGCTTCTGCATCCTTAGCTTCATCTTCATGCTCGCTAGGAACTTCAGGGTTTTTAGCAACAGCCTTTCCATCATCATCCATTTCAAATACTGCATCACATATTGATGGACATAATCCACAACCAATACAAGTATCTTTATCTACATGAGCTTCCATGGGCTTTCCTCCCCTTCTAATTAGTTACAAATATACTATTCCCTTAATGCAATCCTATTATGTGTAATTTTAATATAATCCTTCAAAAATTAATGAATATAATTCATTATCCATTACATATTCTTCAGCTCTACCTTCTTCTAAAGCTTCAGTTAAATCAACATTTATAGGTAATTCTCCAAGTAATGGCACTCCTAAGTATTCAGCATGTTCTTCTGCTGACTTTTTACTGAAAACTTTTATTTTTGTATCACATCCTGGACAAGTAATATATGACATATTTTCGATTACACCTCTAATTTGTAAAGGCATCTTATTTGCCATAGAAATTACTTTTTTAACTATCATAGATACCATATCTTGTGGTGTTGATACAATAATAAGCTCAGTAATAGGGAAGCTTTGCATTACTGTTAAAGTAATATCTGAAGTTCCAGGTGGCATATCAATTAATAAGTAATCTAATTCACCCCATAAAGTATCTGTAAATAATTGAGTTAAAACACTACTTACAATAGGTCCTCTCCAAACTACTGGATCATCTTCCTTAGGTATTAAAAGATTCATTGATAAAACCTTAACTCCAGCCTTTGATTCAACTGGACTATATTTAAAGTTGTTTTCATCAATTGGCTCTATTCCAGCCCTCTTATTATTTATACCAAAAAATCTTGGCATAGATGGACCTGTTATGTCTGCATCTAAAACCCCAACTTTATATCCTTTTTTCCTTAGAGTACTTGCTAATATTCCAGTAACTGTAGATTTTCCTACTCCACCTTTACCACTTATTACTCCGATAACATTTTTAATTGTTCCATATTTCGGCCTTAATTTAGCTGGCTTTTGTTCAAAATTTAAAATTTTTTTTGTCTTTTCTTCATTATTGTTAGTTGAAAAACTTGACATAGTAACACCTCCTACCAATTTTTTTCTACATCTTTAGGAACATTCTTTGAATCATAAATGTTAATGTTCCATTCTTTGTATTCATTTTCTCCAACTATATAATAATAGTATTCTTTGTTATTTTTTTTATCTTCAACAGTAATGTTACTCTTATATACAGTTGAACTATGCCCTCTATTTTTAATCCTTACTATAACATCAAAGGTTTCTTCATTGTTATTTACCATCTCTATATTAGGTGCTGTTTTTCTAGCCTTGGTTAGGAAAGACTCTATATCTGTTGAAAATACATATTTACGGCATTCAATATCACTGTTAATATCTACTCCAACTTTAATATTTGAATAATCTAAAGTTTCATCCAAATTTTTTATAACATCTACAATTGGATTGTAATATATGTATTCAAAATCTCTAGGTTTTCTTATTATAGATAAATTTTGTAAAATCCCCTCATCCAGTCTTTTTGAAACGGTAAAACTCTGAGTATCATCATAAAAATTACCTTCATAAGCTCCTACAACATAATAAAAAGTCTTTACCTCTTCCCCCATTTTTATCTCAAAAATATAATCTGGCTGTAACTCTGATTTCTTCTCACTAGTCTTAGCCTTTGATAATAAATCATACATATTAGTTATTGATTTATCGTCAGTTACTAGAAACTTAAAGGATTTATCTCTCATACTTTGAATACTTATTTGATCTATTTTATCACTCTCTAAATAATCAAAATATGAATTATCATTGTTAAATTTTGCTTTTATACTGTCAACTACACCACAAGAAGTTAAGCTAAGTGACAATGTAATTAATAATGTTAATATTAATCCTTTTGCAGTCTTTTTCAATAACATCCTTCCCCTCTAAAAAAGGTTATCCCTACAATTTAAACTAATTAGGAGAAGTAATTACTTCTCCTAATTAAATAAATTATAATACTTTAAAGCTATAATAGCAAATCTTATTAGTCTATCATTTAAAACTAACTGAAATCATATCGAAAACAACTTTTATGCTATTTTTTACTTTGTTCTTTTTATAAGAGTATTTTATTATAAGAACCCTTCCCTCTGAGTAATTCCTAAGATAATACTTATCTATATTTCCATCTTCCTCTAAGGTTATTACTTTCCAGATATAAATATTATTTTCAGTTTTAGTACTCTTTTTATTTTGGTCTATACTTTCAGCAAACTTCTCTAATTCTCCATCTACAATAGATATATCTCCATAAATGACAGATTTATTATTAAAATTAATAATTAAATCCTCATCCTTAGAATCTTCCCTTACCTCCCATCCTTTAGGTAAAGAAATAGAATATCTCCCATCCCTTAGACTATACTTAGTAAAGCCTTCAATATTATTATTTGAAATTGCAACCTCATTAATATTGTTTATAAAGAATCCCCTCATAAATGTTATTATCAACATAAGGGTTAGAAGTAGGGTGATGGTGTATAATTTTTTACTTTTTAATATACTCATCAGGATTTATAAGTACATCCTATTATCTACCTATTCCATAGGTACAACAACAGTTGAATTTTTAAAGTCATAGAACATTAACCAACATCCACTACCATCCCTTGACTCATCACTAACCCAAGTTACAAATCCTGTCTTTCCTTCATAAGGTTGATCATCTATATTCCTCTTACCTGGAATACCATAAACAATATATCTAAGATTTCCTTCTTTATCACATTTATATCCTAACATGAAATATCTGTGTTGCCTTATATATGGATAATAATTTAGCATTGGATAGTAGGCTACTGCATATCTGTTGTAATTTGACATATTACACATTTCATGCAAATCACTTACAGGAACTTTGTACCACTTACAATATTTAATTTCATCATATTTACCTCTGCAGCATTCAAATCCATTAGCTAGTCCTTCAAAGTACTCTCCTACACTACCTCTAACTTCGAATTCTTCTTTATCTTCAATAGTTTCTTCATATTCATCAAATTTATTTCTTATATATCCTCTGCTTAAATTTTCTTCATTGTTATCAAATGGATTTTTATCAATATTGTTATTTTCAAAAGGATTTTTTCTTATTTCATTCTTTTGAATATCCTCATCTTGTAGAACTTCTTCTCTTATAGGATCTTCTTGAATTAATTTTTCCTCAATATTATCTTCCTGAGATGCATCACTTCTATTTTCATCCTCTTCCTGAATCAATTCAATCTCTTCCCTTATTTCCTCATCGTAATCTTCAATAGGTTCTAAATCTTCTTCTTTAAATATTCCAGTAACCTCTTGAATTATTACATCCCTAGCTTCATCTTCCCGATGTTTATCACATTTCTTTTTGTCATCTTTCTTCTTATCATCTTTCTTTTTATCATCATGTTTATGTTTTCCTTTATCATGGGCTGCTTTCACAACCTTGTAATTCTTCCAGCTATCACTTGGCTGCTCTCCATTAATAAAGCCACACATAATAACTATTGGAATTTCATTTTTCATCTTAGCAATAGCAGCTCCACTTATCTTATCGTAACTAATGCCAAGACCTCCAATATTATCAATGGAATATTCCTTTGTTACTTCTGCCTTTCCACCTTCTGATACTAAAAGTTTTCCTAAATTCACTATCTTTTTAGCATCTTTTTTATTGCAAATAGCTAAAATGTAATAATCCTCATCCTCATCATGTCTTAAATTTTGAGCATAAAAGGAAATCTTACAAGTTTCACCCTTAGCCTCTATTTTAGAATATCCAGATAATGTTTTATCATTGGAACTAGAATATCCTCTTTCATCTTCTTGTAAAATAATAAAATTTCTATAAAGCTTATTTAACTGTGACAAACCTATAGATCCTCCATCTTACATTAATTCATTACATTATATGCTACCCATGTGCAAATATGTTAAAAATTAAGCTCGTGAGATTATCGTATATTACACCATATTTCTCACGAGCTCATATATTATAAATATTTATTTATCTTATTTGAAAGTAAACTATTATAAGTATTTATTTATCTTATCTGAAAGTAATGCGAATTCTTCTATAGTTAAAGTTTCTCCTCTTCTCTTTGGATCTATATTTGCTTCTTCAAAAGCTAACTCTAACTTCTCCTTTTGAAGACCTATACTCTTTACTCCATTCCATAAAGTTTTTCTTCTCATATTGAAAGAACTTCTTATTATATCAAAAAACATCTTCTCATTATCTACTGATACTCTTGGTTTCTCAAGCTTATCTAACTTAACAACTATTGAATCCACCTTAGGCCTTGGCATAAAACATTGAGGTGGTGCCTTTCTTATTATCTTTGTATCACAGTAATATTGAACTAGTAAGGATAGAGCTCCATAATCTTTGCTAGAAGGTTCTGCATCCATTCTTTCTGCAACTTCTTTTTGTATCATTATAGTTAAAGATTTAAAATTATATTTTTCCTTTAAAAGCTTAACTATAATTGGAGTTGTAACATAATAAGGTAAGTTTGCTACCAGTTTTACACTTTTCTCGTCCCCTATTATTTCATTGAAGTTAACTTTTAAAGCGTCATTATGTATTAATGAAAACTTAGGATTATCCCCTATTTCTTCTTGTAATATAGGTATTAAGTCACTATCTAATTCTATTGCGACAACTCTTTTTGCCTTATTTAATAATTGAGCCGTAAGTGTTCCTACTCCTGGTCCAATTTCTATTACTAAATCATTCTCATCTACTTCTGCCCCAGCAACTATATCTCTTGGTACAGAGTCATCTACTAAGAAATTTTGTCCAAGTCCCTTAGAAAATTTAAAATTATATTTTTTTACTAATTCGGCTGTTTTAATTTCCACTATTTTTCAACTCCTAGTTTTCTTTCTATTTTTTCTATAGCTGTTATAAATTCTTCTTTACTAATTGAATACTTATTTAATCTTGTAAGCATTTGATTGGCATTTCCATATCCTATACCTAATTCTTTTCCTAACATTAATCTTCTGCTCTTAGAATTAATATCACCAGTTAACTTAAAATAAAACATATCTTCTGACTTATAGATCTCCTCTATAACCTCTTCTGAAACCTTTGCTCTATTTAAGGCTTCTATAATAACTTCTGGAGTAGCATTTTCCACACCTATATCGTCACCTTTAATTCCATCTTCTTGAGCTATATATGCATGCTTTATTCCTTTAACTCTTTTAGAAATTATACTTCTAATTTTTTCACCTGCAAAGTCAGGATCAGTTAATACTATTACTCCTTTTCTTCTTTGCGCGTCCCTTATTCTATCTATTACTTTTGCATTTATTCCAAATCCACCTACTGCAATTACTTCTGCATCTACAGCTTGTTTTACAGCAGTTATATCATCTCTACCTTCAACTACAATAACTTCCTTTATCAAAATGTAACTTCCTTTCTGAAATATTTCTAGTATTAATTTATCCTTATATAGTTATTATGTCAAATTATATATGTTGTAATAATTACTCAAAATATAATTTAATTATGTAATTTAATTTCAAAGCTATTTTTCACTACAAATAGCATAAATCCTAAGAATATACATTATTTCTTCAAACTTATATAGTTAAAATATCAATGATCTAGGCAAATTAATATTTAAAAAAGTGCCATAGACTTGATTCCCTTAAATGAAATAAATCCAAAACATAATATTTATTCAAAAACAAAAGGATGCTTTAACAGCATCCTCTTATTTTACCATTCTCCTGGATAAGCTAAAATATATACAGGAACGTTATATTTTCTTCCCCAGCTATTATATGCTTCTTCTTGAGAATTAACATATACATCAATGATATTACCTTTTATTGCGCCACCAGTATCTGCTGCTACAGCTTTTCCATATCCTTCAACATATAATAATGATCCTAATGGAATAACTCTTGGATCAACTGCTACAGTACTTATACCATTTGGATCTCTTACAGGTACAGTTCCTGTTGCTGTAACCCCCCCACCACTATAGGCAGTTGATTCACAGTATAATACGCTCTTGTAGTTTAGTAATTGTCCACTTCTACTAGCAAACATTCTTCTAGTACCTTGTGCGACAACTTTATTTACTGGTTCCGCCAATATTTTAGAGCTTTTCACAGCTTTAGAAAATTCTTTACCATTTTTATAAATTACTTCATAAACGACTTCCTTTTCTCCTGTAGCTCCATCTTGTCTTACTTCTTCAAGTCCATGATCCAGACCTGAATCTTCTTCTAAAACTACATCAAATTCAATAGCTTCCTTAGCTACCTCACTTTTAACTTCAACATCTACTAATGTTACTTGTAAATCTGAAGTAATTTCAGTATCTAATGCTGGAGTGACTTCATCTACTCCTTCATTGAATTCAATTCCTTGTTCTTCTAGTTCATCTTTCTCTACCTTCAGCATGTCTCCAATAGTCTCTTCAGCAGTATCGATTTTCGTAATCTTATCACCTAAAGTTAACTCTACTGAAACAGCTCTTTTAATAGAAATTGTATCACCTTCAGATACATTACTATTTAAAGCTGGTTGAATTTTATCCTTTGGGTTTACTGAAATCCCTTTGGTATCCAACACATCTTTAACAGTCCTTTTATATGTGACGAATGTCTCTTCCTTACCGTCTATCTCCATAGTTACTGTCTTTTTCATGTTTATGAACGTCACTGATAAAACAATAGTAGCAACTACTACTACCATCAGTATTTTTGCCTTTGGACCGTTAGAAAAGTTACTTTTCAGGTATTCTTTTAATTTTCCTACCATCTTCTACTTCCTCCCTTGGCAAGAGCGTCTTTTGCATTATAATTTAATCGGGCGCTTTTGTCAAACTTGACCTCCTGCAACATTAAAACTGTTGTTATAAAATGCAATTATATGCATACTCAAAATATAAATATAAATAATAGCGATATTACAGTTTATTAATCTTACAGTTCTCTATAAAAGTAGATTCATCTCTTAAGTTCTAACCTTATCACAAATGACTTATTGTAAAAATATTCTAGTATCATTGTTTAATTTTACTTTATATAGGCTTTTCCATCAACCTCTTAAAATTATCATTTACTACCATATTTACTTCTTTTGGGTCTAATTCTTTTATATTAGCAATTTGTTCTATTATATATTTAATATAATCCGATTTATTCCTTTTTCCTCTGTTTGGCGTTGGTGCCATATAAGGAGCATCTGTTTCGACAAGAATCTTGTCTAATGGAATATCCTTAACTACTTCTACTATCTTCTTAGCATTTTTAAAGGTTACTACTCCACCTATTCCTATATAATATCCAAGCTTTATGCACTCCTTAGCAAACTCAGAACTACCTGAGAAGCAGTGTACTATCCCCCTAACTTTAGGAAACTCCTTAATTATGTCTAAAGTATCAGCATGAGCATCTCTATCATGGATTACAACTGGAAGCTTTAGTTCTTCTGCAATTTTCATTTGTTTTCTGAAGATTTCTCTCTGTACTTCTCTAGGCGGATTCTCTTCCCAATAGTAATCTAACCCTATTTCTCCTACTGCAATGATTTTGTTATTCTTACTAATTAATTCAACTATTTCTTTCTCCACATCTTCATTGAACTCATCAGCATTTTCAGGATGTATTCCTAAGGCACCATAAATAAAATCATTCTCTATAGTTAAATTATATGTTTTTTCTATGCTTTCATAACTTGATGCACAGTTCAATATTCCAACTACACCATTTAATTTAAGGTCCTTTAAAAGTTCTTCTCTATCTTCATCAAATGCATCATCATCGTAATGGGCATGTGTATCAAATATTATATACTTATTTTCCAAATTTTATACCTCCAAACTCAACTTTTTTATTTATATTAACCATTATAGTACAAAAATATAAATTATAAACACATTTTTAAGCTGGAAGTATTAAAATGAACAGAATTTTAATGATTAAGAATTAAAAGTTAAAAATGAAGAATTAAGGATGTTTTGCACAGCAAAGCTTAAAAATTAATTAGTGCAAAGCACCTTTTATTTAAAACTCCACAGGAGTTTTTCCCTTAATTCTTCATTCTTCATTCTTAATTTTTCATTATTTTGCTTCGCAAAATATTACTTATTTGCAGCTTCCCAGTCTTTTATAAACTTTTCTATTCCTATATCTGTTAATGGGTGTTTAATAAGATTATCTACTACATTAGGTGGTATAGTTGCAATATCTGCTCCTAATTTTGCCGATTCTATAATGTGAATAGGATTTCTTATAGATGCAGCTATTATTTCTGTCTTTATATCATGAGCTTTAAATATATCTTTTATTTCCTTTATAAGGTTTAGTCCATTAAACCCAATATCATCTAATCTTCCTAAGAAAGGAGAAACATAAGTTGCTCCTGCTCTTGAAGCTAATAATGCTTGTGTAGATGAAAATATAAGTGTCACATTAGTCTTTATATTATTTTTTGAAAGATATGATACCGCTTTTAACCCATCTCTAGTCATAGGTATCTTAACTACAATATTACTGTGAATACTAGCTAATTCCATTCCTTCTTTTATCATTCCTTCATAATCTAAGCTAATTACTTCTCCACTTATTGGTCCATCTACAATATCTGAAATTTCTTTTATTGTTTCCTTTAAGTCTCTTTTTTCTTTAGCTATTAAGGATGGATTAGTCGTAACCCCACTTATTATTCCTAGGTCATATATCTCTTTAATGTCATTTATATTGGCTGTATCAAGAAAAAATTTCATTATATACCCTCCTATTTTTTGTATTTAAAATAAGATATATCATTACTTACACCTTATATAAATGAAAGCTTTATTTATATAATAATTCTATAAACTATCCTTTATGCATACTTTAATCTTTTAATTACACGGATATAATAAAAATGCACCTTCTAACCTAATTACTTAAAAACATTATATAGAGCATTTAGAAAATCTTCTTTAAATTCCTCTGCTTTTACATCTAAAGCAACCTCAACATTTTTATCAGAGTTAGATTTTATATTTTTATTATTTGATATCACTCTTCCATTTTGATCTCCATCCACTATTACACCTAAAGAAAATGGAGTTGTACTAACAATATTAGGATTAATTGCAACTCCTACTGCAAGTGGATCATGTAAAGCACATCCTCCCATATCAGGTGATATCATTTCATGAGCCTTAAAATAATAATCTATTATTTTATGATAGCACTTTGATTTATCACTTATACTTTCCCATGACTTTACATCATCTCTAGTTAGTAATGTCTTTAAAGTTACATCTAATCCAATTAAAGTAATTGGATTTTCACTACTTAAAACTACACCTACTGACTTAGCATCTTGGGAAAAGTTAGCTTCTGCAAATGGACTAACGTTTCCTGGTACAGTTAGTGCCCCTCCCATTATCACTATTTTATTAACCTTTCTCATAGTTTCTGGAGATTTTTTTATAGCTTCAGCTATATTAGTTAAAGGTCCTGTTGCCACTATTGTTAAATCTTTTCCGTATTTTTCTACAGAATCTAAAATGAAATCAACTGCTCCTTCTTTATATTCGTGAATACTACTATCTAAAGTAATATCAGCTATTCCATTCCCTCCATGAAAAATCTTTCCACCTCTTTTTTGCTCATATCTAGAAGATGTAACTGAATGTTCTGCTCCTTTATACACTGGAATATTTTCTGAATCTAATAATTTTAATATGTTTAAACTATTTCTTGAGGCATCATGAACATTTATATTTCCAAAAACAGTAGTTATACCTATTAAATCAACTTCTTTTTTCCCTATTGTATATGCAATGGCTAAAGCATCATCTATTCCTGTATCTAAATCTAAAATCATCTTCATTTATAATTCCCTCCTTATCCACTAATCATAATTCCAAGTTGAGCAAGTAATACACGTCCTAAATAACTTCCTAAAAATACAAATATCGCTACAATTAACATTTTCCATGAAGACTTTGTTAAATCACCTAAGCTATCTGCTACAGATACCCCTGCAAATGCTAATACCGGTGTAGTTATAGATAGAAAATCTACTGCACCAATTGCTTTTACAAAGAAATTCGACATCAAACAAAATACTAATGATACTATGGAAACCCACCCTAAAGCTGGAAAACTTTTTAAAATATTAATCTTTGACTTCTTTGCTAAATCAGTTATAAATAAACCTACAGTTGCAAAAAATACTAATACAATCAATCCTACGAATGTTTGTCCAGTAATTGGAGTAGACTCTGGATTTTTTATTAATTTTACAGCTTGAGTAAATAAAATCAAACCTGCACCTAAAAACAATATCTTTACACTATTAAATAATTCTTTTACAGTATCTTTCATCTTTGTATCCCCCTTTTCTTTATAAAAACTTAAATAGCTTTTTCTTTCTTGAAAATTTTATACATAAAGTTCATTAATGGAATAGATAAGAATACCATTATGTATGTTCCCATAAAACTAGTTACTAATTGGCTAGCAGCAGCATAAGACGTAATTGTTGATTCAGCACCTGGATATAATGGAATAAGTGATGTAGATGCAGCTGTCATCATACTAGCTGACCCTAATCCAGTACCAATAGCTAAAGCTCTATAGTCAAATCCTAATCCACTTAAAATAGGTGGTATTATACTAAAAATTACAGCACCAAATAATGTTCCAACTAGATATATAGATAATACTCCACGACCTTCATCTGAATTAACTGTAAATTTTTCTGATATGTAAGCTAATTCTCCTTCACGACCAATACCTAATGTTGCACCAATAGATTCTCTTTTTAATCCTAGTAATAACGCTACTGGTAATCCTAATAATACAGTTCCAACGTTTCCTACTGATTGTAAAAGGAAAACCCAACCGACTTCTAAAATTTCATTTATTTTTGGAGCTACATCAGCACCATATCTAGCCATTAAAGGTAGCATTATAAAAATTAAATATTTTCCCGCAAAATTAACATTCTCTTTAGAATAGATATTCTTTATTATTCCTTTTCTGAAAACAGACATTCCTATAATCATTGCAATTATTACAGCAAATACTAATGGTAATACATTAATTCTAATACTTCCAATAGAAATTCCTTGTACTCCTATCATTTCAGAAATAAAAATTATTAGTAAAATAAATCCAATGAAAAGAATTCTATCTTTTTTCATAACTTGTTCCCCCTATTTTTTATCATAATTTTTTATTTTGTTAATATACTAAAGTTTTTTCCACATTTCTATATGTGGGTTTTCAAAATAATTAATAATTTCATTGCCATCACAGCAACTATAACCTAACTTTTTATAATAAGCTTCAGCCCTTTGCTGAGCCCATAATATAACGGTATCCCCTCCATTCTTTTTTATCTGTTCCTCTGCATAACTTATTAAAATCTGTCCAAAACCATGTTTTCTATAATTGCTGTCAATGCATACTCTTTGAATTTTATATTTATCATTAGATATTCTACATATCCTTAAATGACCTATTATATTTCCTTGATGTATTCCTATTAATTGAATGCATCCTTTTTCATATTTATCCTCAATAATTTCTGTATTCATCCCTTGCTCTTCTACAAATACTTTTTTCCTAAGCTCCCGTATAGCTTGAGTTTCAGGACTTTCTTCCCATATCACTTTAGCTACTTTCATCTTACTCCTCCATAAATTAAATGCTTTAAATCTTATTTACTTTATTCTTAGCCCTCAATTTATAAATATTTATTAACTTCATCTAAAGTTGGCATTCCAGTTTGAGCTCCAAGCTTAGTTACTGATAAAGAAGCTGCAGTACCTGCAAATCCTACTATATTTTCCATGGAATAATTATTAATTATTCCATGTGCCAATGCTCCATTAAAAGTATCTCCTGCTCCTGTTGTATCTGTAACTTTTACACTCATAGCCTTAACAGTTTTCACTAAATTATCTTCTATATACGAAGAACCTTCTTTCCCTCTAGTAACTATAAGTCTTGTACTTATATGCTTGTTTTGCCAATTTATCATTTCTTTTTCTAGTGTTTCACTATCTTCTATATTATTTCTACATATCAATTCAAATTCAGTCTCGTTAGGTGTAATAAAATCGACATTTTTTAGCATTTCATCACTTATCTCTCTAGCCGGCGCTGGATTTAAAATAGTCTTAACACCATTTTCTTTAGCAACCTTAAGTGCATATTCTACAGTTTCTATAGGTATTTCTAATTGAGTTATTAATATATCTGCTGATTTTATTAATTCTATATTTTCATCAATTAGTTCCCTACTACAGAAATCATTAGCTCCAGGAATTACAACTATTGAATTATCTACTTCAGTTTTAAATATTGTAGCTATTCCCGTAAACATAGAATCATCACTTTTTACTGAACTAACATTTATTCCTTCTTCATTTAGGTGTTTAAGAATTTTATCTCCAAAGGTATCTTTTCCTACACAACCTATCATAGCTACCTCATTACCTAATCTACTAGCAGCTACTGCTTGGTTTGCACCCTTACCACCTATAAGATAATTCATCCTTTCCCCCTTTAAGGTTTCACCTATCTTGGGTATCCTATTAACTTCCATAACTAAATCCATATTTAAACTTCCAACAACTACAATCTTTTTCATAACTACCTCCACCAAAACCGTTTTCACAAGTAAAAGCAATCCATATTCTCTATATTATCTGCTATATTTCTAATATATTTTTGTCCAATATGTAACCGGTTATATATTTAATTTAACACCTGATTTTTATAAAGTCAATATATTCGGTAAATGTTTTCAAATTAATTTTAAAAAAATTTCTGAATTTTATTTTTTTATTATATGAATAAATGATAATTAAAGTTGCAAAACAAAAGGCATCGAAATAATCGACGCCTTTTGTTAACATTTTATTTTCCTATAGTAGATTTTCTCTCTACTACTTTCAAATCTAATTTTATTTTCTCCATAGAAATATCTTCTTCATTTACAATTTTCTTTACAAGCAATTCTACAGCTAGCTTACCGAACTTATACATAGGCTGCGCTACTGATGATATATCTAAGTAATCAATATTTGATTCTAATCCATCATAGCCTATAAGTTTTATATCATCATAAAGTTTATATCCTAAATTATTTAAAGCCTTATAACAACCTATGGCTAATATATCATTCCCTGCAAAAATACCATCTATATTTCTGCCCTCTTCTAATAGCTTTTTAGTTGCATTATATCCACCTTTTAAAGAGAACTCATCAATTCTTAATAATTCTGGTTTATATAAATTATTAGCTTTAAGCTCTTCTTCAAATCCAATAAATCTTTCATTTAAGGACTCTATATATATAGGCCCTGTAACATGGGCTATATTTTTACATCCACATTCAATTAAATGTCTAGCCGCAAGCCTCCCCCCTTCTCTATCATCTGATCTAATAGAAGGTATATTATATCCCGTGTACTCTCTATCTATAGCAACTACAGGCATACCTCTCTCCATTAAAGCTATAAGATCTGAAGATGTGGCAGTATATGATGCAATTATTATTCCATCGACTTGCTTATTTATAAGCATTTCATAATATTGCCTTTCCTTCTCTCTATTATTTTCAGCATTACATAGAATTAAATTAAAGCCAAGTTTATTAGCTGCATCCTCTGCTGCCCTGGCTACTTCTGGAAAGAATGGATTTAGTATATCTGGAATAATTAATCCTATAGTATTAGATTTTTTACCAGCAAGTCTCCTAGCAACATCATTAGGAGTATAATTTAACATCTTCATTGCATTAATAATATTTTCTTCTGTTTCCTTGCTTACATATCCTTTTTTATTTATCACTCTAGATACTGTAGCAACTGATACTCCTGCAAGTTTGCTTACATCTCTTATAGTAGCTATGCTAATCACCTCTTGACCTTTAATTATTCAATAATTATAGCATAAATATAATAGTCTATAATAGATTTATCAAATACTATTACTTCCTTCCTAAGTGAGCTATATTATTAGCATGGTCACCTATTCTCTCTAAATTACTTATAATATCTAAGAAAATAACGCTTGAATCTGCTGAACAAGCTTTTTCATTTAATCTTCTTATATTACTTTCTCTAAGTTTCTTTTCTAGTGAATCAATTTCTTCTTCAACTATTTCAATTTCCTTATTATCTAATTGTCCCTTATTTTTATAATGATCTATAGCTATTTCTATAGACTTTACTGTCTTATCAAAAATTAAAGATAGCTCCTGCTTAGCTTCATCGCCAAGATGTATATTCTTATTCATCTTTTCCATAGCTAAATCAGCTATATTTTCTGCATGATCTCCAATTCTTTCTATATCATTTATTACATGATAAGTGGAACTAAATAACTTTATATCATCTTCCGGAAGATCTAACTGAGATAACTCTACTAAATAATCTGTTATATCTCTTTCTAGAACATTAATTATTTTTTCATTTTTATAGACCTTATCGATTGACTCTTGACTATTTTCAGTAAATGCTTTCATTGATAGAATAACATTCTCCTTTGCCTTTTCAGCCATTCTCAGTGTTTCCTTTAATACTTGTCCATTTGCTATTACCGGTGTATCTAATAATTGCTTATCTAGATATATAGCACCTTCTTTTTCTATTTCCCCATCTCCAGGAAGTATCCTATTTACGATTTTAACTAAAAATAAAGATAAAGGAAGTAAAACAACTGTTACAGTTACATTAAAAATAGTATGTGCATTAGCAACTTGTCTAGCTACATTTACGTCTGTTTTTTCAACTAAGTCTATAAATGGTCCTATAAATGGGAAGAAAAGTATTGCTCCTATAGTATTAAAAAGTAAATGTATTAATGCAGCTTTTTTAGCTGTCCTATTTGCTCCTAATGAAGCTAATATTGCTGTAACGCATGTCCCAATATTACATCCTAATATTACTGGAAATGCTAGTCTCATATCTATTGCTCCAGTAGTTGCTAAGGCTACTAATATACCTGTAGTAGCTGATGAGCTTTGCACTACAGCTGTCATGCCAAGACCTGCAAGTAAGCCTAATAAACTATTATTAGCTACTACTAATACAAACTGTTGAAACCAACTAGCTTCTGCAACTGGCTTCATTGCTGTAGACATAGTTCCCATTCCTAAAAATAGTATTCCAAAGCCTAATGCTATACTTGCTATATCTCTAACTTTCTTTTTCTTTGCAACAAGTAAAACTATAGCTCCTACTCCGATAAATATTGGAGCAATTGCATCTAAATTAAAAGATACCATTTGTGCTGTTATAGTAGTTCCTATATTAGCACCCATAATTACACCGGCAGCTTGTATTAACGACATTAACCCTGCATTAACAAAACTTACAACCATTACAGTTGTGGCACTTGAGCTTTGAATTATAGCAGTAACTGCCGCACCTACTAATACAGCTATGTATTTGTTACTAGTTAACTTTTCTAATATTGATTTTAATCCTTCTCCAGCAGCGTTCTCTAAACCATCGCCCATTAGTTTCATTCCATACAAAAATAAGCCTAATCCACCAATCAGGCCAGTTAAAACAGAAAAACCATCCATAGAAAAAATCTCCTCATTATATTTATTATTGTTATTTTTGGATAATATTGTACTACCAAAATAAATATACAACTATTATACATAGT
>NZ_JAWGSV010000040.1:0-17688 GCF_032552055.1 Clostridium sp. | reverse complement strand
GAAAGATCTAATCTTAAAATAAATTTAAATTATATAAAAAAATTTATCAAGGAAGAAGTTGCTTATACATTAGGAAATGATATAACTTATGAGTCCAGGACTGATAATAAGAATGTAGTTAGTGATATAGAGTATTACACAGCTCATTGGAATGAGTTGCATGATACTGATTTGATGAAATATTTAATTGTTTTTACAAAAGTATATGAATTATATTATATAGATGATAATGCTGATTTTTGCAGTAAAATTATAAAACCTACAGAAGGATATGCTTATTATGATGAATCTTCAAAGAAGGTTCTTTTTTTTATTCATTCTTTCAAAAATGATTTTGATACAACAACTACTTATATAGATGTTTATACAGCTGATAAAATATATCATTTTGATGGTAAGTTTAATCAAATATC
Source organism: Clostridium sp. (assembly GCF_032552055.1). Lineage (GTDB taxonomy): Bacteria > Bacillota > Clostridia > Clostridiales > Clostridiaceae > Clostridium. The sequence goes on along the minus strand of NZ_JAWGSV010000040.1, from coordinate 17,275 downwards.
AACTCCTACTAATAATATATTTGGAGAAGTACCAGTTTCTATAGGGGAACTAACAGAAGAAGGTTATGATGATAGTTTATACAAAGACTTGAAAGGACTTCAAGATGCATTTGAAACAAACTTGTCTGATATTGGTAATGAAATAAGTGATTTTAGAAATGCTTATTTGTTATTTAAAAATGCTCAAGTTAATAAAGAAGATATTCCTGAAATGAAAAAGTTAGGAGTTTTACAGCTACCTGGAGATAAAGCTGATGCTCAATGGCTTATTAAAAATATTAACGATACTTTTATTCAAAATACTTTAGACAGATACGAAGATACTATGTATCAATTAGCTTGTCATATTAATCATAATGAGAAAATGCAAAGTAATCTGTCGGGAATAGCGTTAAGGTCAAGATTGATAGTTCTTGAAAATAAATGCAGCTTGCAGATTAAGGCTCATAAAAATATAGTTAAAAATAGATTGAGATTTTTATTTATCTATTTAAATATAAAGAAAAATAAAATTTATGACTATAAAGATGTAAAAGCTCTTTATACTCCTAATATACCTTCGGATGATTTATCAACTGCTCAAATGTTAGCTCAAGTTCCAGAAAGAATTATTTCTAATGATACGGCAAGAGGGTTATTCAGTTTCATAAATAACAAGGTTGCTGAAGCTGAAAAAGTTAAAGAGGAGCAGGCAGAGGAAATGCCACAAGTTGATTTAGATAAAGAATTAGGTGATGAAAATGACTAAGGAAGAGTTGTTTATAGAAAGTCTTTATAAATTTGCAGGGAAACAGTTAAAAAAAATATATAAACATAAAAGACTTAATAGAGATGTGTTATTGCAAGAAGTAGCTAATATTTTATTAACATACACTATTGCAAATGATGTTATGGTTATGGAGAAAAAGACAATAGATAAAGAATATGAGAAAATGTCTAAATTGATAATTGATATATCTAAAGGTGAAGCTGCTTCTCAAGAGAAGATAATTGAGGAACTATTATCTTCTGTAGTTAAAGAAACATATAGTTTTTATAGCTACAATAAAGGACTAAAAGATGTGAGGAATATAATAGATAGTAATTTCAAGGGTAAACATTTTTCCGATAGAGTTTGGGATAATGAGAAAGAAGTTGCTAATCACTTGCATAAAAAAGTACAAGATTTCCTTAAGGGAAAAGTAAATGTAAATCAAATTAGAAAAGATATTGAAAAAACTTTCAATACAAGTGCTTATAACAGTAAAAGATTAGTTGAAACAGAAGTTTCAAGGTGTGAAGATAAAGCCTTTAAGAGATTTTGCAAAGAAACTGGAGTTAAAAAGGTAAAAAGAAATGAAACTCTAGATAGTAGGATTTGCGATGAGTGTAGAGAATTACACGAAAAAATATTTGATTTAGATGATGCTCCTGGTGTTGTTCATCCATTATGTAGAGGATTTAATACAATAGTTAAGTAATGCTATAATATTAATATGGTAATTGATTTATACCATATAATATTATAACTGGGGAGGAATAGTTTATGAGAGCAACGGAGCAAAAGTTACGTTCATTTAGAGATGATACCTATAACAGACAAATTATAGCGGAAAATCTAACTAAAATAATCGATTCACAAAATGATTCAATTGTAATTTCTTTAGATTCTGAATGGGGAACTGGAAAAACGACATTTGTAACAATGTGGAAGGATATGTTAGACTCAGAAGAAAAATATAACTCGAAATTTGAAACATTATATTTTAATGCTTGGGAGAATGATTATATTAAAGATCCTCTATTAGCTATATTTTCTGAAATGGAAAAACAAATACATGACAAAGATACTAAATTTAATAAAGAAATTGATAAAATGAAAATTAAGGCAAAGCCATTTGGTAAGATGATTGTTTCATCAGCTATTAAATTAGCTACTGCTGGCATATTAAATTTAGATGGAGTAACATTAGGAGATTTTAATGAAGAAGAATTAATTAAGTTATCTGAAAAATTAGGAGAATTAAGCGTAAAAGAAATTTCAGCAGATAAAACTATTAGAGTAAGGTTTAAAGAAGAAATGACTAAATATCAGAGTGATGTTAATAAAAAAATTATTTTCTTCATTGATGAATTGGACAGATGTAGGCCTACATTTGCCATTGAACTGTTGGAAGTTGTAAAACATTTATTTAATATAGAGAACTTTATATTTGTTCTATCAATTGATAAGCAACAATTATCACATTCTGTTTCAACGATATATGGTCAAAATTCTGATACAATTGGATATTTAAGAAGATTTATAGATTTAGATTATAAGTTACCACAGCTTAATTTGAAAACTTATATTAGAAATAAAAGTAATCTAATACTTAAAGAAAAATGTAATATAGAGTTATTTGAAATGTTTATTGAGGAAATGTTTATTAATGAGAATTTCTCTTTAAGAGATGTAGATAAGGCGTTTTATTATATAAATATTTTGATTCCATTAATTAAAGAATTTAATGAAAAAGGTAATTATAAATCAGTATATATAGCTACAATAAGTTATCTATATGCTACTTTAATTACCATAAAAATTAAAAGACCTATCCTATATAAAAAAATAATAGATAATGAATATCAAGTTGATGATATTATTGGTCAATTTAATATTCCCAATTTAGATCATTATAAAGACAACCTTATCGGTGGATGGCATCAAAAGCCGCTTCAAGAAGTAATAGAACCTATATTAAAATTGTATTTACAATTAAACATTAGATTTCATAAAGAGGAATATGTGTATGAATCTTATGAAAATGAATTTGCTGTGGGGCATAAAAAGGAAGATGGAACATTTGGGTATGACAATAAATTTAATTTAAAATTTTTATTTGAACGAAAGAATTCGAATATAATCAATAAGCTAGAATTTATTGATAGTTTTGAAATAAATTAATAAATGTTTTTAATAAAAAGTCTTAGGAAACTAAGGCTTTTTATTTTGCTCTAAAATCGTCTTGTGTGCTTTCAGTGTACAAGGGGTATAAATACATTGCTAAGTTAAAAAAATGTGTCACTAGTCTCATAGAGGTTTGTGGGATAAGGAGGATATATGTTAAAGAAAGAATTATTAAAATTAATTGAAAATGCTGGTGATGATGAAAATATAGATTCATTACTAGAGAATAGTGATTTAGCTAAGTCACTACAAGCTAGTGGACTTACCTTAGAGGCCTTTAAGGAAAAAATGAAAAATGATAAAGATTTTAAAGCTTTTATTGATAGTGAAAATGACAAATATCATAGTAAGGCTTTAAAAACTTGGAAGGATAATAACTTAGAAAAGGAGCTTGAACCTTTTATTAAGGAAAAGTATCCGGAGTTAGTTACAGATCCAACCCAAAAAGAACTATTAGAACTTAAAAAAGAACTAGAAAGAGAAAGACAAGCTAACGCAAGAAAAGATTTATTAACTCAAGCTATGAAATACGCATCAGATAAGAAACTACCTGCTAGTGTAGTTGAGAAATGTTTAGGTGAAGACTTTGATAAGACTAAGGAAGTTATAGATTCAATAGCTGATGATTGGTCAAAAGGACTTGAAGCGATAGCTACAGAAAAAATGAAACAGTCTAGTTATGTACCAGGTAAAGGAGCAGATGGAAATCCAGTAAGTATTGGAGCTTCTATTGCAGCTCAAAACAATTCTAAATCAAGTGCTCCAAGTAATCCTTGGGGTGATAAATAAGGAGGAAATTATATGTATTTTAAAAAGACAAGTTATGAAAATGATATGGAAATTTTGGTTACTGAAAAGAACTTAGTTAGATTTTCGGGAACAGTGTTAGCTGCTAATGTCACTGTAGCTGATGAGAATGGTAAAAAGTATGTTAAAGCAGGAACTTTAATTGATGCAGATGGCAATGTAGTTAAACAAACTGGTGATTCTGGTTCAGAAACTTTAACAACTACACCAGTAGGGATTTTATACAGAACAGTTGATGTAACTAATGGGGATATGCCATGCTCTTTAGTTGTGGAAGGATATTTAAGAACAGATAGAGTGCTTGATGGATTTGCAGATAAGGCTATTGAAGCTATAAAAGCTGCATTACCAAAAGTAACATTTAGATAGGAAGGTGAAAGTAATATGCCAAGATTAGAAGAAGTTTTTAATACCAATGAATTAGTTAATTATTTTAAAGAAAGAGCAGTTTCTCCTATGTTAGGGGAATCACTTTTCCCAGAAAGAAAAATACAAGATATAGAGTTTGATATGATATTAGGTTCAGGAGGACTTCCTGTTACTGCTGAGGTACATGCCTTTGATACAGAAACGCAATTAGCTTCAAGAGAAGCAATTGAAAAAGGTGTTGCAAGCTTAGCTCTTATAAAGAGAAAAATTAAAATAGCAGAAAAAGAGATTATAAAGATAAATAATCCAAGAACGGATTCAGAATTAGCTTTCGTATTATCTCAACTTTATAACGATGCTGAGAAAATGACAGATGCGGTAAAGGTTAGAGTTGAAGCTATGAGAATGGAGCTATTATCTACAGGGAAGATTGCTATTAATGAAAATAAAGTAAAAGTTACTATTGATTATAAAGTTCCTGCAGGTAACCAAAAGAAATTTACTTGGAAGACACCTTTAACTGATACTCCATTAGATGATTTAGCAACGTTAGCTGATGCCGTTGAATCTGCAAGTGGTTCAAGACCAACAAGAGCTTTAACTTCTAGAAAAATAGTTAAGACTATTTGCAATTGTACTAGTGTGAGAAAAGCTATTTATGGGGTTAATTCAGATAAGATTGTTACTTTAGCTGCTTTAAATGAGCTTTTAGCTCAATTAGATTTACCTCAAATAGTAGTTTATGAAGGAAAGTATAAAAAGGAAGGTGCGAAAGGTTATACTACAGCTAGATACTTCCCTGAAAATGTAATTGCTATGTTTGGTGACGAAACTCTAGGTGAAACTATTTATGGATTAACTGCTGAAGAAGTAAAATTAATTGGTGATGGTAAGATGGAATCTGCTGAAATATTAGATAATAAAATTTTTGTTGGAACTTATACATCTATAGACCCAGTTGGTGAATTCACTAAGGCTGTAGCTACTGCATTACCGACTTTACCTCATGGAGATGAATTAGGAATAGGGACTATAACTTTATAGGGGGATTAATTTCCTCCTTATTTTTATATAGGAGGGATGATTTTGACTTTGGAAGAAAAGAATGAAGCTAAAGCAATTTTAGTCATTAAAAATTACTTAAACAGAAATGTGAGTGATCAATATATAAAAAAGAATTATGCTTTGGCTATAGATCAGTTAATAGAAAATGCAAATAGGATAAATTCGACTAAGTTAGTTGGTGTGAAATCCATGAGTGAAGGTAATCAAAGTATTAGTTTTGATAGTAATGTGGAAGCTTGGTCAATGACTTCTGATGTTATATCGTTGCTACCTACTCCTTATGTGAGGATGTTTTAATATGGCAGTGTTATTTAAAAATTCAGATATAACTATATATAACAGATATGTGGATGTTGATAGTGGTGTTGATAAATATCAAAGAACAGTTATTAAAGGTGTTAATTGGCAAGGAAAAAGGAACGGTACTGTAAGTGATAAAGGGTTATTACTAGCTGACAGTATACTTATTTTTGTAGATAAGCTAGATAATTATGTAAGTCCTAAGAGATTTGCTAAGTTATCAGATGAAGATAGAATTAAGTATTTTACATTTGCCATAGGAGATAAAATTGTTAAGGGTGAGGTTGACTTTGAAATTACAGGAGTTAGAACTTATCGAATAGCTGATTTAGAAAATGAGTTTGATGATGTTGTAGATATAAAATCTGTAAATCCTTTATCTGGTCATTTTGAGATTGAAGGTGTTTAATTATGGCTACTAAAGTAACAATTAAAATGGATGATACAGGTAGAATTCTTTTAAAGAGAAACCTAAACAAAGATGGCCAAGCACAAGAAAAGTTTACAAAGGAATGTGCAAAGTGGATGAATAATTATGCTCCTTTAAAAACGGGTAGGCTTAAAGATATGATGGTTGAAATAAAAGTAAGCAAGGTTGTTTATAATGCTCCTTATGCTAAAAAAGCTTATTATACAAATAAAGGATTAGGGAAGCAGGGAACATCTTTAGGAGGACTTAGAGGTAAGTTTTGGGATAAAAGAATGTGGAGTGATAGAGGTAATGACGTAGTTAAATCTATAGCTCAGTTTGTAGGAGGTAGAAGTAAATGATAATTAAAGCATTAAGAGATTATATAAGGAACTGTCCTCATTTAGATACCTTTAATAATGCTATAAGAGTTAATGTGAATTATCTAGAGCCTGAGGCGGAGACTTATTCTATAGAGGAAGTACCAATAGAGCCTATACTGAAAAAGTATGTTAATGGAGATAGTATAAGGCAATATGCTTTTATATTTACTTCTAGGGAGCCTTATGGAATAGATGTGTTGCAGAATATAGATAACTCAGGATTTTATGAGAAATTTGCAGATTGGATAGAAAGTCAAAATAATAATGAAATATTACCTAAATTAGAAGGAAATTTAGAGCCTTTAGAAATTAAGGTTACAAGTACTGGGTATGCTTTTGCAGTAACAGAAGATACTGCGCAATTCCAGATACAATTAAGATTAAAATATTTTAAGAAAGGAATGAATTAAATGACTATTAGAAAGAGAAAAGTACAAGCTAACTATATGAAGGTTAAGGAAGCTTTTGAATTACTAGGAACAGGATTTACAGAGTTGAATGAAAGTCCAAGTGCTCAAACAACATCTAAGAGGTATATTAATCAATCTAGTTCAACTCAAAGTGTTACTGGATATGAGTGGAGCTCTAGTTTTAATACGGACCAAATAGCTTCTGATAAGGCTATTGAGTTTATAAGAGATATTGGCGAAATGCAGAAGACTGGTGCTGAAACAGAAGTTGAATATATTATAGTTGATTTAGATAAGCCTGCTGCAACAGAAGGATCATATAGAGCTAGGCAGTTTAAAATTGCAATTGCTGTAGATAGCTTTGATGATAATGATGGAGAACTTGGTATAAGTGGTAGTTTCTTAGGGCAAAGTGATCCAGTAGAAGGGACTTTTAAAATAGAAGAAAAAACATTTACTGCTGGTTTTACACCTAAAGTAGAAGTTTAGGGGGAATAACTAGTGAAAATTAATGGTGTTGAATTAGAAGATTTAGATATATATGATGCTGATGTTGCTGAAAAGTATGAAAAGCAATTAGATAAAATTGAAAAATTAACGACTAAAGTAGAGGGGTTGGGTTTATCAGAAGGGATTAGATATCAATGTAATTTAATTTTCGATATCTTTAATGAACTCTTTGGCGAAGGTACTGATAAAAAAGTATTTGGTGAAAAAGTTAATCTTAAGATATGCCTAAATGCTTTTGCAGAACTTATAGAACAAACTAATGAGCAGAAGAAGGAAATTGGAAAACTCTCAAATAAATATTCTCCGAATCGTGCGCAAAGACGTGCTAAAAAGAAATGAACATCTTAATAGATTTAGTTCCAACTAGTGTTAACATTGACAAAAAGGGGTACGATATCAATAGTGATTTTCGTATTTCTATTTTATTTGAATTATTAATGCAAGAAAATTCTATGGAAGATAAAGATAAAATCCTTATGGCATTAAAACTTTATTATCCTGTTATTCCTAAAAATCTTAATGAAGCTATAGAGAAAATGTTGTGGTTTTATAGGTGCGGTAAAGATGTAAGAAAATCTAAAGTAAATGGTAAAGGTAAGGGCGTCACTCAAATTTATTCGTTTGATTATGATGATGATTATATCTATGCTGCATTTATGGATCAATATGGTATAGATCTTCAAGATATAGAATATTTGCATTGGTGGAAGTTTAAAGCTATGTTTAAGAGCCTTAAAGAGGATAATGAAATAGTTAAAATAATGGGTTATAGAAGTATGGATTTATCTAAAATTAAAGATAAAGAGCAGAAAGCTTATTATAAGAGAATGAAAGATTTATATGAAATTCCTATATCTAAAGATGAAGATAGAAAATTAAAAGAAATAGAAGAAGCTTTATTAAATGGTGAAGATTTGAGTAAACTATTGTAACTATATCCATATTTATACTATAATATTGGTGTAATAAAAGGAGGTATAAATATGGGATTTGGAGATTTGATTAAGGGAGCTATTGATAGTAGCGATAGGATGGCCGAACAAAAGCAAGTTCAGAAGGAAGAAAAAGAAAAGAGACAGATAGCTGAGATGTATAAAAAGTATGCTGACTATCTCCTTGAAGAAGAAAATATTTTATACTATACAAGCAATATTAAAGGTTCATATGTATTTTTGGATAAAAGAATTCTTTTCCATGATGATAGGTTAAGAAAGGTGACTAAGCAAGAGTATCATTCTATACCTTATAAGAATATAAAAAGATTTACAATAGAAAAAGCTGGAGTAGCTGATATTGATACTGATATTAAATTATACTTAGGTGGTAGCCAAGAAGAGTCTATAACCTTGAAAGTTCCAATTGATTCTACAAAGGCAATAAATAAAATAATAGTAAGTAAAATAATTTAAAAGCACTAATTATATAGTGCTTTTTTCTTTTATGTAAGAGGTGATTAATATAAAGGAAGTAAGATGTAGTAATTGCAATCAGCTATTATTGAAGGTTGATATTGTAAAAGGGGAAATTAAATGCCCTCGTTGTAAAAAAATAAATAAATTAGTGATTGAACAAAAAGACAGAGCTTAGAGCCACACCTTAGAGTAGTGAGCCAATGCCTGCTTTTTTTATTTTTATAAAGAAAGTAGGTGATAATATGGCTGATGGGCGAATTATAATTGACACCCAAATTGACAGTAAGGGTGCTGAAGGTGGCATTAAAAGTCTAAGTGGAAAGCTAGGTAGTTTAGCAAAAACAGGAGCAGTTGCAATAACTGGGTTAATTGCTGCTACTAGCGCTGCTGTAACTGGTTTAACTGCATTATCAATAAAACAATATGCAGAATATGAGCAATTAGTCGGAGGGGTTGAAACTCTTTTTAAAGATAGCTCAATGATAGTGCAAAGATATGCAGCGAATGCCTTTAAAAGCGCTGGGTTGTCCGCGAATGAATATATGTCTACTGTAACAAGTTTCTCAGCATCTTTATTGCAAGGGTTAGGTGGAGATACAAAAAAAGCTGCTCAAATAGGAAACCAAGCAGTTGTAGATATGTCGGATAATGCTAATAAGATGGGAACATCTATGGAGATGATTCAGAACGCATATCAAGGATTCGCTAAGGCTAATTTCACAATGCTTGATAACCTAAAGTTGGGTTATGGCGGTACTAAAACAGAGATGCAAAGACTTCTTGTAGATGCAGAAAAGTTAACAGGAATAAAGTACGATATCAATAATTTCGCAGATATAATTGAAGGTATTCATGTTATTCAAACTGAAATTGGCATAACTGGAACAACATCCTTAGAAGCTGAGGAAACTATTTCAGGTAGTGCAAATGCTATGAAAGCTGCTTGGTCTAATATGCTAACTGGATTCTCTAAAGATTCTGCAAATTTTGATGACTTAATAAATGACTTGGTAGATACAGTGGGAACTTTTGCAGGGAATATATTACCTAGAATAAAGACGGCTTTAGAGGGTATAGGTGAAGTGTTACCTATATTGGTTGAAGAATTTGCAACTTTAGGAATGGATTTATTGCCGGGGCTCATTGAAACCGGTGGACAAGTTGTCCATTCTCTAATTAATGGAATTATCTCATCATTACCACAACTTATAACTTCAGGCGTAAGTATGATTAAGTCTCTTACAGATGGCATAAAAACAAGCTTACCGACTATAATGGCTAGTGCTTTAGAAATATTAAATGCTTTAGTTGAGGGGATAGTTGAAATATTGCCAATGCTTTTAGAGGTTGGGTTACAAGCTTTAATTACTTTGGGTCAGGGTATAGCAGCTGCTTTACCTACATTAATACCGACTTTGGTTAATTTAGTAATTTCAATGTGTGATATGATCATAGAGAATTTACCTTTAATATTAGATGTTGCTATAGATATAATCTTAGCTTTAGTCCAAGGGTTAATAAATGCTTTACCAACTTTAATTGCAGAAGTACCTAGAATAATAAATAGTTTTGCTAATGCTATATATAACGCTTTACCACAAATATTATTAATGGGATTGCAAATTATATGGGAACTTATAAAGGGTTTGATAGGTGCTATACCTGATTTAATAGCTAATTTACCACAGATAATAATGGCGATTATAAATGCCTTTACTTTAATAAATTGGTGGCAGATAGGTACGAATCTTATTGCTAGTATAGGTAGTGGTATAAAGTCCATGGTTAGCAATATAGGGACAATAGCTAAATTCATGGCCGAGAATGTAACAACAACTATAAAGGATTTATTTAAATCTGGGTTGAATATAGGAAGTTACTTGATTCAATGGCTTAAAACAGGAATCAGCAATGGGGCGAGTAATTTATTGCAAGCTGCTAAAAATGTTGCTATATCAGCTTTAAATGCACTTAAGAGTATATTTAGTTGGGATAGTGCTGCAAGCATTGGAACTAATTTAATAAAGGGTATTTGGACTGGTATTTCTAATATGGCAGGTTGGTTGATGGATTTAATCGGTGGATTTGCAAGTAATATAATAGGCGGAATTAAGGATTTCTTCGGAATACATTCCCCATCCCGTATAATGCGTGACCTTATCGGTACTAACTTAGTTAAAGGTATTGGAGTAGGTATTGATGTAGAAACACCAAATTTAGAAAAAGATATTGATGCAAATATGTCAGATTTAGTTGCTAAGATGAAAGGTACAGTAGACTATGAAACTGCTAATACTACAGCTAGAGTTGTTGCTCACAATAACAGTTTAGGCAATGGCGTTGAAGAAGAGAGTAAAGAACCAGAAAAACAAGTAGTTGAAAATCATATACATGTAATTGTCGAAGGTAAGGAAGTAGCTTATGCATTAGCTCCATATCAAGATATATTAACTGAATATTATGAAGGGAGATAAGTAGATGTTAAAAGAAGGTGAATTATATTTTAATAGAGATAGAAGCTTAAACTTAAATTTATTCTTAGAAAACTATCCTTCAATTCCAATAGCTAATGAGGAATATGAAGAACAACCAGTTGAAGGTAGGAGTGGAAATTTAATAATTAATAAAGGAACTTATCCTGATAAGAAAATACCTTTTACATTTACTATATTATCTCCACAAATAGATATTGATTTTGAAAGAATATATGAATGGCTTACTGAGATAGAAGATAATAGGTTGATTTTTGGTAGAAGTGATAGATGTTATAAAGTAAAAAAAGTTATTTTTGGAAATATACAAAAGGAATTTAGATCCATAGGAGAGTTTAATGTAACTTTTCTATGTGAGCCTTTTACACAAGATTTAAGTAAGACAACTCATGAAATAACTTCTACTGGATTTAAAATAAATTATAATGGAAATGCTCCAGGAGATACTTTAATTAAAGTTTATGGAAGTGGGAATATTCAATTGACTATAGATGGTGAAACAATGCAAATTAATAATGTAAATAATTATGTAGAAATTGATAGTGATTTACTACAAGTTAGAAATCAAGACGGAACCTCTAAGGATAATGATACCTTGGGGGATTTTGTTTTATTAACTAAAGGTGAGAATGCAATTTCTTATACTGGATCAGTAACTAAGATTGTAATTGAATATACCACAAAATATAAGTGTTAGGAGGGAATTTAAATGAAAAAACAAATAAAAGTAGCTTATTTTCCTTCTGATACTCCTAAAAATATAGTCTTAGGTAGTAACGGTAAAAGCTTAGATAAATACTGCATTAAATGTGAAACTGAAGAAGATTTAAGCACAGGAAATTATATTGTAGATTTAAAATTCTTAATTACAGATAATATCCAGGATATATTACAGGAAGAAGCAATATTAAAGGTTTTAATGGATTATGGAAATGAAATATTCCGTATATCTAAAGTAGCAGTAGGAACTAGATATATAGATGTAGTTGCTAGGCAAATAACTATTGCTGATTCTTTAACTTTATGGTTAGAAGATGTAAGACCTACTAATTTAAATGGTCAAGCTGCTGTTAGTTGGATGTTAGATAAAGCAGAAGGCAAAAGGGAAATACAAATAATTTCTGACATAGATACAGTTGCTACAGCTTATTATCAACGCATGAGCTTATATAAAGCCTTGCATGATAATGATAACTCATTCTTAAAGCGTTGGGGTGGAGAAATCCAAAGGCGAGGATATACATTATATATAAAGAAACATATTGGAATTGATAGAGGATTTAGTATTAGAGAGGGTAAAAATCTTACTGGATTTGAATGTAGTTCTAACATCGATAATTTGGTCACTAGAGCAAGGGGACAAGGCTTTAATGGAATACTAGGTAACTATATAGATAGTCCTTTAATAGGGGCTTATAATCGAATATATACAGCTGTAATTAAGTATGATGATGTTAAGGTTAAAGATGAAAATAATAATGAAGGTTATGATACTTTAAAACAGGCACAAGCTGAATTAGATAGAAGAATAAAAAAAGAGTTTTCTGAAAATGGTATAGATAAAATTAAAGCTAGTTATACTATTAATTTCGTGCAATTAGAAAAGACAGAGGAATACAAAAACTACATTGCTGCTGAAAGACTATTAATTGGAGAGGATTCTAGAGTTTACATTCCAAAGCTGAATGTAGATATAAAAGTAAGAGCTATGACTAAGAAATATGATGTTTTAGCTCAAAAGACTAAAGAAATTAAGCTAAGTAATTATATAGAAGTTAAACCATTAAGTCTTAAGCAGATAACTGAAAAGTTAGAGTCTATTGATAGTACAGAAACTATTCTTCAAATTGCTAAGGATAATGCAACTGCACTTATTAAGGGTGGACTTAAAAATTCTTATGTAATAGTTAAAGAAAATGAAATAATTATAGGTGATACTAAGGATATAAATACTATGACTAAAGTATGGAGATGGAACAATGGAGGACTTGGTTTTAGTAGTACAGGGTATTATGGGGAGTTTGGAACTGCTATTACGCAGGATGGAGCTATTGTTGCTGATTTTATAACAACGGGAGTTCTTAATGCAGCACTTATAAAAACTGGAATGTTGCAAAGCTTTAATGGTGAGACATGGATTAATATGGAGAATGGTACTTTTAATTTTGCAGAAAAAGTTAAATTTGATGGTAGTAATTTTGAAATTGATTTAAGTGGGAAAGACTTAATTACAAACACAGATTTGGAAAATAAATTAAAAGTTAAAGTTAGCAAAGGTGCTGAATTTAAAACCGAATATCAACAAACATCAACTACGTTTGATTTTATTATTGGAAATGGCTCAACTAATGTAAGGATTGATAAAAATGGACAAACAATTAAAAATGGTGGTTTAACAGTAACTAATAGTAATGGAACAGTAGTAATAGATGGTAGTAAGCAAATGTTTAGACTTCTTAGTTGGGGAAATGGATCTATTGTTTTAAATGCAGGTGAGCAAAGTAAACTAGTTTCAATATCACACAATTTAGGGTATTCACCTGTCTTTAAAGGGCAATTTAGGCTTACAAACAGTAGTGGAATAATAGAAACTTACGAAAATAATTTTATACTATTAAATTGGGAAACGGGAGTAGCAAATATAAGTGGGAGAATATGGGCAGATGACAGTAAATTATATATAGCTATATGGAGAAGTTCTAGCGCAGCAAGTAGTGGACAACAAACTATCTATTATAGATATTTTATTGAGGAAGGAGTAAATCTATAAATGGTAATTTTTTATGATATAGAGACAAAAGAAATTAAATATACAGAGAGAGATTCAATGTTACCTAACCTACCCGGAGGAACTACAGAAGAGAAAATAGATTTACTAAGAAAAGAAAATATAGGATTTGTAAGTGTAGCATATGAGTTAGATCTAGAGGTTTTTAATTACAAAGTAGCATTTGACGAAAAGAATAATTTTATAGGTTTACAACCGAAGGAGGTATAAGATGGCTAGTAAAATAAGAGTTAATTTAGATACTAGTAAGGAATATTATAAGCAAGAAAAATGTAAACAGAATGATGATTTAACACTTATAGCTAACATTTTTGAGGATGGAGCAGCTAAAGATTTGACTAATTGCTCTATAGTAATACAAGCTACGAAAGCAGATAATACTTATGTTATTCAAAATACAGAGATATCTAAGAGTAATAATAAGATTACAGCTGAGTTAGCAAGAGATTTTACAAGAGTTCCAGGAGAATCAAATATAGAAGTTGTACTCGTAGAAGGTGGTAAGCAGAATACTACCTTTTCTTTTATTTTAGAAGTTGATGCCAGTGTAATTAAAGGAGCTGAAGAAAGTAAGGATATAATAACATCATTGGAGAAAATGCAAGATGCAGTTGTTGAGATGGGAAAAATCAGCGAGGAAACTAAGGAGTTAATTAACAATTCTGGTGCTGCTAGTAAAGAAGAAATTAATAAAGTTAATACGCAATTGGCAGAAAAGATAAACAAACTTGAACAATATAAAGACTTAGAAGCTTCAAGAATTTATAGAGATATTAATAATTCTATTGGTGGACAGGGCTCTTTTATGCAAGGTGGAACTTATACCAAAGATAATAAAGTTATTTATGCAATTTATGATGTTATCACTCCAAACACAAATATTGTAGAGCTTGTAGAAGTGGATATTTCAAAAGGTGAAAAGTTAAGAACAAAAATATTAAATTTAGGACATTGCAATTCTCTAACTTATGATAGTAAAAGAAATATATTAATAAGTGCAACATTAAATAAATATATAAATGAAGAAAAAACTTATGTTAATGAATTAATAGAAATAGATTATGAGACTTTATCAATTCTAAAAACTGTTAATTTAGATACACTTGAAAATATAAGTGGAGTTGCATATGAAAAAGAAAAAAATAAGGTATATGTATTATTAGACCCTTTTATAATAGCAATATGTGACCCAGCAACTTATATAATAGAAAAAAGAATAAATTTAGACGTACCTAAAAAAATAACAGCATTTATAAGACAATCTTTTGAGGTATGGAACAATAAAATATTTCTTTGTGGCTATGCTAACAATTATATAAGTGTTTACGATATGGAAGGTAAAAACATAGAAAACTATAACGTGCCATCGTATATGGATAATGCTTATTTAACTGGAGAACTAGAAGACATTACAAGCCTAGGAGATGGAAATTTCTTAATGTTTTCGTCTCAATTAGTGAGTACTAAATTTGTAATTAATACAGTTTCAAAATTTAATTTTGTTAATAGAGTTGCGAGTGGTATTCCTTATGGTTTTGTAAAAGCTAATGACCCAATGAGAATATATGTAGATATTAATTCGTCATCTACTAACCCAGATGGTACAGAAACTAAACCATTTAAGCAATTACACGAAGCAATATTATTTGTAACTTCTCCTTTGTTTTCTAATGTTGAAATACAATTAGCAAAAGGAGTATATGATTGGACATATATCGGTCA
The DNA here is from genome assembly GCF_032552055.1 of Clostridium sp. Taxonomy (GTDB): domain Bacteria; phylum Bacillota; class Clostridia; order Clostridiales; family Clostridiaceae; genus Clostridium. The sequence goes on along the minus strand of NZ_JAWGSV010000040.1, from coordinate 1,679 downwards.
ATGTAATTGTAAAATAAATATAAGTGGGCCAGTAGAAAAGGCAGAAATAAGAGGTGTTTTTATAAATGGAGGAGATGTAATATTAAATAATATAATAGTTAATGACACAGATAATACAATTTACAAGGGTTTAATTAGTACTTATAACGCAAATGTGACTGTAAGTAACACTGATTTAAATACTAAAGATTATGGAATATATGCAAATTTCAACAGTAATATAAAAGTAAGAAATTTAGCAGAACTTAATAACAACGAAGAGGTTTACACAATATATGCTTTAGCCAGTACAAGTGTTGTTATTCAAAAATCAGCAACAAATATTGTAAAAGTTTTCGTTGATAACACGTGTAAACTCTCACCTCATTTAATGATTTACAACAATACTAATGGTGATTATATGAATAATATACCTATTCCAAAATGGTTTGAGCCTATACTTGAAGGAAATTCATTGAAGTTCTTAGAGTTTTCTTGTGGCTTAAAAGCAACATCAGCTAACCCGACTTATGCTATTGAAAGAGTTCTTTTATCAGGATATACAAATATTACTATATCATTAACAAGAATTAGTGGAAATATAACATATATATCTATTATAAATTTGGGAATAGTAACTCAGGATAGTAAAAAGTATTTCTCTCCTACAACTGGATATATTACAACATATGATTTTAGTGGAGGAACACCAGTCATAACAACTAAAAATATGACAGCTGGGCAGTTAGGAAGTATTTATATAAGTAGAATATATGCAACAAATTGAGATGAGAGGAAGTACTTATATTTAGACAATAAGTCTTAAATAAGGAAAACAATAGCATAAAAAAAGTATGTATGGTATAATTTAGAAAAAATATGGTATATTTTGTTGAGGTTACATTATGAAAAAAGAGAGAAACTATTTATTTGATAATTTAAAATTATTTTTAATTATATTTGTTGTATATGGGCATATATTAGGAAGATATTTAGGGGAAAGTGGAGTAATTAGAAGCGTATATATATTTATATACTTCTTTCATATGCCCTTATTTGTATTTGTATCAGGATTTTTCTCTAAAAATATAGAGAAAGTAAGAAAAAATTCAATAAAAGATTTATTAATACCGTATATAGTATTCAGCGTAATATTAAGTATATATGATAAAAATATCAACTTTAATATTTTACAACCAGGATGGACTCTTTGGTATTTATTAAGTCTATTCTTTTGGAGGTATTCTTTAAAATACATAAGTAAAATAAAACATGGTATTTTGATAAGCTTTATTGCAGCTTTAATTGTAGGTGGTATAAGTGAGATAAGTACTTTTTTGTCTTTATCTAGAACTATAACATTCTTACCATTTTTTTTACTTGGATATAACACAAAAGAAGAACATTTAAGAAAATTAAAATCCTATCCAATGGCTATATCAGTAGTAGGATTAGGATTATGTTTCCTTATAGCAGTTATACTAGCAAAATATAAACCAATTGATGTAAAGTTATTATATTTAGCTTACCCATATAAAACATTTAAAATGACATTTTTAACTGGAATTATATATAGACTAGCTATATATATAATAATGTTATTAAGTAGTATATTCATAATAAGATTAATACCAGATAAAAAATTAAGTATAAGCAGATTTGGTAAAAATACTATGAATGTATACTTAGGACATATATAT
>NZ_JAWGSV010000039.1:0-17705 GCF_032552055.1 Clostridium sp. | reverse complement strand
ATTATATAGTCATATTAGATTTATTCAAATATTTAGTTATTTGTACAGCTCTATCTTTCTTATTAGTGGTTAATAGCTCTATTATTATTCGAGCATTATCCATTTTCCTAACAGCATTAATAGTTGGTGTAATAAGTTCTATAATTTTTAATATGCACTCATCATCCATCTCAACTATATTATAATAATTCATTATAGCTCTTAATCCATAATTATTAGTATTAATTAGGAACTTTCTACCTTCTTTAAGTATGACCCCATTTTCCCCTTTTAAAGGAACTTCTGCCCATTGCTCTCCTATTAATATTAAATCTAAATACTTATTAATGCTTTTTATATTATAATAAATTGCTATGGCTTGCATTAATTTAAAGGTTAACCCGCTAATAGATAAATTTTTATATCTATACTGGCATCCCTTTTGATTCGGATTTATGTAAATATAATTTCTTCCATTATTATCTTCTTTATTTTCCAATACTATCAAATCTATCCCAAGATCCCTACAAAGCTTTTCTTCTTCTTCTGAGCTTAAATCAATTCCTAGTGTAATTAAAAGCTGACCTCCTAGAAAGCTAACATTATTTTTTATACTTTCAGAAGTAATTCCAGAACCTGAATCCTCTTCATGAATAACGTACTCTATATCTGCATTTAAATATTTTAAAACTAAATGTAGTGATGATATCGCACACAATCCATCAACATTTGATACACCGTAAATAACTATTTTATTTCTATTATTTACTGCTTCTACCACATGTTCAATTGCTTTGTTCATATTTTTAAGTATAAAGGGATTATATCCAGTAATATAATTTGGACTATAAATACTCTCCCAAAACTTACGCATTATAAACTCCTCCATAAAACTTAAGAAAACACATATATTATAATGTATAATCATAAATATTACAAATGTTTTCTTGTAAAAAAACAATAAACCTCCAAAATAATTTGGAGGTTTATCAAATATTATATAATATTATGCTAATTTAGCTTTTGATTGCTTGTTTTTCTTAGCTTTTCTATCCTTTAACATTACCCAAGTAGGAGCTGCTATAAATATAGATGAATATGCACCTGCAGCTATGCCTATAATTAATGGGAATGTAAATTCTCTAACTGTAGGTACGAAAATATTAACAGCTATTATTGTAACTAAAGTAGTCAAAGTAGTATTAATAGATCTTGACATTGTTTGAGTTAAACTCTTATTAGCAATTTCTGATGAAGAAGTTCTTCTCATATTCTTAGAATTTTCTCTAATTCTATCAAAAATTACTATAGTATCATTAATTGAATAACCTACTATCGTTAAAACCGCTGCAATAAATGGTGTATTTACAGGAATATTAAAAATAGCAAATACACTAACTGTTATTAGTAAATCATGAACTAATGCAATTATAGCTGCAATACCATAATTAAGTTCAAATCTTATAGCTATATAAATTAACATAGCAGCACAAGCTACAAATAAAGCTAAAATTGAATTTCTAGTTAATTCCCTACCAACTGAAGCACCTATTTCTACTTGAGATAATAAATCATCATCTTCTAAATTATACTTTTCTTGTAATGCTTTGAAAACAGATTCTACCTTAGAACTATCAAAGTCATTAGACTTAATTTCGTATTGATTCCCTTCAGCTTCGTTAGTTACAGCTCCAGGTACAATTCCTTTTACTATTTCATCAGCTTCCGGTTTATTAAATCCTTCGTTATATTGAACTACTATCTTAGTTCCACCTAAGAAATCTATACCAAAGTTTAGACCCTTAGTAAAAGTAAATCCTAATCCTATAACAATAACTATTATTGATAAGGCGAACCAAAGCTTAGTTTTTTCTATAATCTTAAGCATTATTTTCACCTCTCTTAACTCTAAATTGTCCAAGACTCTTTAAAAGTCCTATTTCAACAGCTAAAGTAATTAGTGTTTTAGTAACTATTAATGCTGTAAATAAGCTTAATACTATACCTATCATAAGAGTTACAGCAAATCCTTTTACTGAGCCAGATCCTATAAAGTAAAGTATTAATGCAGCAATAAATGTAGTTGAATTTGAGTCTACAATTGAAGACATAGCATTTTCAAATCCTGCTTTAACTGCACTTTTAATAGATATCCCTCTAGAAAGTTCCTCTCTTATTCTTTCAAATATAAGAATATTTGCATCAACAGCCATACCAATAGTTAATAATAAAGCTGCTATTCCAGGTAGAGTTAATGTTACTTTCATTTCAGCAAAGACTAATAAAACTAATGAAATATATAGAGTTAATGCTATACTTGCAAATATTCCTGGCACTCTATAATATAAAATCATAAAAATAAAAATAAGTCCTACGCCTATAGCCCCTGCTTTTAATGCATTAGGTAAGGCTTCTGCTCCAAGTTGAGCACCAACATTATTAACTGAAGCTGCTTGAACAGTTACTGGTAATGCACCAGAACTTATTACTCCTGCAAGCTTCTTAGCTTCATCCATTGAAGACATACCATTAATTACTGCTTTCCCATCAGTAATTGCATTTTGAACTACTGGAGAAGATACAACTTCATCATCCATATATATACTTATACTTTTTCCTATGTTATTAGCTGTAACTTCAGCAAATTTTGATTGACCATCTTCATTTAACTCTAGTGAAACAACTGGTCTTGACGTATCATCTAATATAGCTGTTGCTTCTTTTACATCCTTTCCAGTTAAAACTACGTTACCCTCTGAATCTTTAAACTCTAGGTTTCCAGTCTTAGTAAGTCCATCAACTATTTCACTTGAATTAAATGCTCCAGGGATATCTATCCTAATTCTTTTATCACCTTCAACAGTTACTACTGTTTCTGCAACCCCTATTTTATTTACTCTAAGTTCTAATAATTGTTTCGTTCTTTCTAACACATCAGATGAAACATCTTCATCAACAATTTCCATCAATACAGAAACTCCACCTTGAAGGTCTAGTCCCTTTGTAATTGCCTCATCAAAAGACTTTACTTTCCACCCTGCAAATTCAAAACCTTTAAACCCAATAAAGGCTAAGGAAATTATAATTACAACTGAAAGTATTAATAACACCGAGTTTTTACTTTTACTTCTCCTCTTCATGGTTTTCCCCCTCTAGTACATTTTCATTTAAATTATATATCTTATGTTAATCAATATCAACTACTTTTAGTATATTATGTAATTAAAATATATTTTATGTATAAAAAATCCCTTAATATGTAAAAAAGTAAGAGAAGGGATATCTCTTACTTTAATAATTTAATTATAGGTTTATTCCAAGCATTCCTGATAGAAGTCCAATTAATATGCATAATGCAAACTTCATAAAATCATAAATAGTTAATGTAGCTTCAGCGCCAAAAATAATGCCAATTAAATATAAGACTATGTAAAACATGCAACCTACAGCTAATCCAACTATCCACCCCTTGCTTCCATAGTTTTTCACTGCAAAAACAGATCCTACTACAAGAGATAAAGCTGTTATTACTACATAAATAATATTTAGCACATTTTCTTCTATAGGTAATTTATTCATCACTAATGAAAATATAATAGTAGCAATAACCGTAATTACCAACGCACATAAAAGGCCTCTAAAAATACTTTTAAAATAGTTTACCCACTCCATAAAAATCACCCCCTAGTACTAATCTATGATAGCCTAGGGGGCTTTATTCTTATTCTTCTACTTTATTTACCTTAGTAGCTATACCGCTCTTTGAAATTTTAAGTTTAGTTCTTTCAGCACTTGACTCAATAACTACATAGTCATCTTCAACGATAACAACTCTTCCCATTATTCCGCCTCTAGTAATTATTTCATCATTTTTTTCTATAGCAGAAATCATTTCATTATATTTTTTTGTTCTCTTCTTTTCTGGTAGTATTAATAAGAAATACATAAGACCGAACATTAAAGCAAAAGGTAACACTAACGATAATATTGCTTCCATTTAATTCATTCCCTTCATTATAACTTTTGTTTATATATTTTGATAATAAAAACTATAACTTAATAATATAGTACTGTCAATTATATTAACAGATATTTAATACTTTAAGCTCTACCATTCCATTCCTTTAACTTTTCTTCTTTAAACTCTTTAAAGTATCCTCCATCAATTGCATTTCTGATATCTTCCATAAGTTTATTATAGAAATAAAGATTATGAAGAACACAAAGTCTCATTGCAAGCATTTCCTTAGCCTTAAATAAATGTCTAATATAAGCTCTTGTATAACTCTTACATGCTGGACACTGACAACCTTCATCTATTGGTCTAGTATCAAGTTCAAACTTAGCATTCATTAAATTAATCTTGCCATCCTTTGTAAACACATGACCATGTCTACCATTTCTAGCAGGAAGTACGCAGTCAAAGAAGTCAACGCCTCTATCCACTGCTTCTAATATATTACTAGGAAGTCCAACTCCCATCAAGTAAATAGGTTTATCTTCAGGCAAATGAGGAACTACCGCATCTATAACTCTGTACATTTCTTCATGAGTTTCTCCTACAGCAAGACCTCCAATAGCATATCCATCTAAGTCCATTTTAGTTATAGTTTTAGCATGATCTATTCTAATATCCTCATAACATCCGCCTTGATTAATACCAAAAAGCATTTGTTCTTTGTTTATTGTTTCAGGTAGAGAATTTAACCTATCCATTTCTACCTTACATCTTTCAAGCCATCTAGTAGTTCTTGCTACAGATTTCTCAACATAATCTCTAGTTGAAGGGTTTGGAATACATTCATCAAAAGCCATTGCTATAGTTGAAGCTAAGTTGCTTTGGATTTGCATTGATTCTTCTGGTCCCATAAAGATCTTTTTACCATCTATATGAGAAGAGAAATAAACACCTTCTTCTTTTATTTTTCTCATTCCAGATAGAGAAAATACTTGGAATCCACCTGAATCTGTAAGAATCGGTCTATCCCAGTTCATAAATTTATGTAATCCTCCAAGCTCAGCAACTACCTTATCTGAAGGTCTTAAATGTAAATGATAAGTATTAGAAAGCTCTACTTGACATCCTATTTCCTTTAAATCCATTGTAGAAACAGCACCCTTAATAACTGCTAATGTTCCTACATTCATAAATACTGGCGTTTCTATAGTTCCATGAGGAGTTTCAAACCTACCTCTTCTTGCCTTGCCATCCTTCTTTAATAAAGTATATCTTTTTTTACTCAAAATTTCACTTCCTCTTCTAGTTTACTCTTTTATAAGCATTGAATCTCCAAAGGAGAAAAATCTATATCTTTCTTTAACTGCTTCATTATAAGCATTCATAACATTTTCTTTTCCTGCAAGAGCAGAAACTAACATAATTAATGTTGACTCTGGTAAGTGGAAATTAGTTATTAATTCATCTATAACCTTATATTTATATCCTGGATAAAGGAAAATATCTGTCCAACCACTTTGTTCCCTAACAAATCCATTTTCATCTCCAATAGTTTCTAATGTCCTTGTTGAAGTAGTACCTACAGCAATAACTTTATTTCCTCTCTTTTTAGTTTCATTAATTATATCTGCATTTTCCTTATCTAAATGATAGAATTCAGAGTGCATAATATGTTCATTAATATCATCTACCTTAACAGGTCTGAAAGTTCCAAGTCCAACGTGCAGCGTCAAATATGCTATATTTATACCTTTACCCTTAATTTCCTTTAATAATTCTTCTGTAAAGTGAAGACCTGCTGTTGGAGCTGCTGCTGAACCTTTTTCTTTAGAGTATACTGTTTGATATCTTTCCCTATCTTCTAGTCTTTCAGTTATATATGGTGGCAAAGGCATTTCCCCTAGCTCATCTAAAACTTGTTCAAATATCCCATCATAACTAAATTCAATAACTCTATTTCCTTCTTCAACTATATCAACAACTTCACATTTAAGCTTACCTTCTCCAAAGGTAAATCTTTGCCCTATCTTTGCTCTTTTACCTGGTTTAGCTAAACATTCCCACTTATCTCCTTCTATTCTTTTTAACAGAAGAAATTCTATTTTTCCACCAGTATTTTCTTTTTCACCTATAAGCCTAGCTGGCATTACTCTTGTATTATTTAATACTAAAGTATCTCCTTCATTTAAATAATCTATCACATCATGGAAGGATTTGTGTTCTATACTTCCTGTCTTTTTATCTAAAACCATAAGCCTTGAAGCATCTCTTTTTTCTAAGGGATGTTGTGCAATTAATTCTTCTGGCAAATAAAAATCAAAATCACTTACTTTCATTGTATTATCTCCTTATCTATGGTCATTCATTCTTAGAACAACTTTTGTTGCTCACCATTTAATTTCTTATTTTTGCTTCTCCCCAAATGTTCATAAGCCTTATCAGTTGCAATTCTTCCCCTTGAAGTTCTTACTATAAAACCTGTTTGAAGCAAATATGGTTCATAGACATCTTCAATAGTTCCAAGCTCCTCTCCAATAAAGTAAGATAGTGTTTCTATACCTACTGGTCCCCCATTAAAGTTATCAATAATTGCTTCTAAAATTTTATTATCTACTCTATCAAAACCTTTATTATCAACTTCAAGCAAATTTAAAGCCGCTTTAGCTTCCTTTGCACTTATAAGTGAATTAGAATAAACTTCTGCATAATCTCTAACTCTTTTTAATAATCTATTTGCTATTCTTGGAGTACCTCTAGATCTTCTTGCAAGCTCTAAAGCTCCTTCTTCTGTAATATGGCAGTTTAGTACAAAGGCAGATCTTATTACAATCTCCTTAAGTTGCTCAACTGAATAATACTGCATATCACAAAGAACTCCAAATCTATCCCTAAGGGGAGATGTAAGCATTCCAATTCTAGTAGTTGCCCCTATTAAGGTAAACTTCGGTAAGTCCAATCTTATAGATTTTGCAGCTGCTCCTTTTCCTATTACAATATCTAGAACATAGTCCTCCATTGCAGGATATAATATCTCTTCTACATTTCTATTAAGTCTATGAATCTCATCTATAAATAAAACATCGTTATCCTTAAGGGTAGTTAGTATAGCTGCTAAATCACCAGCCCTTTCAATAGCAGGTCCGGATGTTATCTTAAGCTCTCCATCCATTTCTTTAGCTATAATATTAGCTAACGTTGTCTTTCCAAGACCTGGAGGTCCATAAAGAAGCACATGGTCTAAGGCTTCACTTCTATTTTGAGCAGCTTTAATAAAAATACTTAATCTCTCCTTGACCTTATCTTGCCCTATGTATTCCTCTAAACTTTGTGGCCTTAGACTTAATACACTTCCGTCTTCAAATATTTCCTGTGGTGTTATTATTCTTTCCATAATCCACCTCTCTATCCCATTAGAACCTTTAAACAATTCTTAATGATATTTTCTATGCTTTCAGTTTTATCTACCTTACTTAAAGCAGCTTCAGCTTCCTTCTCAGAATATCCTAATGCTAGTAGAGCACTTAAAGATTCTGCAATATTTATAGCACTATTTGAAGCAATATCCATAAAATCTGATGAACTTTCATTATTACCTGAAATCTCTTCTTTCTTAATTTTATCCTTAAGCTCTAATATAATTCTTCCAGCCGTTTTCTTCCCTATACCAGGAGCCTTACATAAGTGCTTATCATCACCCATCATAATTGCATATCGTAAATTATTAATTCTACTAATAGATAATAATGATAATGCTGCCTTTGAGCCTACACCATTAATGGATATTAACAATTTAAACATTTCAAGTTCTTCTTTTGTGTCAAATCCATAAAGCCCCATGAAGTCTTGTCTAACTATATGTTCAAGATATAACTTAACTTCTTCATCTATTTTTGGCATAGCTGACATAGTTGCACCTGAAGTAAACACCTTATATCCAATTCCATTATTTTCAACTATAATATAATCTTTATTTATTCCCTTATATCTTCCCTTTATGTATTCAAACATAGACTTACACTCCTTTATGCATACCAACTATACTTTACATCTTATTTTAATCTACACTATACTTTATCATTATAAATAAAATAATTCAACTTCTACAACTTATATCTGTAAACATTCTATACAAAAACTAAAGAGTTCCCTCAAGCATTTCTTGAGGCAACCCTTTTATCTTTATTATTATGTTAAAAGTAAAATAATATTTTCTTATCTAGAATCTCCAATAAAGAATAATGCTATTGTTCCAGGTCCTGCATGACTTCCAATTACTGGACCAATATTATTTATAATAACATCCCTTACTTTGATTTCACTAGTTATAAGTTCCTTTAGATGCTCTGCTTCTTCTAAACAGTCTCCATGACTAATAAATATAGTCTGCTCCTCAGGATTAACTATCTTCTCAGTTATCTTTTCTTGTAATACTTTAATAGATTTTTTTCTACCCTTAACTTTAGATACAGGAGTAAGCTTCCCCTCATCATCTACATGCATTACAGGCTTTATGCTTAACATTGTTCCTACTATAGCAACAGAACTTGAAATTCTTCCACCTCTTTTTAAGTGATTTAAATCATCAACAGTAAACCAGTGATTTACCCTTACCTTATTTTCTTCAACCCAGCTTACTATTTCATCTTTACTCTTTCCATCTTTAAGCATTTTAGCTGCATAGAAAACTAACAATCCAAGTCCCATAGATGCACTTTTTGAATCTATAATTGTAATATCAGCATTTTCATTATCTAATTTGATATTTTCCATAGCTAATCTTGCACTATTAATACAACCGCTTAAAGCAGATGAAAAGCCTATATATATTATTGCATATCCTTCATTAACATACTTTCCGAATTTTTCTTGGAACTCTCCAATATTTACTTGGGATGTTGTTGGCATTTCTCCATTTCTAATAAACTTATAGAAATTTTTATAATTTATGCTTTCACCTAAATCATCAGGAATATCTTCTCCTTTAAAATTTACTCTTAGATGCATAACTTCAATATTATTTTCTTTTACAAAGTTAATAGGTAAATCACAACATGAATCTGTAAATATTATTGTCTTCATTATTTCCCTCCTATCTTTTATCCATCGCTACCATTGCTAATACTCCAATCTTCCAAAATGAGAGATAAGTACTGCTACGCGCCTGAATTAGTTCTTCTAAGCTTCAGATTCAGTAAGCATCCTGCACTCTATGAAAGTAATTCACACAAAACGCAAGATTTTGGTTTTCTACTTTTTAAGAAAATTTCATCTGAAGCTAAGAATCACTTTATTGCTATATCTTATACTATAATTATATTACTATTGCGAAATAATTCCATACTCTAATAATATTTTATTTTGTTTCTTTCTTACTTTGTCTAGATATGTTAAGCAATATACCTATGGCCCCTAAATTAAAGACTAAGGAGGTTCCACCATAACTAATAAAAGGCATTGGTACGCCCGTTACTGGCATTGAACCTGTTACAACTGCAATATTTATTATTGCTTGAATTGCTATTACAGATATTATTCCAATAGAAATTAAGAAGCCATAGTTATCTCTAGCTTTAATAGCTATTGAAACTCCTTTAATAACAATAAACATAAATAATAAAATTATTGCTATACATCCAATAAGCCCAAGTTCCTCGCCAATAATTGCAAAAATAAAATCATTATGAGGCTCAGGCATAAAAAGAGCCTTTTGTCTTGAGTTTCCAAGTCCTGAACCAAAAACACCTCCAGAACCAAGAGCATAAAAGGATTGTATTAACTGATAACTTTTTCCTGAAGTATCTGCCCAAGGATCTAAAAATGATGTAAATCTATCTAATCTATAAGGCTGTAAATAAATTAAAAATCCTAATATTGCAACACCTACTGGAACAAATGAAAGAATATGAATTAATTTTCCGCCTCCAACAAATATCATTACAACAGCCACCATCATAACAATAGCCGTAATACTCAAATTTTTACCTGCAAGGATTAATACTGCAAATGAAGCAGCAATTGCTAAATAAAATATTGTTCCTTCCTTAAATTTCCTTATCTTATCTTTCCTCCTATCTATAAGTAATGCAAGATAAAGAACTAAAACATACTTTGCTAGTTCTGAAGGCTGGAAGGATAGAGGTCCAATCCTTATCCATCTTGTAGCTCCATTAAGATTAACTCCTAAAAATAGCACTAAAACCAAGGCTATGTATGTAAACATAACAAAATATGGCGTCCATTTTTTATAAATATGATAGTCTATGGACATAGTTACTAACATTCCGCATATTCCGACTATTGCCCATATGATTTCTTTAATAAAAAAGAAATCACTATTATCCTTTTCATATAAGGCATAGTAAGAACTAGATGAATATACCATAACAATACCTATGAAAAGTAGTATTAAAATTCCACATAGTAGCCCATAGTCAATATCTTTCATCTTTATTCTTTTTTTTAGTTTTCTAGGTCTTCTTTTACTTCCTCTACTAACTGTATTCATTTTTTCTCCTACTACCCATTATTTTAAATTTAATTTTACTTTAGTTCCTTTTTCAATTAATTTCCCTGCTAAAACATCTTGACTATCTACTACACCAGTACCATTAACTTTATAAGTAATATTTAAACTATCTAGTATTTTCATGGCTTCCTCTAAGGTTTTTCCTTTTAAATCTGGCATAATCAGCTTATTTCCATCAGTATTATCATTAACTAAATTAACACTTATAGTAGAACCACTTTCTACTAATGAGCCTGGATAAGGTTCCATATTGATAACCTTCTTCGAAGTTGATTCAACATCTATCTTTAATCCACTTTCTTCTAAAATTCTCTTTGCTTCTTCTGTTGTCTTACCTCTTAATTCTGGCACAACAACTTTTTCCTTTTCATTATATCTATCAGTATAAATTTGAGAATCTAAATAAGTAAATAACTCTCCTAATAAAGATTTTAAAATTGGAGTTGTAACAGGACCACCATAATATTGTCCAGCACTAGGATTTACAACTTTTATATAAATAGTTATCTGAGGATCCTCTACAGGATATAAAGCTAGTACTGAAGCTATATATTTATCATCTGAATATCCACCCAATACTGGATCTACAGTTTGAGCTGTACCAGTCTTACCTCCTACTCTTCTTTCTGCTCCCATCAAAGTTCCACCTGGTTGCCCACTATTAATTGTTCTCTCTAAATAGTCTCTTAAAGTTGCTGTGGTTTCTTTTGATATAATATTTTCTTTGATAGTTGGCTTAAATACTTCATCTATTACTTTCGTACCATTTCCTGCATTATAACTTATATCTTTCATAATATGAGGTTGAATTAAATCTCCACCATTTGCTATAGCATTAAATGCTGTTAATAGTTGAATACTATTTACTGTATTAGTTTGACCAAAAGCTATAGTAGCTAAGTCCATTTCACTAGCATCACTAACTGACTTTACAATTCCTTCTGATTCCTGCGGTAAATCAACTTTACTCATTTGTCCGAAACCAAATTTATCAATATACTCCTTTAACTTTGGATATCCTATTCTAGATCCTAACTCCATAAATCCAACATTACATGAATTTTGAAGAATTTCAGGTAAGGTTTGAGTACCATGACCTGCTAAATTCCAACATTTTATAGTTGTTGAGCCAAACTTAACTCCACCATCACAGTAGAATGTATCATTTTCACTCGCTAATCCTTCTTCTAGCACAGCAGCCATTGTTATATTCTTAAATGTTGATCCAGGCTCAAAGGAATTACTTACTGCATCATTTTTTAACATATTTTGAAGTTTTTCAGAATCATCGGCACCTTCAAACTTTTCATATTCTTCATAAGGATTATTAGGATTAAAATCTGGCTTATTTGCCATAGCAAGTATTTCTCCATTATTAGGATTCATTACTATTACATTTACTTCCGTAGCTTTATTATCAGTAAATGCTTTTTCAGCTGCCTTTTCAGCCATTAATTGAATATTTTCATCTATAGTTAATGACACATTTTTTCCATCAACAGGATTTGCAAATTTAACTGTTTGGAAAGGTAATTCCTTAAGACTTCCATCTACCTCTGCTATTTTATATCCAGGAAGACCTGTTAGTTCTGAATTATATTGCAGCTCAACTCCATTTAAAGGAATATTATCAGAATTAACGCTACCTAAAGCATGAGCCAAGAAATTGTTATTAGGATAATACCTCTTTGGATTAATAGATATGACAACACCGTATATATTTAAATCTTTAATTCTATCAGCTACTTCCTTATCTATCCCCTTAACTAAAGTAGTTGTATAAATTTTTACTCCATCTTCAATTACAGGCTCTAACTTCTTAAGTACCTCATCATAAGGTACTCCAGAGGCCTCAGATAATTTTCTTGCAACTTCTTCCTTAGTAGTTTTATTTTCTTCATCTTCTATATAAATATCTATTGCCTTTAAATCTAAATCTACTCTATATACATCAATTGATGTTGCAAGTATAGACCCATTTCTATCTGTTATATCTCCTCTATCAGCTGCAACTGTTACCTGAGAGTTCCATTGTCCTTGAGCCATATGCTTGTACTCTTTACTCTTATAAATCATTATGTAAGTTAATCTTCCTATAAGCACTAGAAAAACCAAACACACTCCTATAGTTACATATAAAGCTCTTTCTCTTGAATTATTATTGTTTTTTTTAGTATTATTTTTAGTTCTTCCTTTCATAATAAACCCCCATGGCACTTTTTTTATTTTCATAGGTTGTACTATTAATTATATCAAATAGCCAATAATTATGTAAATCAGTATAATAAAATAATTGGCTGCCAAAAGACAGCCATTATTTCAATTAAAAATTATCAATTAATAGTTAATAATTATTGAATAAATAATTTATTTAAAATTACTTATTCAATAATGGTAGATACTCTTCATATCCTTCTTCTTTCATTTTATCTTTTGAGATAAATTTTAATGAAGCAGAGTTTATACAATATCTAAGTCCACCTAATTCTTCTGGTCCATCACAAAATACGTGACCTAAGTGAGAATCAGAATTTTCACTTCTTACTTCAGTTCTAATCATACCATGGCTTGAATCCATCTTTTCTTTAATTAATTTTCTATCTATAGGTTTTGAAAAAGCTGGCCACCCACAACCTGAATCAAATTTATCAGTAGATACAAATAAAGGTTCTAATGATACAACATCAACGTAAATCCCTTCTTCAAAATGATCAAAATACTCATTAGTATAAGGTGCTTCAGTTGCACTTTCTTGGGTAACTTTATATTGTAATTCAGTTAGCTTCTCTTTCAACTCTTCTTTACTATATTTTTTCAATTCCATCCCTCCATTATATTTATCCAATGGCTACCATTGCTAACACTCTCATCTTTTATAAGTTGGAGTTAAGTACTGCTACGCCCCTGGATTAGTTATTCTAAGCTTCAGATGGAGTAGGCATCCAGCATTCTGTGAAAGTTACTCCACAAAATTCAAGATTTTAGTTCTCTACCTTTTAATAAAACTCCACCTGAAGCAAAGAATCACTTTATATTATAAATACATTTTAAACTTTGTCTATTTATTCTTAGTGACAAATATTCTTTTTACCACAACTTGTGGTGGTTGTGACTTAGTCATAGCTTCAGCTAGTCTCATATAAACTAAATCACCTTTTTGAAGCTCTATATTTTCCTTTTTATCATTTAAGGAATTCATAATTTTAGTTTCTTCATTTACAATTCCAACTATTGTGGTTTTACCTACTTCTACACCCTTAATATAACCTTCAACAGTTATTCTAATTGATTTTCCATCTTCATCCTTTTGAATATCGGTTATTTCACCAATAAATAAAGGGCTTTTACTATTAATCCCTTTTTCCGGATTAGCTCCTATCATAATAAATGAACAAACTAATAATGAAAATATCACTATTAATGACTTTTTAAATTTCATAAAAGTACCTCCTTATAAAATAATCACTAATAGTTTTGTCCTTATCATTATATTTATGCATATTTATATTTTACTTTTTAGAAACATACATATTATCTTTAATATAAAATCTCCATGGAAAATCCTTTGCTTCTTCTGCATAATCTATCCCTATCCTTATAGTCTCAACTATTTCAAAATTTTTATTAGGATTAGCTTCTATATATAGGCTTCCTTCTTTATAAAACTCAATATAGTTCTCTTTTTTAGTAATATTTAATGCAGTACAAAGTTTAGAAGGCCCATTAGTTAAGTTTTTCTTTTGAGTTTTTGTTAATTCATCGTAGCTTTTATTAAACCTAACATTAGATAAGTAATCTAAGTTATCTATAGGCTCTACTGCCCTAATTAATACTGCTTCCGGCTCATCTTTTATATTTGTAACTATATTTAAACAATGATACAGCCCATAAATAAAATATACATAAGCAATTCCGCCTTCCTGAAAAAGAGGTTTCGTTCTTTCGGTTTTCTTATAATTATATGCATGACAAGCTTTATCTGAGGCTCCAATATAGCTTTCTGTCTCTACTATTATTGATTTAATCTTTCTTCCATCTACTTCTCTAACTAAGTAATCTCCTAGTATTTCCTTTGCAACACTAATAGCATTCCTTTGATAAAAGTCTTTTTCTATAATCATAAATCCTCCTTATAATTATATAAGTTTATTTTTAACATATAAGTTACAATAAAGTTTTACATTTTATTAAGTTATATTTAATAAGTAGAATACGTTAGTTAATGAAGTATATAGTCAACTTATATAGAAATTTAAAAATTGATACTTTCAATTGATGTAATTTACTTTGGAATTATTTCCCACTCAAAATTCTATAAGACTACAAAATGTAAATTATTTATTGAAACATATATAAATATCAGCCATATTATTATTGAATAAATATAGAATATTTATTGAATCTTATATTTCTTATTATACTATAATATTTATTTTTAAAACCTTACAATTCTTTTACATATAAATAAAGCAAGAAAATAGAGCCCTAAAGCTCTATTTCTTGCTATTTTAGATTATTTAACAATTCTAAGGTTTTATCCTTATCTTTATAATTAATAAAAACAACTTTATCCTGTGAAGTTATTTTTATAAAGGGCCCCTCTTTGCTTTGTATGTAAAGCTTTACCTTTTCTCCATTTTCTAATTTAAAGTCACCTTTTTTATTTGATCCATCACTATAACCATTTGTCCTACTAGATATTTCAGGCAAACTTTCTATTGACTCTATTGCTGTTATATTAACCTTTTTAATAGATGTCCCATAACTTCCATCAATTATTATAGAACTATCTGTAAGCCTTATTTCATTAGGTTCACTTCCTACAGAAAAAGTTATAATAAGCACTGCTAAAGTAATAAAACTAACTACTGCTAAAACTACTATTTCTGCCTTGCTTTTCTTATTGTGGTCAAACTTTTGAAGATAAAAAATATATCCAAAAATAACAACTATTATTATTACAGTAAGTGGCATTATAGAAAAATTAAAATATCCTGTTATAATTCCACCAAAAAATAATAATGCTGAAATAATATAGCACATTCTAGCCATATGTTTAGCTAATTCTTCAATTTCAATATTTTCTTTTTCAACTTTAGAAGCAGTATTATATCCTGATATAAGCCAATAACATTTATATTTACTTATAGCCACTCCAATTAATATAAATACCAAACTTACTATTGATAATATAATTATGGGAATCATAGAAATCAACTCCTTTAAAGTTAAAAACCACCTCTTATAAGGTTAATTATATCACTTTAGATGATTAAGTCAATATCTTTTCAGAATATACTTTACCACTCTATTGTTAGAATATTAACATCCTCTTTTGTAAATGAAACCTTATACCCTTCATAAATTAACCATGATAACAATTCTTTTTGTACTTCTTCATCATTGCAGACTAAAATAGCTGATACCTTGTTTATATTAACCTCTTTAGCATAATTAATATTATCTAAAAGCTTTCTTTTATGATCTTTTAATATCTCTATATCCATTTTCCCATCTCCCTTCCATTAATATTATTCATATCTCTATATTTATATGTAAATTATTTTAAAGAAAAAAAATACCACCTAAAAGGTAGTATTAATGAAAAATAACTAATTAAAAAATGAAAATTTAATGAAATAATTTGTTTGAAACAAAAAATAATTAGCCACTAAGCTAATTATTTTTTATTACTCCAATAGCTACTCCTAATATATTAACATTTCTATTTGATAATTCTATAGGAGAATATAATGAATTCGCTGGCATAAGTTTTGGAGTTTCACTATTTAGATTTAATGTCTTTAACGTAGCTTCTCCGTCTAAATTAGCTGCAACTATATCATTATGGTTAGCTGTAGCTTGCTTTTTAATTACTACTAAATCACCATTACAGATATTTTTATCAACCATGGAGTCACCCTTAACTCTTAGAATAAATGATTCCTTACCTTTCTCAAGCCAATATTTAGGCAAGTAGAAATTACCTTCAATATTATCATTTATTTCTATTGGGTTACCAGCTGCTATATTATTAAACATAGGAACGTCTAACAATTCATCCTCGTTAAAAATAACATTATTCTCTTCTAATAATTCCTTTGAATTAGAAGCAGTATCTATATTGAATTCAACAACTTCCTTATTTCTAAGATTAATATATTGATACTTTTCTATAGTATTAATTTCTTTTTTCTTACTTTCGAATTTTACTTTAAAGTTAAATGTTTTCCCCTTTATATCAAATCCTAATGAGTTAAACTTTCTTCCCTTAATCATCCAAGAATTTTCTTTAGTGTTAAGTTCACTATTTAAAATTAAAATAAATGAAGAGTAAGTTTTTTCTTTATATATAGCTTTTACTAGGTCTATTTCAGCCTTGGTTAACTTTTCAGTATCATCTAATATTATATGACTATATATTCCACTAAGCTTTTTTACATATTGTAATGCAAATAACACATGATCATATTCATCTATTCTATAACTTGAATATAACTTTTCATTATACATTTCCTTGAGGTTATAAATTCCTTCACGAGTATAAGAAGACTTTTTTATTCTACCTTTTCTTCCTTTTCTATCAACTGTTAGATATTCTTCTAAGGAGAAATTACTTGCCTTTATCCATAGAATTTCATCTAATAAGAATTCATATGAAGCTTTTTTTATAAACTTTGATTTCTTATAAAATCCTTCTATATTTTCTTTTAAATCTTCTAATACCTTTAAAGCTTCTCTTCTATGTATATTATTAAATGATTGTCCTCTTTCTCTTCCATAAGCATTATAATATGTATTAACAAGTTCTTCTAAAGTTATAATTTCCACCCTATTTTTATCTAAAGAAAATAATGAGTAAAAATAATTCTCCTTACTTTCACTATTATATAGTTCCTTAGCTTTAAAGTTATTACTATGACTAGAAGTAATAAATACTATTTTATCTTCTTCATAAAGACAATAGTTATTTTCTAAGTTTAATAATTTATAAATTGAAGCAGTACTTTTTCCTGTATTTTCTTTTCCCTTTAATATTTGATATCCTGATGATTTATTATTAATAAACCTTTTTTGATATTTTGTAAGTTCCAAATTTTCACCGCCCTATCTTCTGTATATTTAAATGTATTTTAATAATATATTTTATTGAGATTTATGTCAAATAAGAAAGCTACTGTAAATAATTAGGGACTGTCTTTGACAATCCCTATCTTAATTATTAGTTTTTTAGTTTTAATT
>NZ_JAWGSV010000038.1:0-17752 GCF_032552055.1 Clostridium sp. | reverse complement strand
CATCTACATACAGATTCTAATATTTCTATAACTTGACTTGTACATCCTCCACAGCAAGTTGCAGCGCCAGTTTCCATCATAATATCCTCTAAATTTCTAGCTCCTTCAAGCATTGCCTTTCTTATCTCTAAGTAGCTAACATCTCTACATCTACAAATTTTTATTTCCCCCGCCATAAAAAACCTCCAAATTTTTTTATAATATACCTTTATATTTTTGAAATTTTCTATATAATTATAAAGGTATGATATTATATAATCAACTTATTTTGCATTTTGAATGTATATTATATTGTTAAATTTTAAACATTTTTCTTGTATTAACTATTATTTGATGCTATAATTTAAATGATAAGCATTATTTGTTGAGAATATATTTCAAGCCTTTAGTGCTACTAATTTCTAAAAAAGGGGTGCAATGTATGAAGCAAGAATGGATTAACTTTAAAGAAGGTCAATGGACTAAGTCTATTGATGTTAGAAACTTTATCCAACTTAACTACACAGAATATAAAGGTGACGACAGCTTTTTAGCTGGAGCTACTGATGCAACTAAAAAATTATGGGATGAAGTAAGTGAACTATTTAAAAAAGAAAGAGAAAACGGTATTTTAGATTTAGATACTGAAACTGTTTCAGGAATAAATGCATATAAAGCTGGATATATAGATCAAGCTTTTGAAAAAATAGTTGGGGTTCAAACTGATGCTCCATTAAAAAGAGCAGTTATGCCTTTTGGTGGAATAAGAATGGCTGAAAATGCTGCAAAATCATATGGCTATGAAGTAAGCCCTAAGATTTGTGAAATATTTACTAAATATAGAAAAACACATAATCAAGGTGTTTTCGATGCTTATACAGATGAAATGAGACTTGCAAGAAAATCTGGTGTTATCACTGGTCTTCCAGATGCTTATGGTAGAGGAAGAATCATAGGTGACTACAGAAGAGTTGCTCTATATGGAGTAGATAGATTAATTGAAGATAAAATGGCTCAAAAGAAGAGTTTAGAAGTTAAATGCATAGATGAAGATATTATTAGATTAAGAGAAGAAATCTCTGATCAAATCCTAGCTTTAAAAGAATTAAAAGGCCTAGCTGAAACTTACGGATTTGATATTTCTAAGCCAGCAACTAATGCTAAAGAGGCTATCCAATGGTTATACTTTGGATTCCTTGGAGCTATAAAAGATCAAAACGGTGCTGCTATGTCTCTTGGAAGAACTTCTACTTTCTTAGATATATATATAGAAAGAGATTTAAAAGCTGGATTAATTACAGAAGAAGAAGCTCAAGAATTAGTTGACCATTTCGTTATGAAATTAAGACTTGTTAAATTCTTAAGAACTCCAGAATACAACGATTTATTCTCAGGAGATCCAACTTGGGTTACTGAATCAATCGGTGGTATGGGATTAGATGGAAGAACTTTAGTTACTAAGAACTCTTTCAGAATTCTTAACACATTATATACTTTAGGACCATCACCTGAACCAAACCTAACTGTACTTTGGTCAACTAGATTACCTCAAGGATTTAAAGATTTCTGTTCAAAGGTTTCTATTGATACAAGCTCAGTTCAATATGAAAATGATGATTTAATGGCTCCATACTGGGGAGATGATTATGCAATTGCTTGTTGTGTATCTGCAATGAGAGTTGGTAAGCAAATGCAATTCTTCGGTGCTAGAGTTAACTTAGCTAAGACTTTACTTTACGCTATAAATGGTGGTAAAGATGAAAAGTACGGAATGCAAGTAGGACCAAAACTAGCTCCTATCACTAGCGAATACTTAAATTATGATGAAGTAATGGAAAAATTCGAAATAATGACAGATTGGTTAGCTAACCTTTATGTTAATACTTTAAATGTTATCCACTACATGCATGATAAGTATTCATATGAAAAATTACAAATGGCTTTACATGACAGAGACGTATTTAGAACAATGGCTTGTGGTATAGCAGGACTTTCAGTTTGTGCTGACTCACTTTCAGCTATTAAATATGCTAAAGTTAAGCCAATAAGAAATGAAGAAGGAGTTGCTATTGATTTTGAAATCGAAGGCGATTTCCCTAAATACGGAAATGATGATGATAGAGTTGATGATATAGCTGTATATCTAGTTGAAAACATGATGAATAAAATCAGACAAAACAAGACTTACAGAAATGCATACCACACTCAATCAGTATTAACTATAACTTCAAACGTTGTTTATGGTAAGAAGACTGGTACTACTCCTGATGGAAGAAAAGCAGGAGAACCATTTGCTCCAGGTGCTAACCCAATGCACGGAAGAGATAATAGTGGTTCATTAGCATCATTAAACTCTGTTGCTAAATTACCATATGAGCATTCACAAGATGGTATTTCAAATACTTTCTCAATAATACCAGATGCTTTAGGAAAAACTCCTGAAGACAGAATTAAGAACTTAAGTTCATTAATGGATGGATATTTTGGTCAAGATGCTCATCACTTAAATGTTAATGTATTTGATAGAGAAACTTTATTAGATGCTATGGATCATCCTGAATTATATCCTCAATTAACTATAAGAGTTTCAGGCTATGCTGTAAACTTCATTAAGTTAACTAGAGAACAACAATTAGATGTTATAAACAGAACATTCCATAAATCAATGTAATATGAAAGGCTGCTGAAAAAGCAGCCTTTTTTTAATTGATAATGGATAAATAATTCCTCTTCTCTCTTACCTATTTTACCTAGCTATTTACATATTCAAAGCTAGCCCTATTACTATCTAAATCAAATATCAATTCATCATTTTTATAAAATTTAAAATTTGCCTTGCATGTAAGATTTTCATATATAGTTCTTACCATTTCTCCTCCATTAGGAGCCAACAGGCCTTGTGGAGATAATTCTTTTATTTTCACTTCTAGTTTATAAGCACCTCTTTTAATCACTAACCCTTTTTCATCATATGAAACTAGTTTAACTCCGTTATATGTAGCTAATCTATACTCCCTACATTTATAATAAACTACTGCTATGCATCCCTTAAACTCAAAACCTAAGAATGGTATATCAGCAATAGATACCATTATACTAGTATCATCTACTGAAAAATCATTACATTGTACCCATAAATACCTATTTGGAAAAGACTTTCCCCAATCTTTTTCTATGTATCCAAAGTCATTATTAAAGGTTATTTCTTTATTATTTAATATTAAAGTTCCATTTACCTTATGATTTAAGCTTAAAACACCATGGAAACATTCCATAAATGGAAAGTATGCAAAAGGCCCCATAATATCTCCTTTTATTGGAGTAATATCATTATAAATAAGCCTCCCTTTAATATTAATATCTTTACTTTTAATACTTAAAATCACCCCTTTAGTAGAAAAAATGTTATCTTTTATTTTTATTGTAAGCTTATCATCACTTATAGAAAAATCCTTAAAATTATAATTAACATTATAAGCTTTTTCTTCAGTTATTATTTGAATAAAAGCATACTTATTTCCATCCTTACTAATATTAATTCCAGGTATCAGGGCTATGCTAAAATCTTTAGATTGTTGTTTAAAATACCATCCTTCAAAAAAACTTTTCTTCTTATGATAATTATCACTCTTCTTCATACTTTAACACTTTAATTGAAGGTGAGTCTAAGAAATTCCCCTTATAATCAAATCTTGATCCGTGACAAGGACAATCCCATGATAAATCATCATTATTCCATTTTAATTCACACCCTAAATGAGGACATTTATTAGATACTGTATGAACTTCTCCATTTTTAGTTTTATAAATTCCAACTTTCTTTCCTTCATGTATAATTACATCTGCTTCACCATTATTAACATTTTCAATAGTTGATAGTGGAAGCCTTACCTTTTCTGCTATAAAATTATAGGTGGTTTCAAATCCATCTACAGCTAAGTTTTTAATTGATGCTGTAAAATCAAACCTAGTTGGTGAGAATATTTCATTAAAATCATACTCTTTACCTGTAATTAACCCACTAATTATAATTGCAGAAACCATAGATGAGGTCATTCCCCACTTATTAAATCCAGTCGCTACATATACATTAGGCATTTCTTTTGAATAATATCCTATAAAAGGAATACCATCAGAAGTAATACAGTCCTGAGCTGACCAGTGATACTCTTCTACTGAGTTTTCAAAGTGCTTTTTAGCAAAATTTCTAAGCTTATCATAAGCTCCACCAGCTTCATTATTCCCCGTTCTACCAGCAGCGCCACCAAGTATTAAGTAATCCTTATATCTTCTAAAAGAATATCCTCCATCCTTTTCATCTATATACATTCCATTTAATATTTGAGCATTTTTTAAAGCAATAACATATTCTCTTTCTTGATGCATCCTTAAGAAATAGAACCCTGGGACATTTATAATTGGAAAATGAGTCGCAACTACTATATGTTTTGCTTTTATTTCTCCCTTATCAGTTATTACTGTATTTTCCTTAACTTCTATAGCTTTAGTATTTTCATATATAGTTAAGTCCTTTGCTATAAAATTTAAAAACTTTACAGGATTATAATTAGCTTGATTCTTAAACTTAACAGCCTTTGCAACTTCAAATGGAAGTTCTGTTTTATCTACTAATTCTGCATCAATTCCTAATTTCATAGCTGCTTCATATTCCTTGATAATCTTTTTAGGGTCATCTAAAGAATAAACATAAGCATCTTCTTTTTCGAATTCACAATCAATATTATTCTTTTTTATTATTTCCTCATAATTCTCTAAAGCAAGTTTATTGGCATCTGCATATTTCTTAGCATTTTCTTCTCCAAACTCCTTAATTAATTTATCATATATAATATTATGTTGTATTGTTATCTTAGCAGTAGTGTTAATAGTATTTCCCTTTAATACCTTTCCCCTATCTATTACTATTGCCTCTACTCCTTTTTCCTTAAGCATATATGCTGTAAGTAACCCTACAATTCCTCCCCCTATAATTAAAACCTCAACCTCCTTAGAATTATTTAATGCTCCTCTATCTTTAATATCATAACTTTCACTCCAAATTGATTTCATAGTATCACTCCTAAATAATAATATTTTCTTATTATTTAGTCTTACCTAATTTCTCTTTAATTATTGGATGATTATTAATTATTTCTATAAAGTTTTCAATTTTCTCAAATGTATCTTTACTTAATACATGTTCTATTTTTTCTGTTTCTTCTAATACATTCTTAGTGACTCCTATAATTTTCAAGAATTTTTCAACAGTATTATGCCTATATAATAAATATTCTCCGTATATTTTTCCATCTTCAGTTAATCTTATATATCCATATCTCTCATAACTTACTAAACTAATTTCATTTAATTTCTTTATCATCTTAGTTGTAGATGCTGGTCTAACATTAAGTTCCTTAGATAAATCTACTACTCTAGTGAATCCCTTATCACAAGATAACCTATAAATCATCTCTATATAGTCCTCCATAGAAGCTGTTATAATCCCTATATTAGACTTAAAATAATTATTAAATGTATAAAATCCATTTGACATAATAATTCCCCCGCCCCATTATTCCCTCAATATATCTATATTGTATATTTCAATATTAATTCATAAATATTTCCTCTTAACTAAAAAAAGTGATTATACCAACATTGACTAAAATCAATATGATATAACCACCTTTAATTAAATATAAATCTTATTATATTAAATTTTAAATTTATTAATCACTTCATTTAAATTTTGAGAATTATCTTTTAAACCTTCTGCTTCATTAGCTATTTCTTGTAATCCAGAAGATTGTTCTTCTGAAGCTGCACTTAATTCTTCAGTAATTGCTGCTGTTTCTTGCCCTACTGCTGCTACTTCTGATATTTTAAATACAACATTATCTTTATTTATAGTAATTTGATCTAGTGAATCTGTCACTTCTCTAATATTAGTTTCTAACTCATTAATTATTTTATCAATTACTTCAAACTTAATTTTAGTTGAAACTAGACTTTCACCAGTTTCATCATTTAATTTGCTAGTTTTTAATATCTCTCTATCTAATTCACTTATGCTTCTCTTAATTTCATCTATTACTAAATTAATTTCTGATGCTGATTTTGCTGACTCTTCAGCAAGTTTTCTTACCTCTTCAGCTACTACTGCAAATCCCTTACCTACTTCTCCAGCTCTAGCGGCTTCAATACTTGCATTTAAAGCTAGAAGATTAGTTTGTTCAGTAATTGATTTAATTACTTCTACTATAATCCCTACCTGATTTGATTTTTCAGATAATAAATTAACTTTATTGACTATATTATCATTTGCTTCTTTATTTTCAGAATACTTTTCACTTAATTCTTCAATAGCTAACATACCTTCTTGAGAAGAAGACTTAACTTCTTTTGAAGTTTTAAGCATTTTTTCAGAGCTTGCAAGGGATTTATCAATCTCTTCTTCAAGTCCACCTACTATTCTAACACTTTCATCTAATTGTGCTGCTTGATTAGTTGCTCCTTGTGCAATTTCTTGTACTGATTTAGCTATTTCTTCCCCTACATTACTAGATTCTGAAATAATTCTAAATAAAGTAGCACATCCCTCATTAACACTTTCTGAAGAATCTTTAACTCTATCTAATAAAACTCCCATATCATGTACTAGGGCATTAGCTCCTTCTAACATAGATGTTACTTCTATATTATAATGCTCATTTATCTCTGCATATTCAGTGAAGTTACCATCTTTTATTTTATTTATAATTTTAACTACTTCCTTAATAGGAGATGTTAATTTTCTTGTAAATATTCTTGAAGAAATTATCAATACTACAATTGCTAAAACCAAAATTATAGCAGGTATTACAAGTTCTTTTACATATAAAGATATAAGTTCCTTACTTTGTACAAATACACAAATTGTATATCCACTTTCCTTTTCAATAACTCTATTTACTGAGTAAATTAAATCATTTATTTTAATATACTCACTTTTTCCATCCTCAATATTAAGAACCTTTTCTATCCACGGTAGATCATTAACATTTTTTCCTATCATATCAGAATCTTCATCAGCAATTATAGTTCCATTAGGTGTAAAGATAGTTGAATAAGCACTATTCATATTATCTATCTTCTTAACTGTCTCTGATAATTTCTCTAAATCCTTATCTACACCTATAACTCCTTGTAACTCTCCATTATCATTATATACGGCCTTTGAATATGATACCATCATCTCCCCAGTCACTGCACCAGTATATACATCTGATACTACTACTTCATTAGGATTGTTTACAGCATCCTTGTACCAATCTCTTTGTCTTGGATCAAATCCAACTTCAATTTCAGCATAAGGAACAACAATGAACTTTCCATCTTCACTTGCCATATAGACATTAGCTATGTCATCATTTGAACTTAAAAAGTTCTCTAATCCTTTTTGTAACCACATTGATTCATCATTCTTACTATCTTTAAGACCTTTAGCATTAGCGTCTGATGCTAAAAACTCTAAATTTTTATCAGTATTTATATGATCAATAGCTAAAGACTCCTTAATTAAATTTTCATTTCCCTTAATAATAGAATTGTTTACATTTATGATATTTCTACTTAAAGAATATGAGTTCACTACAACAATCAATATTATTGGTATTATTGAAGTTACTAATAATAAATTATATATTTCTCTCTTTAAGGAAATTCTTTTCATTTTAATTTTCTTATCTCCCATTTTTTCCTCCTTAAGTTTTAATATTATCTATATATTTTATTTATCGTAACTTATTCGTTAAAATTAATACAAATTCTGATATTATTTGACCTATTTTTACATATCCTTTTAAATTTAATCTATAAGCACACTTTATATTATATTAAATAAATTTAAAAGATTTTAAAATAAGAATGTCCTTAAGTATATTCTATTTATCTAGTTTTTAATAAAAAGAGCAGTAAACCTTTTTAAATTTACTGCTTAAATTAACTTATTTATTTTTACACTTGTTTCATTTCCTCTAAACCGTCCTCGTAATTGACTACAGGTATATATCCAAGTTCATTTTTAATTTTATCAATCATATATGATCTCGACATTCCAATAAAAGCTAGATCAAATCTTGTTAATGGTGGATAACTTTTTAGTTTTAATAATTTCCATATTCCTTCTACTATATATGCAAATGGACGTGCAACAAAACCTGGTATACTTTTATTTAATACTTCTATACCTTGGGTAGAAAATAGATCAGAAAAAAACACTTTAGTAGTTTTAGGACTATCATCCGTTACGAAAAATATGTCTTTGTCTTTTCCTTTATAGCTTGAAAGAGCAATTGCTTCAGATACGTTATCAACATGTACCATATCAATTATGATATTCCCATGGTCAATCCATTGAAATTGACCATTTTTAACTTTGTTTATCATAGTTTGCATAGCAGGAACTCCCGGTCCCCAAATGAAGGTAGGCCTTATAATTATCCTGTCAATATTTAAATTTTTTTGTAGTATATTCTTTTCGGCAATCATTTTTGACTTTCCATAATAAGAATTAGGTTCATTCGGATATGGGGTGCTTTCATCAATGCTTATTAAAGCTTTTTTATCCTGAAGTACAGACTCAGAGCTTATATATATAAATTTCTTTACTCCATTCTGTTCCGAAAACTTAAGAATATTTTCCGTTGCATCAATAATTAATTCTTGATACATACTCCATTCCCCCCAGAAAACAACTGGAGCCGCCATATGAATTACTACATCCATTCCTTTAAGATTGTGCTCCCACTCATTTATATTTTCAAGTGTCCCCTTTACATACTTCACATTAACATTTTTTTCAATTTCCATTTTTTCTAGATTTCTAACTAATATATAAAGTTGATTATTATCAGCCAAAAGCCTTTTCACTACTCTCTTCCCAAGAAATCCAGTTCCACCAGTTATAAATATTTTCATTTTACATCTTCTCCTTTTAAATTATTAAAGTAATTAATTTTAACTTAGTAGTTATTACACTCAATCCCATTCCAAAGTATTTATATAAGTTTCTTTTTCACTGATAATAGTGAAATTTTCTAAATTTTTATAATAGTATATTTTTAGACAGTTGTAAAATATATAATATTATGATAAATTATACATAAATCTAAATCAATAAACAAAGAAAACAGCTTGTTTAAAATTAGACATAATTTTAAAATTGCAAAAGGAAGTGAAAAATGAAATACGATCTATCAAAAAAAATGACCCGTGGTGCAAAGAGAACTTTAGAATCTTTTACAAAGACTATGTTTACTCTTTTATCAAAAAAGCCATTTGAAAACATTAGCGTTAATGAGATTTGTGAAGTAAGTAATTTCCCAAGAGCAACTTTTTATAATTACTTTGATGACAAATATGACTTACTAAATTATTGCTGGTATTTAATAAGTAGTGAAATTAATCTAAAAGATCATAATTTAATATCTTCTGAAGAAGTAATAAATGTTTTATTTGATCGTCTTTATAACTTATTTAACAAACATAGTAAATTATTAGCTAAAATTCTAAGGAATAATCCATCCAATAGCCCTTTACTTAATCACTATCATTTATATTTGAAACATACAATGCAAATGGTTTTTAATGAATGTATTGATTTTGATAATAAAAACATCCCACTGGAAATAATAGCTGTCCATTTTAGTAATACTCTACTAATTATATTAGAAGCTGCTTTTTTTAGCCCAGAACCAATAAGTTTAGAAGAAGCACATAAATATTTAAATTATCTTTTAGGCCATCTATTAAAATAAAATCAATTCTATAATCTATATACGACAAATATTAAAACAAGATATTCTAATAAGATTAACAAATAAAAAAGAAGCTGATTTCAGCTTCTTTTTAGATAATTATTTATATGGTTAAATAATTGCTTATTTTAATGTTCTCTTTAGGAATTCACGAGTACGTTCCTTCTTAGGATTATTAAAGATTTCTTCAGGCGTTCCTTCTTCTTCTATTATTCCATTGTTCATAAATACTACCCTATCTGCAACTTCTCTTGCAAATTCCATTTCATGTGTAACTACAAGCATTGTAAGTCCTGTTTCAGCAAGTTCCTTCATTACTTTTAGAACTTCTCCTACCATTTCAGGATCTAAAGCTGAAGTTGGTTCATCGAATAATATTACATCTGGTTCCATAGATAATGCTCTTGCTATTGCAACTCTTTGCTTTTGACCACCTGATAATTGTTTTGGTTTAGCATTTATATATTTCCCCATTCCAACTACATCTAAGAATTTCATAGCAATTTCTTCTGCTTCTGATTTACTTCTTTTTAAAACTTTAAGTTGTCCAACAACGCAATTACTTAATACATTATGATTATCAAATAAATTAAATTGTTGGAATACCATTCCAAGTTTAGTTCGATACTTGTATATATCATGATTATCATCTAATATATTTTCATTATTATAGATAATTTCTCCACCTGAAGGCTTTTCAAGTAAGTTTACACATCTTAAAAGAGTAGATTTACCTGATCCAGATGAACCTATAATACATACAACTTCACCTTTCTTAACTGAAAAGTTAATATCCTTTAAAACCTCATGATCTCCAAAGGATTTATTTAAATGTTTTATTTCTATAACATTTTCCATTTGATCTCCTCCTTATGCACTAAACTTCTTTAGCCTTTCTTACTATATCCTCAGCTCTTGCTACTTGCATTTGATTTCCTGCAATAATGTAGTTTTCTGGCCCATCTATCTTCTTTTCTATGAATCTTAGTATTCTTGTAATTGTAAATGTCATTATAAAATAAAGAATACATGCTACGAAGAATGACTCAAAGTATCTAAAATTATTTCCTGCTACTGATTTAGTTTGGAAGAATAATTCAGATACAGCAATGACATTTAATACTGATGTATCTTTAATATTTATAACAAACTCATTACCTGTAGCTGGTAATATATTTCTTACTACTTGAGGTAAAACTATATTTCTCATAGTTTGAAAATGATTCATACCTATAGCTTGAGCTGCTTCAAATTGCCCCTTATCTACAGATATAATACCACCTCTAACTATTTCAGCCATATAAGCCCCAGTATTAATTGAAACTATTAATAACCCTGCAAATGTTTTATTTATATCTATTGAAAAAGCTGCTGCAGATCCATAATAAATAACCATAGCTTGTACAATCATTGGTGTACCACGGAAAAACTCTATATATGCTGATAAAATTCCATTTACTATCTTTAAAAATATTTTTTTCGCTCCCTTTTCTGGAACTGGTATAGTCTTTACAACACCAATAACAAGTCCTATTAAAGTACCTACTAAAGTACCAATTATAGATATATATAATGTCACCCAAGCTCCACGAAGAAACATAGGTCCATTCTCTTGCACTATTCTAATTATCCAATCTAAACTCATAAAAAAACTCTCCTTATATGACTACTAAAGGTAGCCAAATTAATAATTAAGAATGAATAATCATTGAAGTGATTTACTCCAAATTACATCAATAACTTTATTTCAAAAAATCTGTAAATAGTTTTCTCATCAATTATTCATTCTTCATTGTGCGAAAGCACTACTATTGTGCTGCTGGTTGATTTTTAATCGCTTCGTCCATTATTTGTAATCTTTCTTCTTCAGAGATTCCTTTTAATGCTTCATTGATTTTATCTTTTAATTCACTATCTTTCTTTAACCCTACAGCAATTGCAGTATCTTCTTCAGAAGTAACAAAACCTTCTTTGAATTCTACCATTGTAAAGTTATCATTTGCCATTTGAGCACTTAATGCTTCTGGTCTTTCAGTTACATATCCATCAATAACTCCTGATTCTAAAGCAACTCTCATAGCTGGGAAATCACTCATAGCTGGTTGCTTATTAACATTAGGTATTTGATCTACAACTGTATAATGGAATGTGTTTAATTGTCCTGTTATCTTAGCTCCTGAAAAATCTTTTAATGTTTCAGCATTTTCATAAGCTCCACCTTTTTTCACTAGCATAACTAAATCTGATTTATAATAAACATCTGTAAAATCTATAGTTTCTTTACGTTCTGCTGTTGGTGACATACCAGCAATAATTGCATCTATCTTATTTGATACTAATGAAGGAACTAGCCCGTCCCATTCTGTCTTAACAACAACTAATTTCTTGCCTAAAGAATCAGCTAACTTCTTTGCAATTTGAATATCATATCCACCAGCATATTCTGAACTTCCATCTATTTTAACTGCTCCATTAGAATCATCTAATTGAGTCCAGTTAAATGGTGCATATCCTGCTTCTAATCCGATTCTAAGTACATCTTCTTCTTCCTTAGATCCACAACCTGTTAAAGTAAACACTGTAGTAACAATAAATAAAAGTAATAATGATAATTTTTTCTTCATGATAAATCTCTCCTTATTTTTTAAAATAAAAATACCAGCCCTATGAGGCTGGTGCTATCTTAAATAATCAGATAAGATATTATAAAAACAAATGAGCCCTTGGGCTCATATTAAATTCATAATTACTTAACCCTCATCTTTCCCATTTGAGATAGCACAACTTAATAAACCGGGAAGCTTATTAAGACAGTCCTGCAGCTCTTAACTACAGACCCAGCAAGTAATACTGAGAAATATTACAAACTTCGGCAAAATCTCCTTCTCCTTAGCTTCAAAGCACTCTCAAGCTCCACTAAAGACTGTTAGGTTCTGCGCCTCTACCTCACAGCAAAGTGAGGTATTTATTAAATTTACATTAAGTTTACATCTTATTAACATTAATGTCAAGGGCTTATCCTACATTTTATTCTTTTATATATATTTTTCATAATATAGATATATTTTACATATACAAATCCATAATATATCAATTATTAGCCATTGAAAATAACTAATAATTGATAGTTAATATTTTAAAAATGAATAATCTATGAAGTTATTTATTCCAAATTACTTCTAATAAAAAACATAAAAATAAGGACTTTCTTTATATTATAATTATTTTTATTAATTTATAAACCTTCTTTAGAAGTTTTTTTCAACAATTTTCTTTATTACCACTGGTATTATTACCTGCTAATTCTATATTGTAATAATTACTTCTGTAATATAGTTCTCTGGATTCCCTTTAAAAACCATGCCTGGTCCTTTATGATATATCAATCTTGATTTTAATCAATCTTTTTAATAGGATGTCTAACTACCGTTTTCAATCTACTTATATCACATTTTCTTGGATCACTTATATAAATTTCATGGTGATACCTTTCTTCATTAATATCAACCTTATATCCATTTTCTAAAGCAAACTTATGCATGGCTTCAACAGTTTTAGGTTCATCATCATAAGGACCAATATGCATACATTGAACAGCAAATCCTTCTTCATATGTTAAAAATTCAACCTTAGAATAATCAATTTTCT
The DNA here is from genome assembly GCF_032552055.1 of Clostridium sp. Lineage (GTDB taxonomy): Bacteria > Bacillota > Clostridia > Clostridiales > Clostridiaceae > Clostridium. Next base: position 4,328 of record NZ_JAWGSV010000038.1, on the reverse strand, counting down.
TCTTTCTTGTAGCCTCTTCTATAGCCCATTCAAAGTCTTCTTTCCTAATAAAATCAGGTATTCTAATAATTGATATCCACTTAAAACTATCCTTATTTGAATAGTCAACTCCTTTAATTCCTTCTTGCCACCAAAAACCTTCTAATGGCGGTACAACATATTGAAAATAGTCCTTAATTTTATAATTTCCCTTATAACTCATCTTTAAAGTATAGGCAATTCCATAAAGTAATCCAACAGCCTTGCTATACTCTCCATCTTCTTCATTAGGATTACCCTTTCCCCTTACAGCAATAAAATTCATTTTAGGAATTTCCACTATAGTAGGCTTCTTAGGTGGCATATAAAATTCCTTATATTCCTTCTTGTAATCAAATGCCATTTCTCTTCCTCTCTTTCATTGTAGTAATATAATACTTTTATAAATATAGAATAAGACTATCTAGTTTTATATTTATAACTAATAATTCTATAATTCGGTTAATTAATACTCTTTATACTTCTATTATATAATCTACTCTATAGGTAAGAGTCAACATATTCTTAAACAAAAACCACCTGAACTAGAAACATATAAATAACTGTACCAGCACCAATACTTAATAGAGTATTTTCCTTCCAGTAGTGAAGCCCAATAATACAAGCAATAGCTATGAATTCAGGAATCCAAAGTGAAATGCTAGTAAAGCTTACATTCTTAAGACAATAAATTACTAAAAGTCCTATTGCTGCATAAGGCAATACTTCTCCAAGATAATTTATATATGTATTATCCTTATTATGATTTTTAAACAATATAAAAGGTAAGAATCTAGTAATCATTGTCCCTATAACTACCATAAGAATTATAATTAATGTTTGAATAGGTGTTAAAGTCATTGAATTCCCTCCTCTTTTAGATTTTCCTCTTGTTCAAATCTCTTTTGAGTTATTGATAATACAGCTATAATTGCAATCATAGAAGGAATTATAAAACTGCCTGGCCCAAATATAACTAAAGAAACTACTGAGCATAAAATACCAATGATAGCTGCTTTATGATCCTTATTGCTTTTCCATTGTCCAACAAATATTACTACAAACAGTGCAGTTAAAACAAAATCTAATCCCTTAGTATTAAATGTAACCACATTACCTAGTAATGAACCAATTACAGATCCCACTGCCCAATATGTATAATTAAGTAAAGTTATAAAAAATCTAAACCACTTATCACTTACCCCTTCTGGTGGTTCTTTAGCACATACTATTGAAAATGTCTCATCACATAATCCAAATATAAGGTATGGCTTTAACTTTCCTGTGTCCTTATATTTGTCCAACATTGAAATACCATAAAACAAATGACGGGCATTTATCATTAATGTCATTAATAATGCGTATATAGGGTTAAAAGCAGTAGTAAGAAATGTAACTGCTACAAATTGTGCTGACCCTGCATAAACAATTAAGCTCATTAAAAGTGTCCAGCCAACACCATACCCCTTACTATTCATTAATATACCATAGGCAATACTCAAAAAAATAAATCCTGTAAAAACAGGAATAGTTAATGGAAATGCTGCCTTTAATGCCTTAATTTTTTCTTCCATATTTTCCACCTCACTAAAGTAATAAATTATACATTTTATCTCTATTGTATTTCTTTCTATAACTTAAAATAATTAATCTATTTTAGATTAACTTTTTTATTTGAAAATTTTAGTTACCAACTATACTACCATTTTATTCTTTTTATGTAAAATATAATTCTTTATTAAGGTTATATATTATTTAAAATAAAAAACTCTATTAAGAAGATATAATTTTAGTTAATCTCCTTAATAGAGTTTAATTCAAAGAATAAATTAGCTTTCTAGTACATTTTTTTATTCATTTCTTAAATCACTAAACCATTTTAACACATTTTGTATTTCTCTATCCCAACATGTCCAATTATGCTCTCCCCCTGAATGGTTAGCATCTAAATCCATTCCTATAGCCTTTATTTCATCCTCAAATTCCAAATTACAAGTATACAAGAAATCTTCTGTTCCACACCATGAATAAAGCTTAGGTCTTTCTTCAATTTTAATTTCCTTATTCTCTAATATGGAATCTGCAAGATAAACTAAGTCACTTTCAGAGCCTCTTATATTTTCAAGTCTTCCATATATGCCTTCCCAAAAAGGTCTTCTACTTTTAAATCTTTCAATATTTGAATCACTTGCAATTTCTAATGGACCTGATAATGATGCAGCTGCCTTAAATCTTTCTGGCTTGGATAAAGCTAGCTTAAATGCTCCATGTCCCCCCATAGATGCTCCCACTACAAATGTATCTTCCTTTTTATCTGATATATTAGCAAAATGCTCCTTACAAAAGTTAGGAAGTTCTTCTGAAATAAATGTCCAATATTTAGGACCATAAGCATTATCTCTATAGCCTCCTAATTGAGTCGTTGGCATAACTACTGCAAACCCATACTGTGATGCATACCTTTCTATGGAGGTTCTACGCATCCAAATACTTTCATCATTTCCTAAACCATGTAATAAATATATTACTGGATATCCATCTTTATTATAATTATCATAATCCTTATCATCTATTTGATTTGTTTTTCTTTGAGGAATAAGAACATTTAAATTAGTATTAATACCTAATGCATTTGAGAAATAATTTACTTCAAATAAAACCATCAATATCCTCCTTAAAATTACTACTATTATGTTATTATATACCTAAATACTCAAAATATATAGATAATTTGTATTAAGTAATAATAACTTTTAAATAAACCTTAACTATAATGACAGCAATTATTGACTATATTTGTATTTTCAATTGAATTGTTGAAATAAAAGAAGAGCTGTATAAGATTGAGTTTATTAATTCAATCTATACAGCTCCTTATATTTTACTTAGATTCAATTCTTTTTAAATTAATAATATTAGAAATCCCTGTAACTACACCAGCAATTATTGTACCTGTACCAAATATAGCACCTTGAGTTAATCCATATATTCCACCTATAACTAAAGCTCCACCTATACCTAGTCCTGCAATGGAACCAATCTTTGCAATTTTCTTAGATGGATATATTCCTTCTGCTGCTTTTTTTGAAATTTCCATATACTTTTTATTGTGCTCTTTTAAATTTATAGTTTTCATATTACCCTCCTATTCAAAAATACTATCTATTAGATTATCAATCATAAAGTCAAATACATTTATCGGATCACATAACATATTATCTTTTTGAGTTATAGTAATTAACATTGCAGATAAAACAGAAATAGCTAAACTTTCTTCAATCTTCAATTTAAGAAAAGGCTTATTTAACATACCTTTTGCACCAATGTAACTTTTGTTAGATAATTCATTTCTTTCTTCTTCGCTTAATTTATTAAAGAAACTTATAAAATCTACACTCTTTGTGTCATACATAAAACTACTATTATTATACTCACTAAAAATTTCTTTAAGGGCATCAGCTACGCCATTTTTATTAGGATTCATAGCAATTTTTTCTTCAACAACTTTATATAAATTTTCTTGGACCTCTTTTAATGTATTATAAAAAAGTTCTTCTTTAGTTTTAAAGAAAATATAAAAAGCTCCTTTAGAAATACCAGCATTTTTACATAGTTCATCAACACTAGTTTTTTTATATCCGTACCTTTGCCAACTATATTTGCATTCTTCTATTAGTTTTTTAGTAATTATTTTCTTCTCATCATCAGTGAAACCCTTAGGCATACTACCACCTCTTTCAATATATATGACTAAAAACATTTTTATAGTCATATATATTATGCTTATTCATAAACTAGGTCAAATATGATTTATATTTAAAATTTTTAATAAAGAAAATCAAGGTTTCTAGTACCTTATAAATATATATTTAAGAATTAACCTGAAGAAAGTCATGGTCTTAAATAAAATCATTAAAAAGTAACATTATTTATAATACTTCTAAGCTATTCTTACATACTGCTTATCTTCTGTTAAAACATGCTGAACTAACCATTCTGTGAGGAATTTCATTAACTCAAGTAAATGACTTTGTTGATCTTCATCAATAATATTATAATCTATTGAATCAATTTTATTTATTAATTATAAAATCATTAATATATAGCTCATAAATTCTATTAACTAGCCTACCTTATTTTCCTCAATATCATTTCTACTATCTCTCCCATTAATGTTCCCCAAAATTAATTGCAAAATAATTATAATGTAGTACCATTATTAAATTAAATGAAATTATATATAATGTTATGTTAAACTTGGTAGTCTAATTCACTTTATAAATTATTTCAAAATATAAAAAAGAAATATA
>NZ_JAWGSV010000037.1:0-17915 GCF_032552055.1 Clostridium sp. | reverse complement strand
TGGTGGGGGAGGACGGATTCGAACCATCGAAACGAAACGTAACAGATTTACAGTCTGCCCCCTTTGGCCACTCGGGAACTCCCCCATGTCAATTTATTTAATTAAATTTCAGTTATAAAAGCTTACCGCCTCAACTGACAATGATTAGTATATATTTATTGTTTCCTAATTTCAAGTGCGTTTTTCAAGGATTTAGCCTAATTATTCTTATTTTATTCTAATATACTCTCTATTTCTTTCATTTAATACTAATATCTTATTTTATAAAAATATATAACCCTTTTTAACCTTTTCTTAACTTTTATCTAAAATATTCTTTTTTATACATTTAATTATATTTTTTATAAAGACCTCATATATTGATATAATGAGGGGGTGTTTACTATAAAAAATACAATTCACTATAATATTCCTGATGCTCATATTGAAATTTCTAATCATTTAAAAAAATATATTAATGAAAATACAATTATCGTTTGTATAGGAACTGATAAGTTTATAGGGGATTGTTTAGGTCCTTTAGTAGGAACCTATTTGAAAGACCAAAAATGTTCCCTACCTATATATGGCACAATTGAATCTCCTATTCATGCATTAAATATTCATAAAGAATTGGATAAAATCAAAGCTCTTCACCCTAACTCAAATAATAATATTTTAGGAGTAGATGCTTCACTTGGACATGGAGAATCTATTGGTACAATATGCATTAGAAATGAACCCATATATCCAGGTAGAGGCGTAGGTAAAGTTCTTCCTAAAGTAGGTAAAGCTTCTATAGTAGGTATTATAGATGATAGTGAGGACTCTACTTTTTTTTCAAATAGATCCATTAGACTACACTTTGTTATGGAAATGGCTAAGGTTATTGCTTCTTCCATAATGTATTCAATTAACTTTGATAGAAAATAAAAAGGAGCTTTACGCTCCCAAGTGAGGCTGTCTAAAAGACAGCCTAATTAACATTAAAATGTATACTAAACTATGTTCTATCTCAAATCACTAATAACTTAGAATTAAAACTCTAAATTATTATATAAATCTATAATTTACTCTACTAATGCAATTTCGTTATCTGATAAGTTTCCATCTAACTTATCTATATATCCTAAAACCTTTCCTGTTCCTTCTGCAACAGCTTCTATAGAATTATTAGCTACTTCAACACTAACTCCTGTTTCATGTTCAATTAGCTTATCTAATCCATTAAGTAATGAACCTCCACCAGTCATTAATATACCTTTTTCTATTATATCTGAAGCAAGCTCAGGTGGTGTTTTTTCCAATACTGATTTAACACTTTCAACTATTAGCGTTACAGATTCCTTTAAAGCTTCATTGATTTCTTTAGAACTTATAACTACGTCATCTGGAAGTCCTGTAATTAAGTTTCTTCCTCGTACATTGCTAGTTGCATCTATTGAACCTTTAAAAGCTGATCCTATACTTATTTTTAATTCTTCTGCTGTCTTTTCACCAATTAATATTTTATACTTATTTCTCACAAACCTAATTATAGCATCATCAAAAGTGTCTCCTGCTACTTTGATAGATGATCTTACTACAACTCCCCCTAAAGAGATTACAGCAATATCAGTAGTTCCTCCACCAATATCAATTACCATTGAACCATTTGGTTTAGTTATATCTAAACCAGCTCCAATAGCAGCTGCTAAAGGCTCTTCTATTAGATGAACTTTCTTTGCACCAGAGTTTCTAGCTGCATCTATAACGGCTCTTTTTTCAACTTCTGTTGCTTGTGATGGAACACATACCATTACCTTAGGAGCTTTTATTTTACTTTTTCCATATGCTTTTCTAATAAATGCCTTTAACATCTTCTCAGTAATATCATAGTCAGAAATAACACCATCTTTTAGTGGCCTAACAGCTACTATATTACCTGGTGTCCTTCCTATCATTTTTCTGGCATCTTCCCCAACAGCTAGTACCTTATTTGTATTTTTGTTTATTGCTACAACTGAAGGCTCTTTTAATATAATTCCCTTGCCTTCTGAATAAACTAATACTGTTGCTGTACCTAAGTCTATTCCTAAATCGCCCCTATTTCTCAAAAACCACATTCCGTTCACTCCTAATCTTTAAAACGCTAATAATTAATATTTAAAATGATTATTTTACAATATTTGCCCTATTTCTTATTATATATGGAATATGGTTATCCTTCAATATATTTCACCTTTTTAATTACAAAATCTACTATAACATTACTAATTAATCTGCTGCCTTATATTTCATCTTCGTGGCTTTTCCACCTCTAATATGTCTCTCTGCTTTGTTTAGTTCTAATATTGAATGAGTTTCTTTAGCTATTGTTGGATTGATCTTAGGTAATCTTTCAGTCATATCTTTATGAATAGTACTTTTACTTACTCCAAATACTTTAGCAGTTTTTCTAATTGTATCTTTTGATTCTATTATATACTTTGCTACTTCTAAGACTCTCTCTTCTATATAATCTTTCAAAAAAATTACCTCCCTTTTATACTCGATTTATTTTTGTATTCATCAGCTCAATAAAGAGCTGATGAATTAAAATTTATTATTCTTCATTAAAAGTAAAATATGCTGTTGGATCTAAATCTTTTCCATCTGAATCATATACTTGAAGGTTTAAATGCTCTCCAAAATCTTCATTAGTGAATATCTTAGAGCTTTCTCCTACAGTTCCAATAACAGTCTCTTCTGTTACCTTATCCCCAACATTCACTTTTATATCCTTAGATAAATTTGAGTACTTTGTATATAATCCATTTGCATGAGCTATTATTACATAATCTCCATCTTCAGTTTTAGCAGAAACTTCTTTAACTTCTCCTATAGCTGCAGCCTTTACTTCTGTTCCAATTGCAGCTTGGATATTTACTCCTCTAATATTTCTACTAGTACCATCACTCATTGCTTGAGGCTTTGGATATGTATATCCTCTTGATACTAATCCTTCCACAGGATTTGAGAATAACACCTCAGTATTAGTGCCTGCTGACACATTAACTCCCTCATCTAAAGAATCAGAACTTCCCTCAGCTAATTCATCGTCACTATTACCTTCAACTCTTTCAGCATTTTGCTTTTTAACTTCAGAAGACTCATTTTTATCAACATTTAAAGTAAACTCACTTTGATTATTGTTACCTTCCTCTAAAGCTTTATTTCTCTTAGTAGTTATAACTGCAACTGTTGCAATTACGCATAAACAAAGGAATAATATTAAATAAAAGCCCTCCTTCCTAAAAAAGTCTTTTACCTTATCTTTATTGTTAATCTGCATATTAACACCTCCTTTTTCTATTCTTGCCTGATATAATAAATTAATACAATTTAGTTAAGATTTGTTTTCATCAAATTTCTACAACATCTGATAATTTAGCTGTTTATATTTACACTCTATTTGCAAGATATTTATGCTATAATTCTTGACTATTTCTTAGGTTTTAATACCCTATAATAAAAAAGAAGTTATATCTGAGACCTCATCTATAGCCGAGATATTCCTAGTTTAATAAGCAACAAAAAAGAAGTTGCTTCAAACAACTTCTTTTAGTAATTAGTACTTGATATTTATGGATGTAATTTTTCCAGAATTACTAGAAATAATTTCTATATAGAAAAACCCTCTATTTTTTAAATAGGGGGTTTTTAACAATTTATAAAACTCCGCAGGAGTTTTCTCCTGAATTATGCTTTATCTACCATTTATTATTCATTAAACTTAAGTTCTTCTAAATCAATGCCTGTATAATAATGCTTTAATATTGAACTATAATCAGATCCATTCTTAGCCATAACATTAGCTCCCCACTGACTCATTCCTACTCCATGTCCATAACCCTTAGTCTCGAATATAATCTCATCATTACTTATTGTATATTGAAAATTAGTTGAATTTAATCCTATAGCTAATCTAAAATCTAATCCCCTTAAAGTGGCTCCACCTACTTTAATTTCTTTTATTCCACCAGCATCACTTCTACTAATTACATTTATTTGTTCACTTAAATTATTAACTGTTAACTTTGCATCCTGAAACTTAGCATTGATTGTTTCTACAAACTTGTTAATATCTAATTTAAGTTCACCATTAAACCTAGGGGCTACCTCTTCTTCTCCAGTACTTTCTGTAGAAACTAAATAAGGAAGATCACTTGAAAATACATCTTTTGAATTTTCTGTTTTTCCAGAGCTAGTTGAAAAGAATTGCGGATATTGAACTAGCTCCTTGTTATAAGCTAATACTTTTCCCTTAGTTTCATCCACAGACTTAGATATTTTATCCCAATACTCTTGCCCTTTATCTTCCCATTTTGTTATTCTTTCTTCTTTCCCTATATAGACTTGACAATGAGTTGTATCACAAACATCTCCACCCTTTGCTATATCACAAGGTCTACCTCTTTTTGCTGCTACATAAGTCCTAGTTGCAACTGATTGAGCCTTTAAAGCTTCAACTTCAAATCCAGCTGGCATTTCACCAGAAACTACACCTTTAACATACTCTTCTATTGGCACCTCAACTACTTTATCTTCTTTAGTAATATAAACCTTTATAGTATCTGTCCCCGATAAACTAATATAATTATCCTCCTGAACCTCTATACCATCATTTTCTTTCTCATCTGTAGCCCTTACAGGTATTGCTTTTATAATAAAGCTAGGAACTACAATCATAAATATAAGTATTATTACACTTAGAATAGCTGCTGATTGAAAATCTTTCCTCAAATAAATATCACTCCTTCCAAGTAGCTATAATTTAATATATGTTGCAATTCTTAAAATATAATTCCTTTTTATTAAAAATTTAAATAAAAAGAACTATAAAATACTTTCTTAATTGAAAGCTTTATAGTTCTTTTTATAGGTTAATAAATTAATTACCACTTAAAATTCCTTTATTTATCTACTCTATAAATATTTGCTCCAAGGCCTCTGAATTTTTCTTCTATATCAACATAACCTCTATCTATGTGATATAAATCACTTATTTCAGTTCTACCATGAGCTACTAAACCTGCTAAAATCATAGCAGCACCTGCTCTTAAATCTGTTGCCTTTACATCACAGCCTGTTAAGGAATCAACACCTTCAATGATTGCAGTCCTACCATCTATCTTTATATTAGCTCCCATTCTAACTAATTCAGCTACATGCATAAATCTATTTTCAAAAACTGTTTCAGTTATTATGCTTGAACCTTTACAAAGTGATAATAATGCCATCATTTGCGCTTGCATATCAGTTGGAAATCCAGGATAAGGTAGGGTTTTAATATCTACTGGACTTTTTTCTCCTGTTCCATCTACTAAAATAGTATTTTCACCTAAGCTCTCAAATTTAACACCACACTCTTTTAGCTTTTCAATAGTTGGTCTTAAATGATCCTCAATTGCCCCGTTAATAGTTATCTTACTATTAGTAATTGCAGCAGCTACCATAAAAGTGCCTGCCTCTACTCTATCGTATATTGGCTTATACTCTATTCCTTTTAGTGAATCAACACCCTCTATAGTTATCTTTCCAACTCCAGCTCCATGAATCTTAGCTCCCATTGAATTAAGGAAGTTAGCTAAATCCCATATTTCTGGTTCTTCTGCAGCGTTTTCTATAATAGTTGTTCCCTCCGCTAAAACTGATGCCATCAAAATATTTTCTGTTGCACCTACAGAAGGGAAATCTAGGTATATTCTATTACCTTTTAACTTTTTTGCCTTTGCTTCCACAAAACCATGTCCAATTTCAATATCTGCTCCCAATAACTTAAATCCTTTTAAATGCAGATCTATAGGTCTGCTACCAATATTACATCCTCCTGGCATGGATATTTTACATTTTCCAAACCTTGAAAGCATTGGACCCATTATTAAAAAAGAAGCTCTCATTTTTCTTATTAAATCACTATTCATACTTGTTTCTTTTAAATTCGAGGTGTTTATCTTTAAATCTCTATTATCAATAGTCTCAATGCTACAATCCATTTCTAATAATAAATCATTTAATACAATGACATCTTCAAGCATAGGAGCATTTTTTATAACTACATCATTTGGACTTAATATGCTTGCAACTATTATAGGTAAAACAGAATTTTTAGCTAAACTAATATTCACTTCACCCTTTAGTTTATTACCACCTTCAACTATAATTTTTTCCATATTATCCTCCATTATAAATTGTTAGTATGTTACGAATATCACTGGTGTTCCAAGAATTAAATACTCATTAGAATCATGATAGGTGAATGCAAAATTAATTTTTTCTCCATCCTTCAATATAGCTTTTGCGCTAATTCCATTATTTATATCTAATTCTTCTAAGGTATCCTTTTCCATCTTACTATTTAGTACATCTAAAATATTCTGCTTCTGTTCTTCTATTATTTTTACCTTTACAAATTTAAAATATTTTATATTTTTTGCTGCAATGTTTTGTATTTGTTCTATTTCCTTCTTAAGCTGAATTGTATTAGCTGTTCTTCTATTATTTACATAGGTAATTTGAACCTTAGTATCAATTTTATCCTTCCATACTATTGCTGTTATTTCCTTATCTTTATCTTTATAACTTATAATGTTATCTTCACTTTTTATATTTTCACCTAAGTATCCCGTTAGATTATCTTTAATTATTAGTAATTCATCTTGAACTTCTTCTTTTGATATGTAATTCATTCTTATCCCATTACTTACAAATTGGGAATTATTTAAGGTATTTTCCTCTAAAAAATAAAAATCGGTATTTTTTTCATTATTATTAATTCCATACGCACCTATGATTAATAAAAAAAATGCCATTACAGGCAGTATTTTTATATATTTTTTAAAATTTACAATATTTATTTTGACCCCCTACCTTTCCTTTAAATTATTGTCCAAAGAAAAGATTTTTATTCAAGATAAATATCCATAATATAATATATAAAATAAGTTGAAATTTGTGATTAATTGTCAATACTTAAAACTTTATAATTCAAATTTAATAAATAACTTATAAAATAAAAATACACTTCATTAACATATGCTTCTCCAAACATTAATGTTATTCATAATTTTTTTCAAAAAATCCACTTAGTATACCCTAAATTTTACTCCCCTCATAAAGCTATCCTCATATATTAACCTGTTATAATTTCTTAAAAAACAACAATACTTTTCTAAAACATAAAAAAAGCTGCCCAAAAGGCAGCTAAAAAAACAATTTTCAAAACTCCCCAAGGAGTTTTTTCCTCAATTCTTAATTATTCATTCTTAATTCTTCATTTTTTCTATCTATTCTCTTCTAACTATCTTATAATAAGCCCTTGCTGTTAAAATATAAATAACGCTATATATTAAAGCAAATATTATAAATGATACAACAGTACATAATATAAATAACTTAGTATTAGTTAGATTTAACATGGAAAGTATCTTCACTATAAATGGGAAGGCAAAAGATATATGAATTCCTGCTGTTATTAATGGTAAAAAGAATACTGTTAAGACTTGAGATCTTATAGATCCTTGTACCTCTTCATTACTCATACCTACCTTTTGCATTATTTCAAATCTTTCTTTATCATCATATCCTTCAGATATTTGCTTATAGTAAATTATTAAAATTGTTGCCATAATAAATAATGATCCTAGGAAAATTCCAATAAAGAATAAACCGCCATAAAGTGAAACAAAACTACTTCTAGATCCAACTTTAGTTTCACCTATAAAATCGAATCCCTTATTATATAAGGTATCTGTAATGTTATTATATATAACTTCCTTTTCATTATCATCTACCTTTAAATCAATACCATACATAAAATCTATTTCAGAAGCATTTTCTCCAAAGGTCTCCTTTTGGGCTCTATAAATATCATCTAGCTCCCCCATATCTTTCACTACAATAAATTGACTACTAGCTACATTAGCTGAAATAATGCCATTTCCTAAGAAGTCCTCTACCCTTTCAACAACCTTATAATTTTTATCAAATACATTGATTGTATCATACTCATATCTATCACGATTTGAATATAGTAATACTTCTCCATCTTCTAAAGTTTTACTTTCTAAAGCCATCTTGTTGTAGTCTTCAAGAGATATAAATATTAAATTATTAACATCATTAAGAACTACTGAATTAGAGTCTCTATTTGTAATAAATTTATCTTTATCTTTTATAGCAGCAAAATTTAAATATGAATAGGATACTTCTTTTTCAACATTTTCCCTCGAAATAATATTACCTATCTCACTTACTAATAAGTTGTTTTTATCAATATCACTTCCATCAGAATAAATAGAAATATCATATGGATATCTTGTATTAATTATATCTTCCATTCCCATCATCATAGATGAAGTTGATGATATCATAACTAATACCATTGTAGAAAGGATACATATATTAGCAAGTCCAACTGCATTTTGCTTCATACGATATATCATTCCAGCTATACTAGTAAAGTGTTTAACATTATAGTAATATTTTTTATTTTTTCTAAGGATCTTTAGAAAAGCTATACTTCCAGCTGTAAATACTAAATATGTTCCTACTATAACTAATATAACTGCTACAAAAAATAGAGCTATAGCTGCCACTGGATCTTTAGTAGTTAATGCTATATAGTATCCAAGTCCTAAACAAACAAAGCCTAAAATAGCCATAGCCCACTTAGTCTTAGGCTCTTTTTCTCCAAAATTACTACTTTTCAATAATTCAATAGGATTTGATAAATGCACTTGGCGAAGTGAATTAATAAATATTATAAAAAATATAATTGAAAATAGAATTATAGTTGATAAAATTGATGACCAGGAAATATAAAAACCTAGTGAAATATCCACCTCCATCAGCTTTAAAACACTAAGGTACATAAGCTTATCTAGTAAAATACCAATAGTTATTCCTAAAGTAAGACTTATTAATGCTATATATAAAGTTTCATATCCTATAACCCTTAATAAATGCTTCTTTTCCATTCCAAGAATATTAAATAATCCAAACTCTTTCTTCCTTCTCTTAATTAAAAAGCTATTAGTATAGAAGAGAAATATTATAGCAAAAATTGCTGTTATATTATTTCCTAATCCTAAGGTTATGGAGATTGTATCACTTCCAACCAAGGTACTAATCCCTTCATTATTAGAAAGTGAATGAATAATATAATACATCGCTGCAGTAAATATACAAGTAAGCATATATGGAATATATGTTTTACTATTCTTCTTTATATTATTTGCTGCCAGCTTTGGATAAAAAACATTATTCATTTTTCATTCCCCCTGTTGCTATTAAAGTAAGGGTGTCAGAAATTTTTTGGTACATTTCCTCATTAGAGTTTTTGCCTCTATATAATTGATGGAATACCTCCCCGTCTTTAATAAACAGAACCCTACTAGCATGACTTGCAGCCTTAGTAGAATGAGTTACCATTAGTATAGTTTGACCTTCTTTATTAATTTCTTTAAAAAGCTTTAGTAAACCGTCTGTTGCACGAGAATCTAAGGCCCCAGTTGGCTCATCTGCTAAAATAAGCTTAGGATTAGTTATTAAAGCTCTAGCTACAGCTGCTCTTTGCTTTTGTCCCCCTGATACTTCATATGGATATTTCTCAAGAATGTCTGATATTCCCAATTTCTTAGCTATAGGGTGTAGACGTTCCTTCATTTCACCATATTCTTTTCTACCTAAAACTAAAGGCAAAAATATATTATCCTTTATAGAAAAAGTATCTAATAAATTAAAATCTTGAAATACAAATCCTAAGTTATCTCTACGGAATGCAGAAATCTCCTTCTCCTTAATATTATTAATACTCTTTCCATCTAGCACTACTTCACCACTTGTTGGCTTATCTAAGGCTGCTAAAATATTTAAAAGAGTTGTTTTTCCTGAACCTGATTCCCCCATTATAGCTACATATTCTCCTTCTTCCACAGAAAAAGAAACATTAGATAATGCTTGAACTTGATTTCCTCCAAAACGTGTAGTATATATTTTTTTCACACTATTAACTTCTAATATTGACATGTTATCTCCCCTTTCATCTTATAGCATAAGTATAATAAAATGACCAAAATGCCTCCATTCATTCCTGTGACATTTTAGCCTTATGTCCTTACATTTTTGTAAGGTCTTTTATTCTACTTGGAGATCTATAGTCTTTAAATCTATAAAAAATGTACTACCCTTTCCTACTTCTGATTCCACATAAATTTTATGAGAAATCTTATTGGCCGCTCTTTTACATAGGTATAATCCTAATCCAGTTGATTTTTTATCCGCCCTTCCATTATATCCAGTAAAACCTTTTTCAAATATCCTATGTATATCCTCCTCTGCAATTCCTATTCCAGTATCAGAAATAGATAGAATCTTATCCTTATCAACAGAAATAGTTATAACTCCCTTATCTGTATATTTAATAGCATTAGATAAAATTTGTTCTATAATGAAAGATAACCATTTTTCATCTGTTAATATTATTTTGTTAGTACCCTTGTAATTTAAAGAAATTTTCTTTCTTATAAATTGTGAAGCATATTTTCTTATAGATTTCTTAATAATATCATCTAATTCATATTCTTTAAAAACAAAATCACTGGAACTACTATCTAATCTAAAATAGCATAAAACCATTTCTACATACTCTTCAATTTTAAAAAGCTCCGATAATAATTCCTTGTTTTCATTAGTGTCCTCCCCCTGAAGGATCAATTTCATAACTGATATTGGCACTTTAATTTGATGAACCCAAGTTGTATAGTAATCAATACTCTCTTTTCGTTGTTTAACTAATTCTGTTAAGTTCTTATTATTAATATCAATTAGAGAAAAAATCATATTATGATAGTCTTCCTCTATACCTCTCCTAGGAGGTGGCAATTCATTAGCTATTAAAGAAATATTTTTTTCAATTCTTATAAGCTCAATGTGTTTTTTATAATAATTTAAAAATTTAAATATAAAGTAAATTAATGCTAAAACTATACAAAGTATTGAAGCGTATATCACAGCCTCAATCTCTAAATTATATAAAGAGAAAATCCCCATAAATATACCTACAAAAGCAAAAAATAATATAATTATAGAAATATTCCCCAAAATATACTTGTATAAACTTTTAAAAATATTATCTTCTTCCAAACCAATCACCTCCTTATAAATCTATTCAATAATATATCCTGAACCTATTTTAGTCTTAATAAATTCAACAAGCCCTATTCCTTCAATCTTCTTTCTTAGTCTTGTTATGTTAACTGTAAGAGTATTCTCTTCTACATATGAGTCAATTTCCCAAAGTCTAGTCATAAGAGTATCTCTACTTACAACCTTCTTTTTATTTTCCATTAAAGTTTGTAAAATTCTAAATTCATTTCTTGTTAATTCAGCCTTATTTCCTTCATAAATTATAGTATTATCATTTAAATTTAATATAGCTCCCCTATATTCTAAAAATGGAACCTTCCCACCCAAATCATAAGTTCTACGTAATATAGCTTGAATCTTAGCCATAAGTACATTTAAATCAAAGGGCTTAGATATAAAGTCATCTCCTCCCATATTCATGGCCATTATAATATTCATATTATCTGATGCTGAAGAAATAAATATAATAGGTATATTAGATATTTTTCTTATTTCAGTACACCAGTAATAACCATTATAAAAGGGAAGCATAATATCTAATAAAATAAGATGTGGATTAAAATCTGTAAACTCAGAAAGTATATCTTGAAAATCTCTTACATATCTTACTTCATTTCCCCAAGCCTCAATTTGATTTTTCATTAATTCTGCCATAGTCATATCATCTTCGACTATTAATATCCTATGCAAATAATCTCCTCCCCTATATCCTTATAAAGTGATTCTTATCTTCAGGTGAAGTTTTCTTAAAAAGTAGAGAACCAAAATCTTGTATTTTGTGTGAATCACTTTCGCAGAGTACAGGATGCCTACTCCACCTGAAGGTTAGAAGAACTAATCCAGACGCGTAGCAGTGCTTAGCTCCCACTTGTATTAGCAATGGTAGCGAATCGGATAAATTCCATCTTTAAACTCGTTCTCTTTCTTCTTGTAATAACCAATAACTATATTATACAGAAATATTTGTATTCATAGAATATTTATTTAAATATGCAAAAAAGCCACAGGGCTAATCCTGTGGCTTTTAATCTATGATATTAATCATTTATACTTAGAGTGTTAATTCTAGCTCTCGCTCTAGCTAAAGCTCTCTTAGCTCTTTCTACATCAACATCTTTGCCTTGTTCTAATCTTTTTTCAGCTCTTTCCTTTGCACTTACTGCTCTAGCTTCATCTATATCTAATGATTTTTCTGCTGCATCACAACAGAATTTCAACTCGTTATTTTTTATATAAACTATTCCTGAAGATGTAAATAAAATTTCATTTCCATTCTCAGTTGAAATAGTAGTTGTTGCTGGAACTGTGCTTATAATTATAGGAGCATGATTAGATTTGAACTCTACCCTACCATCTGTTGTAGATGTAATAAGTCCTTTACCTTCAAATACTAAAGGCTGGCTACCTGGAGTAACTATAGTTATTTTTAATTTATTATCCATAGCTTCATCCCCTAACTTAAGGTCTTAGCTTTTTCTACAGCTTCTTCTACGCTTCCAACGAAAAGGAAAGCTGATTCTGGTAAATCATCATACTTACCTTCTAGTATTTCCTTAAATCCTCTAACTGTTTCCTTTACTGGAACATATCTACCTTGCATTCCTGTAAATTGTTCAGCTACAGTAAATGGTTGAGATAAGAATCTTTGAACTCTTCTTGCTCTAGCAACTACCTTCTTATCTTCATCAGATAATTCATCAACACCTAATATAGCTATTATATCTTGTAATTCTTTATATCTTTCTAGTATATTCTTAACTTCAGTAGCTACATCATAATGATCTCTACCTACTATTCTTGGATCTAATATTCTTGAGCTTGATTCTAATGGATCAACTGCTGGATATATTCCAAGTTCTGTAATACTTCTTGATAAAACTGTTGTTGCATCAAGGTGAGTAAATGTTGTAGCTGGTGCTGGGTCAGTTAAGTCATCTGCAGGAACATAAACTGCTTGAACAGAAGTAATAGACCCATTTTTTGTTGAAGTAATCCTTTCTTGTAAAGCACCCATTTCAGTTGCAAGTGTTGGTTGGTAACCAACTGCTGATGGTATTCTTCCAAGTAATGCTGATACTTCAGATCCAGCTTGAGTAAATCTAAATATATTATCTATAAATAGCAATACATCTTGACCTTGATCTCTAAAGTATTCTGCCATAGTAAGACCTGTTAATGAAACCCTCATTCTAGCTCCTGGTGATTCATTCATTTGACCGAATACTAATGCAGTCTTATCTATAACTCCAGATTCCTTCATTTCATAATATAGATCATTACCTTCTCTTGATCTTTCTCCAACTCCTGTGAATACAGAAAGACCACCATGTTCTTTTGCTATATTGTTAATAAGTTCTTGTATTAAAACTGTCTTACCAACTCCAGCTCCACCAAATAGTCCAATCTTACCACCTTTTTGATATGGTGCTAAAAGGTCTATTACCTTTATACCTGTTTCAAACATTTCTGGCTCTAATGATTGTTCTTTAAAGCTTGGCGCTGGTCTATGAATTGGATACACTTCTTTTATATCTACTTCTCCAGCATTATCTATAGGATGACCAAGTACATTAAATACTCTTCCTAATACTTCTCTACCAACAGGTACAGAAATACATCTTCCCATATCAACTGCCTTCATTCCTCTTTTTAGTCCATCTGTAGACTCCATAGCTATAGTTCTAACTATATCATCTCCCATATGTTGCTCAACTTCAACAACTAAGACCTTCTCTCCCATATCTATTCTAATTTCATTATAGATATTTGGTAGATCGTCTGATTTAAACTTTATATCAACTACAGGTCCAATAACTTGAACTACCTTTCCTACTTTTTCAGGCACAGTAATCCCTCCTCACTATTTTTGAGCTTCTGCCCCTCCTACAATTTCTGATATCTCTTGAGTTATCATTCCTTGTCTTATCCTATTATACTTAAGATTTAATGATTGTAAGATGTCATTAGCATTTTGTGTAGCTCCATCCATAGCAGTCATTCTTGAATGTTGCTCACTTACCTTTGAATGAAGCATAGCTCTCCTTATTTTACATTTAAAATATATATCTAAACTTGAATTTAAAACCTCTTCTAAACTAGGTTCTACTAAGAATTGCTCTGAAACTTCGCTATTTATTTCTATTGGAAATAATCTTTCTACTTTAACTTCTTGTTTTATTGCAGACTTAAATTCTGTATATACTATATTTACTTCTCCTACTTCACCGCTCTTGAACATATATATAGCATCATCATAGATAGCTCTTACTTCTTTAACAGTAGGTATGTCATGTATATCTACATATTCTTTTATGGTATCAAATCCATACTTCTTAATGTAAGATATTCCCTTACTTCCTACTATTACAATTCTAGAAGTACTTTTATCATCTATAACTTCGTTTAATCCATTTGCAATATTCCCATTAAAGCCTCCACAAAGACCAGTATCAGAAGCCATAACAATGTATAACTTATCTAAATCGTTAGAATTAGTGTTGAAGAAAGGACTTTCAAACTCTTCTGGTAATGTAGCTACTAAATTATGAACTATCTCTTCACATAAATTATAGTAGTCTTCATTGTCATTTAGTTCCTTCCTTGCTTTTCTAAGCTTAGAAGTGGCTACAAGATTCATAGCTTTTGTTATCTTTCTTGTACTTTCAACTGACTTTATCCTTCTTTTTATATCTATAAGTCCTGCTGATCCCAAGTTTCCACCTCCTAAAGAATGGGAGCTGCCTTGAAGCAGCCCGTTTACAATTGACAGTTAACAATTAACAATTATTGATGTAATTCTGTAGGAATTACTTAAAATAGACTATTTGTTTCAAAACGCCTTAAGAGTTTTTCCTTAATTGCTCATTATTAATTAATAATTGTTAATTGATTAGTTGCTCCCTGTGTCTTGTAAAAATATTTTCTTAAATTCAACTATTGAATTTTCTAATTCTGTCTTTATCTCATCAGTTATTTTCTGAACTTCTACTATCTTCTTTAATAGATCTCTATTATGAGTCTCCATATAATCTAGTAATTCTCTTTCGAATTTTCTTACATCACTTACTTTTATATCAGATAAGAAGTCATTTACTGTTGCAAATAATATTACAATTTGATTTTCAACTGGCATAGGTGAGTATTGATCTTGTTTTAATACCTCAACTAATCTCTTACCCTTATCAAGTCTCTTCTTAGAATCTTTATCTAAGTCTGATCCAAATTGTGCAAAGGATTCTAATTCTCTATATTGAGCTAATTCTAGTCTTAATGTACCAGAAACTTGCTTCATTGCTTTAATTTGCGCGTTACCACCAACTCTTGATACAGATATACCCGCATTAACTGCTGGTCTTTGTCCTGAGTGGAAAAGATCTGACTCTAAGAATATTTGACCATCTGTAATAGAAATTACGTTAGTTGGTATATAAGCAGTAACATCCCCTGCTAAAGTTTCGATTATAGGTAGAGCTGTTAATGATCCTCCACCATTTTCTTTAGATAGCTTTGCAGCTCTTTCTAATAGTCTTGAATGAATATAGAATACATCCCCTGGATATGCTTCTCTACCTGGTGGTCTCCTAAGTAATAATGACATTGTTCTATAAGCTACTGCGTGCTTAGACAAATCATCATAAATTATAAGAACATCTTTTCCTTGATGCATGAAATATTCACCCATACTACATCCTGCGTATGGAGCTAAGTATTGTAGTGGAGCAGATTCTGATGCTGTACCACTTACGATTATTGAATAATCTAATGCACCAAACTCTTCTAAGGTATTAACTATATTAGCAACTGTTGATTGCTTTTGACCAATTGCAACATATATACAAATTACATCTTTACCTTTTTGATTTAGGATAGTATCAACAGCAATAGCAGTCTTACCTGTTTGTCTATCTCCAATTATAAGTTCTCTTTGTCCCTTACCTATTGGAATCATAGAATCTATTGCTTTAATACCTGTTTGTAGAGGTTCTTTTACTGAACTTCTATCTATGATACTAGGAGCTGGAACTTCAATAGGCCTATATCCTGAATTATTGATAGGTCCTTTTCCATCTATAGGTTCTCCAAGAGAATCTACAACTCTACCTAATAAAGCTTCCCCAACTGGAACTTCAACTATTTTATTAGTTCTTTTAACTATATCCCCTTCTCTAATGCCTTCTTCTGGTCCTAATAGAACACAACCAACATTATCTTGTTCTAGGTTTAAAGCCATTCCGAAAACTTTATTTGGGAATTCAAGTAATTCACCTTGCATACAGTCATCTAAGCCATATACTCTAGCTATACCATCACCTATTTGAATAATAGTACCCGAATCTATAGTCTTTATCTCTTTTTCGTATCTTTCGATTTCCTTCTTAATTATGGAAGTTATTTCTTCAGGCTTAATATTCATACCTTCACCTCTATTCTGTTTTAAGCATTAAATCTTTTAGTTCACTTAACTTTGATTTAATGGTTCCATCAATAACATCGTTATTAATTCTTACATAAATTCCACCTAAGATGCTTTCATCTATTTCTTGCTTTAAAATTATATGCTTTTTATACTTTTCTTCAAGAGTCTTAACTAAGTTATTAAACTCTTCTTCTTTTAAAGGAACAGTAGTCTTTACAATACCAGTAATAGTATTTTTTCTTTCTAAGTCTATTTTTTCCATTTCCTTTAATTTTTCTTCTAAGTAAAGTATTCTGTCCTTCTCTATAAGAATTAATAAAAATGATAATAATTCTTCATCTATATGACCTTTAAAGATATTTATAAATGTTCTCTTTTTCTTTTTAGTACTAATTTGAGGGTGCTTAATGACTTCATAGAAATCATTGTTATTTCTAATAAGATCACATATTTCATGTAAATCCTCTAGATATTGTTGAACTTTCCCTTTTTCTTCTGCTACCTCATATAAGGCTAATGCATACCTACGGTCTAAATATTCATACATTATGAATTACCTACCTTAGTTATAAATTCTCCAATTATTTCTCTATTCTTTTCTTCATCTATATTCTTTTCAATAACTTTCTTAGAAAGTTCAATAGCTAAATCTATAGCTTCCCTCTTTAATTGATCTTCTACTTTTTCTTTTTCTCTATTTATTTCAACCTTAGCTCTCTCTATGATTGTCTTAGCTTCTTGATTAGCATCATTCACTATTTCTTCATATACCTTTTCAGCTTTTTGCTTATGTCTCTCAGTTATTAACTTTCCTTCTTCTCTTGCATTCTTTAACATTCTTTCATTTTCTATAGCTATCATTCTAGCCTTTTCAGCTTCTTCATCAGCAAAATCTAATTTTTCATTTATTAGATTTTCTCTTTCATTTATAATAGCTTCTACTTTTGCAAAGAAGAAATATTTAAGTACTACAAAAAGTATTACAAAGTTAATTATAGTAGCAATAAGGGTGCTAGGGTTTATTTCCATTAACATATATAATCGCCTCCTCTTGGAGTACTAAGGTACTATTTTACTCCAACGAATATTAAAAGGATTGATACTAATAAACCATAAATAGCTGTTGCTTCTGCAAAGGCTGCACCTAACATTAATGCAGTAGTTATCTTACCACTTGCTTCTGGTTGTCTTGCTATTCCTTCAACAGCTTTTCCTGTTGCATTTCCTATTGCAATTGCAGCTCCTATACCTACTAATACAGCTATAGCTGCTCCTAATGCTCTCATTGATAATTCCATAATAAAATCCTCCTTAAATTAAAAACATTTTATAATTATAAATAATATAAACT
>NZ_JAWGSV010000036.1:0-18216 GCF_032552055.1 Clostridium sp. | reverse complement strand
AGCACTAAAGGTTAAGAAACAATATGATAAGAAAATATATACACTAGGTCCATTAATACATAATAATGATGTAGTTATGTATCTAGAGGAAAATAATATTTACGCTATAGATTATAGTGAAATAGATAAATTAAATGAAGGTGATGTTATTGTAATTAGATCTCATGGAGTATCTAAGGCAGTAACAGATAGCCTTGAAAGCAGAGGACTAATTGTAGTTAATGCTACATGTCCATATGTAACTAATATTCATAAAAAAGTCAATAAATACTCCGATTTAGGATATAATATTGTTATACTTGGGGATGATAAGCATCCAGAAGTAGTTGGAATTAATGGATGGTGTAATGATAGTGCCATAATTACTAAAGATGGAGACTTTGATAAAAAACTACCTAAAAAGATATGTGTTGTATCTCAAACTACAGAAAAAGAAGAGACTTGGAAAAAAACAGTAAGCAATTTATCTTCTATATCCAAAGAACTATTAGCTTTTAACACTATTTGTTCAGCTACAGAAGTTAGACAAAAAAGCGCTAATGAATTATCAAGAGAAGTTGAAACAATGATAGTTATAGGTGGCAGAAATAGTTCTAATACAACTAAGTTGTATCAAATATCAAAGGATAATTGTCCGAATACAATCCATATTGAAAATGCTAAGGAACTTAGCAAAGAATTTATTGAATCTAATAAGGATAAGACTGTTGGGATTACTGCAGGTGCATCTACTCCTGACTGGATTATAAAAGAAGTAATTGATATTATGGAGGGGAAAAATTAACATGGAAGATCAATTAAAGCTAATGGAAGAAATGGATAGAAGATTTAGAATTGGTGATGAAATCAATGGTGAAGTTCTATCTATAGGAAGAGATGAAGTTACAGTATCATTATCAGGATATAAACTTGACGGTGTAATACCTTTTAAAGAATTAACTTCTGAAGAAAATTTATCTTCATATTTAGAAACAATTAATGTTGGAGATGAAATTACAGCAAAGGTTATTAAACTTAGAAATGAAGATGGTAATGTAGTTCTTTCTAGACTTGAATATGAAAAGAAAGCTACTTTAAATGATTTAGAAGTAAAGTTCAATAATAAAGAAACTTTTACTATTAAAATTAAAGATGTAATAGAAAAAGGTTTAATAGGATACTACAAGGGAGTTAGAATTTTTGTTCCTTCTTCTCAAGTAGATATAAGATATGCAAAGGACAGAAGTAACCTTAAAGGTACAGAACTTGAAGTAAGATTAATAGATTTTTCTATTGAAAACCCTTCAAAGGTTGTTGCATCTAAAAGAGTAATTTTAGAAGAAGCTAAAAAAGTAGTTGAAGATGCAGCTTGGGAAAATATCAAAGTTGGAGAAGTTGTAAAGGCTGAAGTTAAGAGATTTACTGACTTTGGTGCTTTTGCAGACATAAATGGAGTAGATGGATTAATTCATTTATCTCAAATTTCATGGAGTCATGTAAAAAATGCTGAAAGTGTTTTAAAGAAAGGCGATATAATTGATGTAAAGATTATTGAAGCTGATAGAGAGAAAAATAGAATTTCTTTAAGTATTAAAGCATTAACTCCAGAACCATGGAGCAATATAGAAGAAAAATACCCAGAAGGTTCGGCTGTATTAGGTAAGGTTGTTAGAATAAGTGACTTTGGTGCCTTTGTAGAATTAGAACCAGGTGTTGATGGGTTAGTTCATATTTCTAAAATAACTAATGAAAGAATTAATAGCCCTGCTGATGTATTAAACATTGGTGATGAAGTTAAGGCTATAATTCTTTCTGTAGATGCAGAAAATAAGAAAATTGCTTTAAGCATAAGAGACGCTGAGTAATATATTTTAAAAGACACACATAAATTATTATGTGTGTCTTATTTATTTAGGCCGTTAATATTGACCTTTACATTGTATAAGAATTATACTTATTATATAGACAAAAAGGGGTATTTAGTATGCTTGAGAAGTTAACTTTGCACAATATGGATATTTTCAAAGAGATATATAGTAAAAATTTTGAAGAAATCAGTTATAATAAAGACTTTTTTAAATCTTATGACAGTCAAAACTTTTTATTAAAGTTCTTATATAGAAAGTCTATAAGATTAATTAAAGTTAATGAAATATATATAGGATATATTTGGTATGAAAGTAGTTCAAGTAAATATACAAAAGTGTGGGCTCTATATATAGATTTTAAGTATATGGGTTTACTTAATAAAAATATTTTAAGTCTTTTTAATAATTACCTACTATCTTACGAAGCATTAGATACACTTCAAAATTCTATTGTATTAGAATCTCTTGGTTTTACTAAAAAGAAATATACTTTATTATTAAAGTTAAACCTTAAAACTTATGAAGATAAAAAAGAGGAATATATAAAAGAAGTAGAGTTTAAATTAAGATTAAAAAATCCAATAAATTTTTATACTAGAATGTTTGAGATTGGAAAAGATGAAATTTTAAGATGTGATATCCAAAACGATATTTTTGAGCAATGGAATAGGCTTCCTTTAATAACTGAGGATATCTATGCAGATATGGCTCAAGATTATTATATTAATGAATTATGTATCTTTGCTATATTAAATAACGAATATATTGGATATGGGCAAATTATATATAATAGGTCTATGTTTACTATAGTTAATTTTGGGATAGTAAGTAAATACAGAGGGCTTGGATTTGGAAATTTATTTCTTAATGAGATGATTGAATATGCTAAAAATTATGGAATAGAAAATTTATATATAAGAGTTGATTCAGATAATATAAAAGCAATAAACTTATATAGAAAAATAGGTTTTCTAGATGAAAACAAGATATTAGTATGGGAAAGAGAAAAATAGGGTAGTTTTTCTACCCCTTTTTTATTATAATATTATTGGAGAAATAGTTCTATAAAAGGAGATTACTGATGAAGGAAGAAATGAAAGATTTAAAATACTTTATTGAAACTTGGGGCTGCCAAATGAATGAAGAAGATTCGGAAAAGCTTTCAGGAATGCTTAAAAGTATTGGTTATAGTAAGAGTACTGATATAAAGGATGCAGATATTATTATATTTAACACTTGCTGCGTAAGAGAAAATGCAGAAAATAAGGTTTTTGGTAATTTAGGAGAGCTTAAACATCTAAAGAAGAAGAAGCCAGAATTAATAGTTGCTGTATGTGGTTGTATGATGCAACAAGAAGGTATGGCTGATAAAATACTAAGTAAGTTCCCTCATGTCAACATAATCTTTGGAACTCATAATGCCTATAAGTTCCCAGAGTACTTAAATAGAGTTAAAACTGAGGGAGTACAAGTAAAGGAAATCTTTAATAAAGAAACAGAAATAATTGAAGGCGTTCCAATAGATAGAGAAAGTTCAGTTAAAGCTTTTGTTACAATAATGTATGGATGTAATAATTTCTGTACTTATTGTGTAGTTCCTTATGTTAGAGGAAGAGAAAGAAGTAGAAAATCAGAAGATATAATAAAGGAAATTGAAGATTTAGTTGCCAAGGGTTATAAAGAAGTAACATTACTTGGTCAAAATGTTAACTCATATGGTAAAGGCTTAGAAGAAGATATTGATTTTGCTAAACTTTTAAGAAAAATAAATGAAGTTCAAGGTCTTGAAAGAGTTAGATTTATGACTTCTCATCCAAAGGATTTAAATAAGGATGTTATTTATGCTATTAAAGAATGTGATAAGCTTTGTGAGCAAATTCATTTACCTGTACAAAGTGGATCAAATAGAATACTTAAAAAAATGAATAGACATTATACAAAAGAATCTTATCTTGAGTTAGTGGAATTAATTAAAAAAGAAATACCTGGAGTTTCTTTAACTACAGATATTATAGTTGGTTTCCCTGGAGAAACTGAAGAAGACTTCTTAGATACATTAGATTTAGTTCAAAAAGTTCAATATGACTCAGCATTTACATTTATCTATTCAAGAAGAAATAACACTCCAGCTGATATGATGTTAAATCAAGTTCCTGATGCAGATAAGCATCATAGATTTGATAGACTTGTTAAGGCAGTTAACGAAAGTGTTATTATGAAAAATAAAGAATTTGAAGGCAAAGTAACAGAAGTTCTAGTTGAAGGATTTAGCAAAAATGATGAAACTAAATTCACTGGAAGAACTAGAAACGGTAAATTAGTTAATTTTACTGGAGAAAATATAAAAGCTGGTGACTTAGTTAATGTAAAAATAGTTAGAGCTCAACCTTTCTCATTAGTAGGGGAAGCGCTTTAATAGCTAAGAGCTAAGAATTAATAGGTGAAAGTTAAGAATTAATGATGTAATTTCTTTCAAATTACTTGAATTAGTTTTTATTAGAATCCCTCTATTTAAGATAGGGGGATTTTTTTGTTTGAATTTAATATTAAAATTTGAAAATGTATTATTAAACTTAGGAGATGTGCTAGTAAAATAGTTGATTTTTATTATGGTAAATATATTATTTAGAAAAATATGCATAATTTTAGAAAAACTATTGAAGTTTAATGATTTTATTATTATAATTATAAAAAATGATACTTAAAGATAGTGATAAGGAAGAGTAAATTAACTATGCATTAAAGAGAGCTAAAGTATGGTGGAAATTTAGTATGATATGTTATTTGAAGCAGCCTTTGAATTGCTTATTGAAAAATAAGAATTAATTTCTTAATTAGATAATGACGGTTGTCTCCCGTTATAGAGATTGAATAAATATATTCAGCTGAGTGAGTAATTAATAATTACTTATTAGGGTGGTACCGCGGAAGTTATCCTTCGTCCCTTATTTTAGGGATGGAGGATTTATTTTTTTATATGGAGGTAATGAAAGTGGATGAAATTTTAGAAGTTTTAGAAAAGAATAGTAGGTATAGTGATGCAGAAATTGCCTTAATGACTGGCAAAACTGTAGAGGAAGTTAGAGAAGCCATAACTGACTATGAAGAAAAAAATATAATAGCCGGGTACACTACTTTAATAAATTGGGAGAATACAGGTAAGGAAACAGTAACAGCCTTAATTGAAGTAAAAATTACGCCACAAAGAGGAGTAGGCTTTGATAAGGTTGCAGAAAGAATATATAAGTTTAAAGAAGTTAAAGCTTGCTATTTAATGTCTTCTGGTGGCTTTGATTTAACAGTTATAGTAGAAGGTAAAACTATGAAGGAAGTAGCATTATTCGTGTCTGAAAAGCTTGCAGTTCAGGAATATGTAACAGGTACTGCTACTCACTTTGTATTAAAGAAGTATAAAGATCATGGAACAATATTCAAGGAAAGAAAGATTGAAGGCAGGGAGGCTATATTTATATGATAATGGAAGATATGATACTAGATAATGTTAGGAATATGCCACCATCTGGTATTAGAAAGTATTTTGATTTAATAAATGAAATGGAAGATGTAATTTCTTTGGGGGTAGGAGAACCTGACTTTATTACGCCATGGAATGTAGTAGAAGCTGGTATATATTCCTTAGAAAAAGGACATACTCATTATTCTTCTAATGCTGGATATATGGAATTAAGAGAAGAAATAGCTAAATACCTAGACAGAAGATTTAATCTTAAATTTAATCCTAGCAACGAAATCTTAGTTACTGTAGGTGGAAGTGAAGGAATAGATTTAGCTTTAAGAGCACTTGTAGGCCCTGGAGATGAAGTTATAATACCAGAACCTAGTTTCGTTGCTTATAAGGGCTGTACAACCTTCTGTGGAGGTACACCTGTAACTATTAACTTAAGACAGGAAGATGAGTTTAAACTTACTCCTGAGCTCCTTGAAGCAGCAATTACTCCTAAGACTAAGGTTGTAATAATTCCTTTCCCTAATAATCCTACAGGGGCTATTATGACTAAGGAAGAATTAAAAGGAATTGTTGAAGTTTTAAAAGATAGAGATATAATAATAATTTCTGATGAAATATATGCTGAACTTTCTTATGATAAGGATCATTATTCAATTGCATCTTTTGAAGAAGTTAAGGATAAGACACTCGTTATTAATGGCTTTTCTAAAGCTTATGCTATGACAGGCTGGAGATTAGGTTATGTTTGTGGACATCATATACTTATAGACGCATTAAAGAAGATACACCAATATGCTATTATGTGTTCTCCAACAACAGCACAATTTGCAGCTATTGAAGCCTTAAAAAATGGAGATGATAGCGTAAGTGAAATGGCTCGTGAATATAATAGAAGAAGAAGAATACTAGTTAATGGATTTAGAGAAATGGGTCTAGAATGTTTTGAACCATTAGGTGCATTATATGTATTCCCATGCATTAAGTCTACAGGAATGAGTTCAGATGACTTCTGTGAAAAGTTACTTATAGAAGAAAAAGTACTAGCTGTTCCAGGTAATGCTTTTGGAGAATGTGGAGAGGGCTTTATTAGAGCTTGTTATGCTTCTTCAACAGAAGACTTAATTGAAGCAGTAAAGCGAATAACTAGATTCGTAAATAAATACAGAAAATAATAATAGATTTATAAATATTTTGAATTTTTTTAAATTTCCTATTGCAAAACGGTAGAATTAATAATATAATGATAAAAAATAGTTAAGAACAAAGGCGTTCAATAGATTGGTTTTCTATTGTGCGCCCTTTTTTTATAAAAATTTAAGGGGGCAGGTATTATGTCAAAATATTCAAGAGAAGATATTATCAAATTAGTACAAGAAAATGGAGTTAAGTTTATCAGGTTGCAATTTACTGATATACTGGGGGCGTTAAAAAATGTTGCAATTACAGATAAGCAACTGGAAAAGGCTTTAAATAATCAAATGATGTTTGATGGCTCATCAATTTCTGGATTTGTAAGAATAGAAGAATCAGATATGTATTTAAGACCAAATTTAGATAGCTTTGTTATTTTTCCATGGAGACCTCAACAAGGAAAAGTTGCAAGATTAATCTGTGATATATATACACCAGAAGGAGATCCTTTTGAAGGAGATCCAAGAAATATTTTAAGAAAAGTTCTTAATGAAGCTGGAGATTTAGGGTATACGATGAATGTTGGACCTGAGTGTGAATTTTTCTTATTAGATACTAATGAATATGGCGAACCAATATTAAAGACTCAAGACAAGGCTGGTTATTTTGATTTAAGTCCTTTAGATGCTGGTGAAAATGTAAGAAGAGATATATCCTTAATATTAGAGGATATGGGATTTGAAATAGAAGCATCTCACCATGAAGTTGCTCATGGACAAAATGAAATTGACTTTAAATATGAAGATGCTTTAACAACAGCAGATAATATAATGACCTTTAAGTTAGTAGTTAAATCAATATCTCAAAGACATGGAGTTTATGCAACATTTATGCCAAAACCATTCTTTGGAATAAACGGTTCAGGAATGCATATTAATATGTCATTAAACAAGGATGGGAAAAATGCATTTGTTGATGAAAATGATAAATTAGGATTAAGTAGTACTGCATATAGTTTTATAGCAGGGTTAATTAAACATGTTAAGGGTATTTCAGCTATTACTAATCCATTAGTAAACTCATATAAGAGATTAGTACCAGGATATGAAGCACCAGTTTATATAGCATGGTCAGCTAAGAATAGAAGTCCATTAATAAGAGTACCTGCTACAAGAGGGAATGGGACAAGGGTTGAATTAAGATGTCCAGATCCAAGTGCAAATCCGTATTTAGTACTAGCTTGTCTTCTAGCTGCTGGTTTAGATGGAATTAAAAATAATTTACAACCACCTGAAAGTGTCGAAAAAAATATATTTAAGATGACATTAGAAGAAAGAGAAGAAGAAGGAATTGATAGTTTACCAGGAACTTTAGAAGAAGCTATTAGATATATGGAAGAAAGTGAATTAGTAAGAAAGACCTTAGGAGATCATACTTTTAATAATTATATTAAAGCTAAGACAGCAGAATGGGACGATTATAGAACTAAAGTTCATCAATGGGAAATAGATAACTATTTAAATCAATATTAATTTACTAGTAAGGGAGCAATATAAATGACAATAGATGTTATAGTTGCACTAAGCAAAGAAGAAACAGGAGAGAAAATTAAAGCTATATTAATTAGTAATGGCTATAATGTGTTAGCTATATGTACTTATGGAAATGAACTAATTAGAGCTATAAAACAATTTTCACCATCTATAGTCATTAGTGGATACAAGTTTAAAGATATGAATTTAATTAGTATTTATGAAACTATAGGCGATGAATGTAGCTTCCTTGCTATCGTAAATGAACCTTATAAGTCCATTGTTCAGGAGGAAACAGATATTTTTTGTATATCAAGTCCAATTAATAATACCTTGCTCGTAAATTCATTAGATATGATTTATCAAAGTGAAAGAAGGGTAAGGAAACTTAAGGACAAAGTTCATAATTTAGAAGAAAAGATAAGTGAAAGAAAGATAATAGAAAAAGCTAAAGGGATAGTAATGAGAGAACTTCATATGGATGAAGAAGAAGCCTTTAGACATATACAAAAAAATAGTATGGACTTAGGGATGAAAATGGTAGCTTACTCTAAAGATATTTTAGATAATTATAGACTTTGAAGGGAGGAATAACATTGCATAAAGATATAGGATTATATAGAAGCTCTTTTGAACATGATGCATGTGGAATTGGAGCTATAGTTAATATAGATGGTAAAAAAGATCATAAAGCTATTAAAAATGCCCTAGATATATTAGTAAATTTAGAGCATAGAGGCGGTACAGATGCTGACGGACAAACTGGTGATGGATCAGGGTTATTAATACAAATTCCTCATAACTTTTTTAAGGAAGAATTAAAAAATCTAGGCATAGAACTTTCTGAGGAAGGAGATTATGCTATAGGAATGTTCTTCCTTCCTCCTTCTTCAAAAAAACTAGAAGAATCAATAAATGAATTTACTTCATTGTCCAAAGAAGAAGGTCTTAATATATTAGGCTGGAGAGATGTTCCTATTAATAAAGAAGTCATTGGTGAAAAGGCGTTGAAATCTATGCCTATAATTAAGCAAGTAATAATTAAAAAGCCTAATAATATAAGTGACAATAAAGATTTTGAAAGAAAGCTATATATTTTAAGAAGAAGATTTGAAAAGAAAACACAAAATTTAGATGTGTATATTTCATCTCTTTCTTCTAAGACTTTAGTATATAAAGGTCTACTGTTAGCAAGTCAGTTAAGAGACTTCTACTTAGATTTATCTAATGTTAAAGTAGTTTCAGCTATTGCTATGGTTCACTCTAGATATAGTACAAATACAGTTCCAAGCTGGAAGAGATCTCACCCTAATAGATATATAATTCATAATGGTGAAATTAATACTTTAAGAGGTAATATTAATAGTTTATATGCAAGGGAAGGTAGTTTGAAATCAAAGGTTTTAGAAGATAAATTAAGCAATGTTTTACCAATAATTAACAGTGAAGGATCAGACTCAGCTATTTTAGATAATACACTAGAATTTTTAATTATGAATGGTGTGAGTATAGAAGAAGCAATAATGATGCTTGTACCTGAGCCCTGGGAAAAAAATGAGCTTATTAAAGAAGATGAAAAGGCATATTTTGAGTATAATGCAACTTTAATGGAACCATGGGATGGACCTATGGCCATAGTTTTCACTGATGGGGATGTTATGGGTGCAACTTTAGATAGAAATGGATTAAGACCAGCAAGATACTATATAACTAAGGATAATAATCTTATTTTATCTTCTGAAGTTGGTGCATTAAATATTGATCCCTTAGATATAGTGGAAAAAGGAAGATTAACTCCAGGTAATATTTTATTAGTAGATACTATAAATAGAAAGTTTATAAGAAATTCTGAATTAAAAGAAAAGTATTATAATAAACATCCTTACAAGCAGTGGATTAATGATAATGTAATTAAAATAGAAGATTTGAATTTAGATGCTAGCGCTAATATTGAACAGTATTCAAATAAGAAAATAGATGAATTGTTTAAAATATTCGATTATTCATTTGAAAATTTAAAAAATACTATATTACCTATGAGTGAAAATGGAGAAGAATCATTAAGTGCTATGGGAATAGATACACCTCTTCCTGTTTTATCTAATAAATCTATATTATTATTTAATTACTTTAAACAATTATTCGCCCAAGTTACAAACCCACCTATAGATGCTATTAGAGAAGATATAGTAGTTTCTACAACTGTATATTTAGGGGGTTATGGAAATATACTAGGTGAATTTAAGGATAACTTACCTCATTTAAAATTTTCTTCACCTATTATTAGCAATGAGGATTTAGCAAAGATTAAATATTTAAATGAAATAAATCTTAAAACTAAGGTTGTAAGTATTCTTTATAATAATAGCAATTTAGAAGAAGCTTTAAATAAATTAATGAGTAATGTAGAACATGCTTATAATAATGGATTTAACATTATTATATTAAGCGATAGAGGAGCAGACAAAGAAAACTTTGCTATTCCATCTTTATTAGCATTAGCAGGAGTTCATCATTATTTAATAAGAAAAGGAATTAGAAGTAATATTGATTTAGTAATTGAAAGTGCAGAACCTAGAGAAATTCATCATTTTGCAACATTAATTGGTTATGGAGCTATATTAGTTAATCCATATTTAGCCTATGAAGGTATAAATAGATTAAGGGAATATAAATTACTTAACAAGGATTATGATACTGCTGTTGAAAAGTATAATAAGGCTATTGTAAAAGGATTGGTTAAGATTATATCTAAGATGGGTATTTCTACAATTCAATCTTATAGAGGTGCTCAAATCTTTGAAGCTGTTGGTCTTAGCAAAGATGTTATAGATAAATACTTTACAAGTACAGTTAGCAGAATTGAAGGATTAACTATAGCTGAAATAGAGGAAGAATACTTATTAAGGCATAAAAGTGCATTTGAACCTAGTAAAGTAAACTTTGAATCTTCATTAGATTCAAGTGGATATGATAAATATAGACAAGATAAAGAAGAGCATCTTTATAATCCTTTAACTATTTATAAATTGCAACAAGCTACAAGAACTGGAGATTACAATTTATTTAAGGAGTATTCAAAGCTTATAGATGGTGAAGAAAATTATATTACTATTAGAAGTTTATTAGACTTTAATTATAATAATAGTCCAGTTCCTTTAGAAGAGGTAGAAAGTGCATTATCAATAGTTAAGAGATTCAAAACAGGTGCTATGTCGTATGGATCTATATCAAAAGAAGCTCATGAAGCTTTAGCTATTGCAATGAATAGACTTGGTGGAAAGTCTAATACTGGTGAAGGTGGAGAAGATAGTGATAGGTTTAAGGTAGATAAAAATGGAGATCTTAGAAGATCTTCTATTAAGCAAATAGCATCAGGCAGATTTGGAGTTACATCAGAATATTTAGTTAATGCTGATGAACTTCAAATAAAAATGGCTCAAGGTGCAAAACCTGGTGAAGGTGGACAACTTCCTGGTAATAAAGTATATCCATGGATAGCTAAAACTAGAGGATCAACTACAGGAGTTGGATTAATTTCTCCGCCGCCTCATCATGATATATATTCAATAGAAGATTTAGCTCAGTTAATATATGATTTAAAACAGTCAAATGAAAAGGCTAAGATTTCTGTAAAGCTTGTTTCAGAGGCAGGTGTTGGGACTATTGCAAGTGGGGTTGCTAAGGCAGGTGCTAACACTATTCTAATATCTGGACATGATGGAGGTACTGGAGCATCTCCAAAGACTTCCATTCAAAATGCAGGTTTACCATGGGAACTTGGACTTGCAGAAGCTCATCAAACATTAATATTAAATGGTTTAAGAGATAGAGTTAAGATTGAAACTGATGGTAAACTTATGACGGGTAAAGATGTTGCAATAGCTGCTTTACTAGGAGCAGAAGAGTTTGGCTTTGCAACTGCACCTTTAGTTTCATTAGGATGCGTAATGATGAGAGTATGTAACTTGGATACTTGTCCAGTAGGAATAGCAACTCAAAACAAAGAACTTAGAAAGAGGTTTAGTGGGAAGCCTGAATATGTAATAAACTTTATGCTATTTATAGCAGAGGAGTTAAGAGAATATATGTCTAAGCTTGGATTTAGAACTATTGATGAAATGGTTGGAAAATTTAATTTATTAAAGCAAAAAGAATCAATTAAAGGTTATAAGAGAAATAAAATAGACTTATCTTCTCTATTAGTAAATGAACCTATTTTCTTTAAGGAAGATAATAAATTCAATCCTTTATATAGAGAAGAATTAGATAATACTTTAGATAGAAAGTTACTAATTCCTTATATAAAAGAAAAAATTGAAAATAGTGATCAAATTAACTTAAGCTTAGTTATTAGTAATACAGCCAGAACTTTTGGAACTTTATTAGGCTCATATATTACTGCTAATTATTCAGATAGAATATTTAAAGATGATTTTATTAAGATTAAATGTACTGGCTTTGGAGGTCAAAGCTTAGGAGCCTTTATCCCTAAAGGAATTACAATAAAGGTAACTGGAGACTGTAATGACTATTTAGGAAAGGGTCTATCTGGTGGGAAAATTGTAGTTAAAAATAATACTCCTAATCTACGAAAAGGTAAAGATAATGTAATAATAGGTAATGTTGCTTTATATGGTGCTACATCTGGTAAGGCATTTATAGCAGGCGGAGTAGGTGAAAGATTCTGTGTTAGAAATTCTGGAGCAACTGCTGTAGTTGAAAGCGTAGGAGATCATGCTCTTGAATATATGACTGGTGGAAAAGTTGTAATCTTGGGTCATTGCGGAGTAAATATAGCTGCTGGAATGAGTGGTGGAATTGCTTATATATATAATAAAGATAATAATTTAAATAACAAAATTAATAAAGAATTAATTGAAATTGAAGAACTAAATTCAAAAGACTTAAATGAATTGAAAGCCCTAATTAATGAGCATGTATTAGAAACTGACTCTAAAACTGGTAAAGAAATTTTAGAAAATTTTAATATAGAGCAAAGGAATTTTATAAAAATAATACCATCTGAGTATAAGGCTATTTTAGGGTTAATTGAAGAAAAAGAGGCGGAAGGTTTAAATTATGAAGATGCTTTACTAAAAGCCTTTTATGAAAGGAGTGCAATGTAATGGGAAAGCCAACAGGATTTTTAGAATTCGAAAGAAAAGTAGGCAATAATGAATCAGTTAAAAAGAGAATTGAACATTACAATGAATTTCATTCATTGCTCTCTAAGGAAGAACAAAAAATTCAAGGATCAAGATGTATGGATTGTGGAATTCCATTTTGCCAATCAGGTTTACTATTAAAAGGAATGGTATCTGGATGTCCATTAAATAATCTAATACCGGAATTTAATGATTTAGTATATAGGGATAATCTTGAATTAGCGTTACAAAGACTCCTTAAGACAAATCCTTTTCCTGAGTTTACAGGAAGGGTTTGTCCAGCTCCCTGTGAATCTTCTTGTACTTTAGCATTAAATGCACCAGCTGTAAGCATAAAGGAAAATGAAAGGTATATAATTGATAAGGCTATGGCGGAAGGAAAAGTGAAAGCTAATCCTCCTCAGTATAGAAATAATAAAAAGGTAGCTATTATTGGATCAGGTCCATCAGGTTTATCTGCAGCATTCTATTTAAATAGATATGGATATATTGTAGATGTATATGAAAGAGAAGATGCTGCCGGCGGTCTATTAATGTACGGAATACCTAATATGAAATTAGATAAAAAAGTTGTTCAAAATAGAATTAATTTATTAAAAGAAGAAGGAATTACTTTCTATACTAATAGTGATGTTTCTAAGGATAATAAACTTAAAGTAAAAATTTTAAAGGAATATGATTCTATAGTATTAGCAACTGGTGCTACTAAACCAAGAGACTTACTAGTTCCAGGTAGAAGCTCTAATGGTGTTTATTTTGCAGTGGATTATCTTAAAAGTAGCACTAAAAATGTATATAACAATATTAGCGAAGAAGAGTTTATAGATGCGAAAAATAAAAATGTTTTAGTAATTGGTGGAGGTGATACAGGTACAGACTGTGTTGCTACTGCAATAAGACAAGGATGTAATAATATCATTCAGCTTGAAATAACAGATTCACTTCCATTAGAAAGACAAGTAAATAATCCTTGGCCAGAATGGAAAAGAACCTTGAAAGTAGATTATGGTCAAGCAGAAGCTATTGAAATCTTTGGTGAGGATCCTAGAAGATATTGCTCTAGTGTAAAAGAATTTATAAGTGACTCTCAAGGTAATCTAAAAGAAGCTAAAATAGTTAAGGTTCAATGGATAAAGGATGAAAATGGAAGTGTTACTTTTAAAGAAGTTGAAGGTAGTGAAGAAATAATTAAGGTAGATATAGCTTTACTTGCAATGGGATTCCTTGGAACCGAGGAAACAATTAAGAATACATTTAATATTTTTATTAACAATAGAGGAAATATAAGTGCTGAATATGGTAATTTTAAAACTAATATTCAAAATATATTCACTTGTGGAGATGCAAGAAGAGGTCAATCTTTAGTAGTCTGGGCAATTAGAGAAGGATTAGAAGCTGCTAAAGCTATTAATGAGTATTTAATTAATAAATAAGAAATTTTTCCCACCTTTAAATTTTTAATAAATTCATATACTAATAATGTGAATATCTAAAAAGGAGGGACAAGTATGGTTATTAATTTAGCTACAATCATTTTATCTGCAACGATACTAACGTCTAGTTTTACCTTTATGAATAATGATGAAGTTAAACATAAAAGTAATGCCTTTAGGGTTTATAAAGAATTAGAATATAGTATTGATAACAAAGATAAATTTGATGACTTTTGGACTCCGAAAAATGAAGGATATCTAGATGCCTCACAAAAGGAAGAGTTAAATAACTTTAGAACAAAAGTTGAAAATGGTGACTTATTAACTGGTATAGAAAAAAATAAGTTAAGAGAAATGAAAACTTATGTAATTAGAACTAAGTTAGGTGAAGAAAAATTTAAAGAGTTGGAAAAGCTTATAAATAGGCGTGAAGGCTCTTTAGAACTAACATTACCTGAAAGGCAAAGATTATATCAATTAAATAAAGAAGCTAGAGGCTAAAAGTATAATGATATTCATTAAGGGGCTGTGTTAATATCAGCCCCAATTTTTTGTCTAGTTTTTTCCTCAATTTAATGATAAAATTATACAGACAAGCAACAAGGTTTGTTAAATACTTATACTGGAAGGAATGCTTAGTATGGAAAGATATAAAGAAGAGTTTATTGAATTTATGGTGGAAAGTAATGTATTAAAATTTGGAGATTTCGTAACAAAAAGTGGAAGAAATACACCATTTTTTATCAATACAGGTAATTATACAACAGGGGAACAATTAAAGAAGCTAGGTGAGTTTTATGCTCAAGCTATACATAAACATTTCGGAATGGATATAGACGTTTTATTTGGTCCTGCATATAAAGGAATACCTCTAACAGTAACTACTGCAATTTCATTAAAGGATTTATACGACTTAAATGTTGAATATTGCTCAAATAGAAAAGAAGTTAAGGATCATGGTGAAGGTGGAATACTTTTAGGTGGTTCTTTAAAAGATGATACTAAGGTAGTAATAGTTGAAGATGTTATGACAGCAGGTACTTCAATATATGAAACAGCTCCTATACTAAAAGCACAAGGAAATGTAGATATAAAAGGTCTAATAATATCAGTAGATAGAATGGAAAAAGGAAAGTCAGATAAGTCTGCACAAGTTGAAATTAAAGAACACTTTGGAATAACTACATATGCTATTGTTACTATGGCTGAAGTAGTTGAATATTTATATAATAGAAAAATAAATGGTAAGGTTTATATAGATGATAATATGAAAAATTCTATAAAGGCTTACTATGAAAAATACGGATGCAATAACAATTAGGAATTAAAAAAAATGAATAATTAAGGTGGTAATTCCTTCGAAATTACTTAAAATTAGATAAATAAACATCCTTCTGCTAATAGCAACAGAGGGATGTTTATTTTTGCATTATAATATAAACCTTCTATATATTATTGATTAAAAGTAAATCTATTTATAGATTTATTAAAAATACTTTTTAGTTATAACTACTTAATACTGAAACTGGGCTTTATTACCTTATAAACTATAGAGAAGTATTAGAAGTTAAGAAGTTTAATACTTTTATAATTGCCATAAAAACTTCATTTTTATTAAAGTCTGAAAAGAAATGACTTCCTTTGCTAAATGTAATTAACTTCGTATTTATACTATTTGATAGAAGATTATTATATAATTCCTCACTATTCTTATATGGAACTAGCTCATCTTCAATACTATGTACTATTAATGTATCAGGAGCCTTATTAGTTATATAGTTAATAGGGCTATATTTATCTAATTCTTCATTTGAGTTTATTAGTTTCTTTATTTTTCTATTGTTGAAATTTAAATCCGAAAAGTCTAATGTACTTAAGTCAGTAGGACCAAATATATCTATAACATACTTAACTTTAGAGGAGTAACTTAAAAGGTTATTATCACCCTTAAAAGATTCATCATCAGTATAAGCAGCCATTAATGATAGGTGTGCTCCTGAAGATATTCCAAGAAGGCCTATATCCTTTGTATCAAAATTGTATTCATCCTTATTTTTGTATACCCATCTTATAGCATCTTTAACATCTGTAATAGGATCTTTCAAATCTATATTACTATCATCTAATAATTCATAAGACAAGCTAATAATAGTAAATCCTCTATTATTAAAGGCATTAATTATTGGCTCTAGTCCTATTGGTATAGTATTATCACCATAGATCCAACTACCACCATGTACATATATTAATACAGGTGATGCTTTTTCAGTATTACTAGTGAGGTATAGATCCAAGTAAACATCCTTTGATTTTGAATTTTTATATTTTAAATGTTTTACTTCCATAGAATTGCTAGCTTCATACCCTGTTAAAACTCCTAATGTTTCTATACTTTTATTTGAGTCTTTAAGATCCTTATAAATATCTAAAATCAATAAAATAGATCCCTTATAATAAATAAGAAAAGAAATAATTACTAATAAAAATAAAGCTGTAAAAGCTTTAATACCTTTAACTAGCTTCTTCAAATTAATACCTCCTTATTTGAAACATATATATATTATTGACAAAAAAATAAAAAGATAACTATTAATTATAATTTTTTATCCTATGAATATATTTGTATTAATAGCTAAAATTTAAGGAGGAGTCTTAAGATTACTTAAGCAAATTACTTATGGAGAATAAAGAATCATATAAGGAGTATTATATTAATTTTGTTATAAATGGCTATATTAATGAGAGCCACCACAACACAATTAATATGATGTATAACAATTTAAATGAAAAAGAATTTTTATTAAATGATTTGGTATCTAATTATCTATATAATAAGAAAAACATCCTTATTATTTCTAGTGAAGATATTAATAAGTTATATGATGTTAAAAGCATTGAAGTTATTAAAGACAAAATTATAAATTTAGATAAAATAAATAAACCTACTAATATAATAGAGAAGCTTGATAAAGAATTTAAAGATTTAGGACAGTGTACAGGAAGTACTTTAATAAGTAAGGTCAGATTAATTAATAGAGAAATAAGTAAAAAAATAGACTTATTAAAGGAGTTTAATAAAATACTGTATAGTGAAGATAAAAATGGTATTAATCTTTTAGATAAGTATAAGATTACTAAAAGAAAAATTAATAAAATAGATGAGTTATATGAAACCTATAGAATTTTTAGAATAAAAAATCCTCTAAATAATTATAGCTACAACGAAGTAAAGGAAACAGCTATTAAGCTAGTTGGATCAGATATGGTGACAAAATATATTAGATATAGACGAATAAAGCATAATAAATATATAAAGCTTATTAAGCCTTCTATAGAATATAAGAATATATTAGAAGCACTTAATAGTATTAACTTACTAGCTCAGAACAAAAATGGTTCTTATGGTTTAGCTATCTCTAAATATACTGAAGACTTTATAGATGAATTCAATTCAAATACTAATATGAAGATAGAAGATATTGAAAATTTATCTAAAAAAGTTAATCTTAAATTTAATTATTCAAAAGCAACAAATTTAAAAGTTAATAAATTTTTTAATTTTTTTAAGAAATCAAAAGGTAAAGAAGAATATAATTTATTACAAAATGAAATATATAATGAATATATAAATAACTA